>JAIYDP010000342.1 GCA_027487435.1 Verrucomicrobiaceae bacterium | reverse complement strand
GGGGGGGGGGGGGGGGGGGGGGGGGTGGGGGGGGGGGGGGGGGGGGGGGGGGGGGGGGGGGCGCACCGCAAGTGGGACTGGATTTCGATCTCGCGGCGGAGCTGATGCTCGACGTTGGCCTTGGCAAGCTGGTTTTTAAAGAGGACTTTTAGCGCGACGACGTAGTGGCTCTTCTTCTCGCGCGCGAGGTAGACGTTGCCGAACTTGCCGCGGCCGAGGGGCTTGCCAATGTCAAAGTCGGCGAGGTTCCATTGCTTTTCTCCGGCGGAAGAGTCCGTCCTGGGGGGTGTGTGAGGGGGGTTCACATCGCGGCGGACGAAGGTTGTTGCGTGGCGGCGGATGGGGCGGCGGGGGCTGTAGTGGGCCGGGCGATGCGGGACATGATCGCGGCTGCGGTTGCTTTCGACGCTGCTGCCTTGGACGGGGTCTCGTTCTCTTTGTTTCCCATCAAAGAGCTTGAGGACATCATTGCCGAGGTGTCGCTGCTGGTGAAGAGGACGGACGCCATGCAATGCTGTTGTAACGGTGAAACTTTTGAATTTAATCAACGGTCATAATGGTGGTCTGTTAACCACTTTGGGCACAATGCACAGCGAAACGGCTAAAAGAGTCTAAGTTTAGCGTTTTTCGTCCTCTGAACTCAATCCTTGCTTTAGTTTGGAGGTTTAGCTACCTTGCTCCTTTCGAAACGTTCTGTTAGGTCGTTTACTTCCTCGTTGGTCAAGTGACACTTGAAGCAACCTCACCTCTTTTCCACCCCTCCCGGCTCTCTTAATTTGCACAAACGTTTCCTTCACTTGTTTTTACAGTGACTCCCCGTAAAAAGAAAGCAAACTTTAAGTTTACAGGCTACCGACCGCATCCTTTCACCATGCGCTCATCCATTGTTGCCTTCGCCCCCCGCGTCGTTGCTGCTCATTCTTCTCGTCCTTTGTCGACATCCCCGTGGGCATCGACTTGGATGGCCCCTCCTGACCCCATTCTCGGTCTCACGGAGGCCTTCAACAAGGACACCGACCCTCGGTAACGAGTAGCTCGCTTCTGCTCATATTTCAGCAAGATCAACCTCGGCGTTGGCGCCTACCGCGACGACAATGGAAAGCCTTACGTCCTCTCGTGTGTGAAGAAGGTTCTACCTGAAAAAATTCGAATTTGACGACCAGGCGGAAAAGCGCATTGTCGAGGCCGGCATGGACAAGGAGTACGCCGGCATCACGGGCGTTAAGAAGTTTGTTGACAGCGCTGTCAGCTTTGCCCTGGGTGCCGACCACCCCGTCATCAAGGAAGGCCGCGTACGTTGCGCGGCTTGTCGACCTGACGAAGCAGTTCGCCGCGACGCAGACCATCTCCGGCACTGGCGCTTGCAGCCTTGCGGGCATGTTCTTCGCGCTGATCTACGGCGTGCAGAGCAAGACCGTTTTCCTCCCCAACCCGACGTGGGCTAACCACATCCCCATTTTCCGTCGCGCTGGCTTCAACGTGCAGCACTACGCCTACTTCAACCCCTCCAACTGCAGCCTCAACCTCCAGGGCATGCTCGAGGACATCTCCGTTGCCCCCCCCCCCTCCCGTATCTAACTCTGGCAGAAGGCGCAGGAGGGCTCCATCTTCCTTCTCCACGCGTGCGCGCACAACCCGACTGGCGTTGACCCCACGTCTGAGCAATGGAAGGCCATCTCAAAGGCGCTCAAGGAGCGTAACCACGTCGTGTTTGTCGACATGGCGTATCAGGGCTTTGCCAGCGGTGACGCAGAGAAGGACGCCACAGGCCTCCGCACGCTCATTGCAGACGGCCACAACCTCTGCTTTGCGCAGTCGTTCGCAAAGAACTTTGGCCTCTACGGTTCTTTTTTTGTCTTTTTCACTTGTCATTGCTGTTGATGTGTACTGGACTCGGCATCAGAGGAAGCGGCACTTACGAGGCAGGCGAGCGCGTCGGTGCTCTGACGTTTGTCGGCGCGGACGCAGCTGAGGCGAAGAAGATCGAGAGCCTGCTCAAGATTACGATCCGCCCCGTGTACTCCAACCCCCCCATCCACGGCGCGCGCATTGTGTCCGAGATCCTCAACGACAAGGAGCTCACCGCCGAATGGTGGCGTCTATTACCGAGCGCCGGTCTGACGGCGACAGGCGGAAGGAGTGCAAGGGCATGGCGGACCGCATCATATCCATGCGCACCCTTCTTAAGAACGGCATCATCGCGCGCGGATCAAAGCAGAATTGGGACCACATCACTAACCAGATCGGCATGTTCGCCTTTACGGTCAGCTGCAAGGGGGGGGGGCGCTGACTTTTCGAAAGGGGTTGAAGGAGCAGCAGGTGGCGAAGATGATTGGCGAGCACCACATCTACCTCACCAAGGATGGCCGCGTCAGGTCGGCGAAGCCCTTCCCTTCGCTTCTGACGTGTGTAGCATGGCGGGGGTCACCTCCAAGAACGTCGACCACCTCGCCAACGCCATCGCCGAGGTGTCAAAGTAGACACACACCTCCTCTCGTCGATGTCGCTGCGAGTAAATGCAATCTCGTTACCCCGTCCGCGCTCTTTTCTCCAAGCGGTCCAACTCCGACCGCAGCGCTCGAAGCGTTGCGACGTCGCTGCTACAGAGTCCTTGCGCATGACCGTCAATCGACCGCAACGCTTCGGTATCAGCGAACCCCCCCCTTCAACAACTGTTCAGCGCAGCAATGAGAGCATCGCCACACGTAGACCCTCGACCGTCCTCATCGGCGGTCGCGCTCTCGTCGCCAACGTACCCCACCGTCCCAAACAGTCTGCTTGAACCCTGTCCAGGTGCCTTGGCTATGTCAGGGGGAGTGGGGGGGGAGGCTTCGCACCGCCTCTCCTTCCACCTCGACCAGAGTGCGACTTAAATAGCCAACAATAGCGCCTTTTTGTCGTGCGGGCACAGCAGCATCGAGGACCGTTGTATGGGGGGTGCCTCTTGCAAAGGCCTCGTACGCACGCAAGGCGTCAACGCGCACGACAGCGGCAGAGTGGGCGAGGAGGGAGTTGAACGTTGAGACGACAGCGTCTTCGTACTTTTTCTTTGATCTGTTAAACAAAGGAAGAAGGGGGGGGGGCCGAACGCGGAGCGATGGGGCGGGGCTGAACTGCGCTAACTGAGAGATAAAGAACGCAGCTCCAAGCGCGACGTCAGCGTCAGCGAGTTGAGGCTGAACGGAAGAGAGAATCTGCAAAGTGAATTCTAACAGATATCGACAATGTGGAGAGGGGGGGATACTGCGCATAGCGATCCGTCAGAAAGAACCGTCCCAACGACGCCCGCGAGCTTGAGGAGCCAATGAGTGAGGGGGGGCTCGTCCGGGGGGGGGGTTGGAGTAAGCAACTGCGCGATGACGTCGGCGACGTTGCGAAGGGTGTCGTTCGGCACCAAGACAACCGGGGGTGGCTTCTTGACGCAGTAGAACAACAGCGCAACCAGAGGGATCTTAAAGACATGAGTGGTTTCTTTTAGCGCTTACCACAAGGGAGTTGCGGGCCTTGCTTGTGCGAGCGGCCTCGCGCAGGCGGCCGGTGGCAGTTTGCACGAGGGGGGGGAGAGGTCGGAGGAGGTCTTGCGACGCCTGCGGCGGCATGGCGGCAATCAAGGCGATTGCGGCGGACAGGTTTTGGACGTTCTTAAAAACGGCGGCGCCATCGAGAAGAGAGAGCGTTTGAGTGCGAAGGGGGGGGGGTGCGTATTCAAAAACATCTGCGAGGACCCACGCGATGGCGAGTTGGACGAAGTTAAAAGGCGCAACGGCGCTGCAATGCGCCTCCACGAGCTGCGCGTGCAGGGAGAGGGGGGGTGAGGCGGACATGCGATTGGGGGGGGGGGGAGGGGAACCATATCACACAGTGTTGAAACATAGCGGCTCTTAAAATTCAAGTCGGCGTTACGGATGACGAAGCTCCACAAATGCGCTGCAAATACGCGCATTACGACGCTCGAGCCAACGATGCCCCCGAGGAGAAACTCGTCCAAATGAGGAAGGCCCTGCTCGAATTCCTCAAAGAGTTAGCTACCCCCCCACCCACCTAACTCGATCGTTTGCACGTAGAATGATAGATGTAACAAACAGAAACGCCTTGTAAAGAAGGGGACCCCTCCCCGCGCGCTCGGCACTCAGAAGCGCCTCTTCCGATGCCAACATGGCGGTTCGCAGCGTCGGCATTTTCTCAAAGAGAAGCCCCCTCACGCGGTCCGCGACAGAGGGGGTTGAAAAGGTTGAAAAAAAGACCCCCAGCCGCGCCGAAGGGAGGCTACGGGAGGTGGGGGAGAGAAGGGCGTCGGCCCAAGCGGCGACGGAGAGGAGGGGGAGGGTGTCGGACGAGAGGGCGGCGACGATGATGGCTGCGGTTGGCTTAGCAACGTGCTCGTCAAGGTCTTGAGCACGGCTCGGGTGGGTGACTTGAACATTTGAGATGATGCGGTCAGCGGCGCTTGGGACTTGAGAGGAGCTTGGAGGGGGTTACTTTTTTATTTCGGCGAATCGGTCAATGGCCTGCTCTCGGATCGAGTCCAACGACTTGGCTGCAGCATTGGCATTGAGGGGAGAGGGGCGTACGGATGATGCGTGTGAGATGCGCGAGATGCGTGAGATAAAAACGAACCACTTTTAAAGTGCGCCCGAATGCAACTTCATCACCCTTTCGAAATTAGCGCTGCTGGAGAACGACACGCCAACCTGCGCGTCAGCCTCTAGGCGCGAAAATGAGAGAGAGGCCTCTGAGAGCAACGTCTGGGCGATCTTGGCGCCGTCGAAGGGGGGGGAGGGGGGTAGTTTGGCCACGGCTTTGGATAGAAACTTCCAAGCGGAGTTTGTCAGCGCGAGGGAGAAGGAGGAGGCCTCGGCGATGCGATGAAGGATTTCTACCACTGGCAGGGGTGTAGGGGGTGAATTGTGACGCTGGAGGGGTGCGAGTACTTTCGACAGTCGCGTCGTTGCGAGCGCTGAGAGCGTTGAGGCAGCTGGTGCATTGGCGAATTTCCGAGTCGAAGTTACTGGGGGAGGAGGTTGCAACAGCGATCTGATGGGTTTCGAAGGGCCAAGGACGCGATGGCCTACCTTCAGTGCGACAACCGTGGCGTCAACCAACTTGATGGAGACAATAAAACTAGACGAAGACTCCTCGGTGGGAAGGAGGGTGTAGGATGCATTAGAAGATATCCAAGAGTACGCGCAGCTGCAAATCTGTTCAGTCAGTGGCAGCGGGAGTTTCGAGTGACCTCAGAGAGAATTCTTGAGAATTCTTCGGCTTGTCTTGAGCCATAGGACCTTTCCTTTTGGAGCATAGCCCCTAGCTGAGGGATCAACATCGCCAAATGCGTCGCCCACGAGCTCGCATCCTCCGCGGTACAGGTCGTGGCGGCCCTCTGAGATGCAATGGCTGGACACTTCAAGCAACGAGGAGAGGGTAGCAGCGTCATAACATGAAGACGCCTTGCTGAGCTAGCGCATGAGATATCAGTCGCAAGCAGACGCAACCAGGAGGTGCTCAACAAGTTTACGGCTGTCCATTCTCCCGCCAAAAATATGGACAATCGACTACGAGTACACTTCAGTTGCCTGGCCATGGCTTGGGCGTGGAAGGGTCCATCGTTCCCGATGGTCCTCCTCTTCCTCGTCCTTGTGGTTGTCCGCGGCCTCCGCCCCTGCCTGGTTGGTGCCCGCGGCCCCTGGGAGAGCCCGGGAAGGGGCTCTCTCCTATGGCGCCTCGAGCCGCGGAGGGACTTTGGCCTCGGCCGCTTCTTCCTCCTTGAGCAGACTGCGGCCGACCATCTCCTCTTCCCCATGGGTTCGGGATGGTTCCTGTCTGAGTTATTGCGGGGCAACAGCAGTCGAACGTGGTGACGAAATGGTGGCTTGCCTCGCCGACGTGGGCCGCGCTGTTGCGGGTGGCGGCACGACTGGGCCAAGTGAGCGACAACTCAAACAATCCCTCACAGAGATAAGCCGCCATCTCCGGGCTCGGTTCAATCCTCAGCAACGACCTTACGGGGACCGTGTGGCCGCGCATGGTCGTGCAGCGATGGCCCAAATCCGACCCCTCCGCCCCAACGACGTCCACGACGACGTCCACCGCCGACTCCCCCCCCATCACAACCGTCGCCTTCGACCCGAACGGGATCGCTCCGTCCCCGACAATGCAAACGACCCTCTGCCCCGCCGACAGCCGACGGGGGGGGGGCACAATCGACGACTCCTCGCACCCACTTTCGAGCGGTCGGAGGAGTTGCAGCGGCGCGAACTTCCCCACGCGCTTCTCCGCGCGCGCGTTTGTTGCGGCGATGTACGCGTCACTCGCCGTCTCGACGAAATTGACAAGTTTGGGGGGGAGGCAGTCGGCGTCGGCTGGGACGGGGCTGTAGTGGCGCATTTTGTTACGTTTAAGCCAGCCGAGGCAGCGCTTGAGCCCCTCCTCGGGGTTGGAGGGGAACAGCTCGTGCATGGCGTACGCACTCGACGTTGGATTCGCTTCCAACCCCGCGATAACGGACGGGAATTGTCGAACATATTCTTTAAATAAAAGCGCAGCATCCGTCGAATACTCCCAGCCCGCCTTCTCCCCGGCCGCACCCGCAGCAGCGCGCCGCGCAAGCCCCGGCGTGACCAAATTAGCTGTGTCGAATTTCGCGTTGAGGCCCACGTCGACGCGGTCCGGCAGGACGACGATGGCGCCGAAGACGCGCGAGACGGTGAACGGGTGGAGGCGCGCGGCGCGTACAACCTCACCCGAAGGGACAAAGCGGACGGCCGTGCGCGCGACGGCGAGCTCGCCAAAGAACTCGGACACGTCACTGGGGGGTTCGAGGGTCTGCGGGGTGAGGGGGGGGGGGTTTGGCGGGCGGCAGGAGGGCGCGGTGGGGGGGGAGGGGGGAGTACCTCCACTTCGACAGAGCCGTCGGAGTGGCCGACGACGCGGCCCTTGCGGCCGTATGCGCTCTGCGCAACGACGACAACTGGGGCGCCTACGGGGAGAGCGGCGGTGACATCGAGGGGGGGGGTCTCTTTGAAACGGTCGTCAAGAGACGCGCGGGGCTCAATCAGGTCGAAGAGGCACGTCACTGTCTCAGCGGAATAAACTTTGTGGCGCTCGTTCAGCGGCGTCACGTTCATCCCCACGAACGGGCGGACTTCCACAACGAGGGGGGGGGTTGCTTTGATTCGAACTCCAAATCGCGTCATCGCCGCACTCGTCAGTGCCGCAACGTTCCTACGAAACTCCTGCCCGTCGGTGCTGGACACCCCCCCCCTCGTCGAAAACGTCTTCGCCGCATCCGCGACGCTCACAACCACCCCCTCCGCAAGGCGCGGCCACGAGATTTGAACGCGCGCGTCGACGAGGCCGCGCAAAAGCTCTGCGCGCTTTGGGGCGTCACCGCTTTGGGAGAGGGTCAAAACGATTGATGGGCGCCTAAGAGGTCAGATGTCAAGCCGCATCATGGGGGGGGGGACGATTGACCTGCTGGCAGTGCCATGGACGTTGACGCGCGCTTTCTCGACGGCGGCGGAGAATTTACGCGACGAAAGGACGGGGAAGCCCTCAGAGGGGCGCGACCCGGCGCAGAGCGCAGGGACAAAGCTAAGGGGGGGTTAGTCCTAGAGGTTGTAAGGGGGGGGGGGTGTTACGGCGCGGCGATGGGGAGGTTGAATACAGAGATTGAAACATGGGCCGCGGTTAAATTTGAAATGACGTCGGGGATGGGTGAGGGGGCCGAAACTGAGACGAGCGGGTTGAAAACAAACAAAAGGTCCTCGCCGCGTTTGTTACGCGCCGCCTCCGCAGGCTTCAGCGCCGTCGGAGGAATGAGCGACGTCGCGGCCACGAGGGCGGGCTCATCGATGAAGGGGAGGAGGACAACCGCCTCCCAGGGGGCGCGCGTACCCTCCGCGTCGATGGCGAGGGAGTCGGGAAAGAAGGCGCGGAGAGTCGGTTCTGAGGGAGAGGGGGGGTTGAAATGAGGGAGTGGATCATACATGAGCGGAGATGTAGCGCATCAAGGGAAGGGGGGGGACGAAAGATCGGCAAGTGCACCGAGGGAGGGGGGGGGGGGGTACCGTAGATCATGAGGCGGGCGTAAGGCTCCGGCAGGAGGCGGGAGGAGGCGATGGGGAGGACGGCGAGGAGCTGCTGGAAGGGCTCGAACGGACGGCCGCGCTCAAATGCGGGGGTGAAGTCTTTGAGGCCTTTGATGTCTTAAGGGTTAGAGAAGAGGGGGGGGGGTGGGAGGACCGGAAAGGAATGGGGCGTAGTGGTAGGGGTAGAACCACCCCCATGACGGGCAGCCTTTGTAATAATAGCGCTGGCACCAACAAATACCCGTTAGATACGCGCGCGCTATGTCATCGACAGCCCCCCCCTCCCCATACGTGACGCCGAGCTTCTTAGCATAGTAATCGATTTTCCATGGGGGGGGTGCTTCGGCTGCTTTGAAAACGAACACCTCCTCATCCTCCCCCGCCTCCTTCCCCTCCTCCCCCCCTCCGCCTTCGTCCTTCCCCTTCGCTCCCTCCTCCTCGTCCGCAAGCGCAAGCTGTCACATCAGCACCCACAAGAGAAGGGGGGGGGTTCAAACCGCCTTGATCTCAAGATCGTCCACCTCCTCCGCAGCGCCGCGCCCCCTCCTGCCGCGCGCCTCCTCCCTCAACTTTTGCTCCATGATGTCCTCTTCCGTCGCCGCCAACAGCCGCAGCAGCCCCTCAAACCGCGCTAGCGAAATTTCCCCTGCGCGCAGGTCAGTGCATGCCGAGCACGCCTGCACCGTCATGGAGGAGGTAACCCCCCCCGTCTGTCATAAGGGCCTTGTAAGAAGTCACCAGCGCGTCGAGGCCGCCGTTGGCGATGTCCAGCGACGGGAGGTGGGGGAGGAAGTCGTTTCCGACGAGGAAGCAAAAGATAATGAAGTCGTCAATCACCCGCTCTGCGTCAAAAATAGCGCCGCGCCACTTGGGGGCAGCGACGCGTGCGCCAACGACAGGGACGGGGTCCAGCCCTGCGGCGATGCGGAACTCCACGTCGAGGTACTCGCGCAAGATGCCGATGAAAAGCAGCTCAAAGCTTTTGCTTCGCTTCTTCTGCTCCGTCTCCGCGCGCGTCGGCTTTTGGAATGTCCCGTCGCGGTTGCGACGGGGGGGTGCGAAATCGACTTTCTCGCGGAGGAGGGCGAAGTGGGGCTCGTGGGTTGAGAGGGAGAGCATGATGAGGTCGGCGTCGTTGCCGAGGACGCAGTGCCGCGTGTTCGCGTCGTAGTCGGTTTGCATCTTGGGGGGGGGGGCGGGGTGAGGGGGGTGGGGGGCTAGGGGGACTTTCATTGTGCGGATGTAGTCGAAGATCTTGTGCTCGCCCTCGCCGGGGACCTGCGGGCGTGAGGGGAGGTGGGGGGGAGGGGGCCAACCTCGTGGCCCGAGAGGATGATCTTCGGGACCTGCCACGCGCGGTCCGTGTCCATTTTGTGCTGGATGAAGAACTTGAGGAAAACGGTCAGCCGCGCCATGAATTCGGTCCCTGCGGCGTCAGAGACGGGCGTGCCGCGTCGTGCCTGGGGTGATGCAATTCGAGTCGAAGGGGGTGTCGGGAAGCTCTTCGCCTCGCTCTTGCGCCTGGCGGACGATCTGCGCTTGGTCCTCAGCGGCTCTGAAGCGGCGCTGGCGCTGTTGGTTCATTTTGGCGCGGGGTGCGACGCCTGAAGGTGTGAGGGCATCCACTTGGATTGAGACCGTCGATGGCCATGTAGAAGACACGCTGGGGCCGGATGAGGTTGAAAATCTCGTCGACGTAGCGAAATATAGCCATCATTTGATCCTTTTCAGAGAGAGCGATGATGTCATCAGCGTTTCCATGGGTGCAGTTGTGGATAATGCCATTCATGTCCAAATAGAGGTTGTCAAACTGTGGCACAGCAACAGACGAAGTTATCGGATGCAGCGTGAGAGGATAACGCTCAGACAGCCATCGGAAAAATCTTGGGACTCCCATCACTCTAACAAATTAATTAATATTCGTTATCATCTACATCGCTGTCAACGGACCAAATCGTTCGATTGCGCTTGTAAGCGCGCCAGCCGTTGCGAAGCTCCAAGTCACCCTCACGAAGACTGAAGCGTAGAAGTTGCATCCTTAGACCTTCTTTGTTGGTCACAGGCAATCTAGTCTGGCCGTGCCATTCCAAATGGGCAAGAAATTGGCTCGAGGGAGCGCGAGAGTTTGACGCGAAGAAGCAAGCCGATGACTTGTCGGCGAAGTCTTAATGTACAATTGAACAAATCAACGCCCACATCTACAAGGTGTGTGCGATACAGATTGTGAGGAGAATGGTGGGTCCTCATACTCGCGTGGGGAGTTGTTGGCGCGCCATCTGCCCGATCGGTTGGTGCGCATGAATGCCGCGCGTATATTTGACCATCGCCCCGCCCCCTCGTCTCCACCGCTACAGCGGCTCCCGCTCTCTCCGCCCCTATGATGGCGACTTTGATATCGATACTTCCCGCTTGAGGCCGCTTCCTCCCCGTACCCACCGCGTGGCCTCCTCAGCCCACCCGCATCCATTCGACGTTGCGTCTCATCAAATTGGACGAACGAATCAGCTCTCAACAAATGAATGCGCTCGCACACGTTGCCGAGAGTAGCAAACTGAAATTTCATTCCATCGAGTTACCCAACCTCGATCGACCTGAGCTTCAACATGAAACAACAGGCCTTTGAACAGGGCAGTTCCAATCGCTTCAATCTGTTCAGCTTCTGCGACCACGACCTTGGGCCAAGTTTCTACTTTGCTCAGATCGAAGCATTAAAAACTAGATTCCACTATCTGTTATCCATGGATCTGGTCGCCCAGCAGAGGGCTGAGAGAGTCGGGCAAGCAATCATTCTTTTGTCTGGCGTACGCTCTAACGAGTCATCTTTGCGTTCTGAGAGCATAGATTGTAAGCTTCGTTCTCGGCTTTTTCATGAAATCGTTCTACGTGACTTCGTACGGCACTCTGGGTGGCCTTTGTGTCGCGTGGCTGGCAGCTTTCGATTGGTCTGTCTAACTTTGAAAGATCAGCGTTCCCGATTGGGGCATCTTCAATTCGCGAAAGGCCCCTGCGATGCTCCCCAACAACACAACTACGCGACCATCAGGGCCACAAGAAGTTGCCAAAGCAGACAAGAAGTCAAAGTAGTGCGACTTATGGGAGTGTATGCTATGTACAGAACGCAGCTCGTTGTCCCGATGGGAAGGAATGGTTCATTTCTGCTTCAGATGAATATACAATTACACAACATCTCTAGTGCTCTCGCATGAGGTTGATGAACGTCTCGTAGTCAGCTGTCGCCAAGATCACGTTGAGGATGTACGACTGTGGCGCCTGATCAGGTCAACACAGTTCCTCGGCCCAAGATAGAAAAAGGAATGATGCGGACGAACCCAATGGTGGCCTTTTCAAGCATGAATGATTTCCTTACATCTTTCACTGCGGCAAAGTAATCTTCCGCTGACACCCCGAGGGTCTGCAAAAACGCTACCAGGTTAGCATCCGTTCCTCGCACTTCACACCATCTAGCTGGCTGTCAATGAGCCCGCAAAACTCTTTGTATATGTCCATGAATCTGACAAGTTATCTCATCCGCAGGGGTGTCACTCCAATTTGTTTTCCTCTGAGGACTCATCTTTAAACTTGTCCTTGTGCTGCTCTGCAAACTGCTTGATACTACTCTCAAGCTCAGATGATCCGAAATACCACTCTTCCGTTTTGGCAAGCAGCTCTTCTGCGCTCATGACAGTTTATCTAATGCTCAATTGTGCAACAACGTAATTTTCATTTTACTTACACAGTTTGCGTCTTACTGAGATTCTCGCAAGCTTTCTAAAGTTACTTACAAGCTCAAACGTGCGCAATTGCTTCGTGCCTTTTGTGCGCTCTAACGAATATTATTTTCACTTTTGAGTGCAGACATGGAAGCTGTCCGCGATAAAATTCTGCGCATCAAGAGCAATCCTTCTGTTCAAAAGTTTTCTCACGTGATCTCAAACATCTCACATGTGGCTGGCGAATGCATGAACGGAACTGGGCGGTTTGTTTCTGCAGTGGGCGGCTACTAATGTGCTAGTGCTGCGTGGATTGCTGGTACCACTTTTGTTGCCGTCGTTGTGCCCCTTCTGTTTCTGATTGAAATGGAAGGCGCTCCACAATCGGAGCCTCAGCGACAGTAAACGATGTTGTCATGTTGAGTCTCTATTTACATCTATAACAGGGGTTGCTTCTAAAGCAATCCTGACAAATTTCTCACTCTCGCAAAACTATTTCACAGCATCAATCTACATGGCGCGATAGGCGGTGGCAACCATGGAGTACCGCGTCGAGTACTTGTTCTGAATCGCCATCAACGTCGTCGACTCGCCGGCCTTCCGATGGGCTGCACGGATGTCCGCCACGCAAGAGGTGAGGTCGTCCTCCGCGTACTTGGTATAGTGCAGCAGAGTGGGTGTCCACGTGGTCTTGCCCATCAGCGACAGAGCGTAGGAAACAGACGACGCCACGAGCATGGATGGGGCGTACTTGAGGAACTTGACGTCGAGAAGCGTCTGCTCAAGGACGTACGAGACAAGATGCTCAAATCGCTGGTCACCCTCCGCAGCCTTGACGAAGCGCTTGAGGAACGTCGCTGGGGTTGCGATGGTCAAACGGAAGCCGAGGGCGTTGAGGATGACAGGCTCCATGGCGATGATCTGCTGAGCCGTGTAGGCGCTGTCGCAGATGTAGACGAGGCGGGAGATGTCGGGGTAGTAAATCTCCTCGTACTTGCAGGCGAGGAGGAGGCTGGTGACGCCAACGAGTTGCAAAGAAGAGCGCGCAACACGCTGCTTCTCCAAGAAGCGGTCGATGATGTTGGCGGTGAGGTAGAGGACCTCCTGATGGAGCTTGAACTTGAGATGAACGTCCACAAGCCAATCAACGAGAATTGACCTCATCTTCTCATTAACGTCAGACTGCATGGAGAGGAAGCTAGATGACGCTCGGCCAGAGTCTTCGGACCTGCGGAGGTACTCGAAGATGCCATTCACGTATTCGGCGCAGCAGAGGGGGTCGTTCATGTCTGCGGCATCGATGTCCTTCCACTCAGGGGCTTCAATTTTCCTCTCCTTACGGAGATTGAACGTTGGCTTCTCAGCCCCTCGAGCGCTGGTGGGACCATTTTGGAGGCCAAAGCCGTTGCCATTCAGTTCACCGAGAACTGTGCGAGGGCGAAGAGAAAGTTTGGAAGCGATGCTGTTTGAGCGAGTACCGACGGCTGGATGGACGTTTTCAGAGTCCTCGTGGATTTTCCAAGATGACTGCATCGTAAGTTCATGATGAGAGAAGGGACGCACGTGGCGGAACATGATTTCTAGGAGAGTTAGTCGGTGACGTCGTTGATACTCTCAACGGTGAACGATCCTTTTAATACTGAACAGTCAAGAGTCCGTTGCAAAAAGCTAACCACAACCTTCACGACGTTTCATGCAACGGTGAAAAACGGTGGATGACATCTCAGTGATTACTCCTTTTGTTTCACCCAGAATGAAGAGCGAATGTGCAGAATCTGTGAAAATGTTTGACATGGAACTTTTTGAGTCTCTCTTAAAATTCATCCTGTTCTGATCTACTCTGCCTCCCCGCTCGGCGCTCATCATTTATGCCCGACAGTGCTTTTTACCTTCCTCAGAATACCGCTTTGCTTTATGCAGAGTTCAATCCCTGCGCCCACAAACGTTTTAACTAACCTAGTCAATTATCCTAAGCAAGAGAGCTGAGGCGATGTCCACTCCATGGCCTCATTGTGTCAATCCTCTCAGCAATGCTCTCTTGAATGACAAGTACCAGGTAGTTAAAATGCTTAAAGTTTCCTCCGGAGACAGCTCCTGACCACCCTCCTGCACGCTATGGTGACCGAACCCCTGACGGCGCAGTTGACCATGGCGTATGGGTTTTGGATGAACGATATGCACAATCACGATGCCACTTTCGAAGTCTTCTTTCGCAAGAATCCTTTCAAAGGAGAATTTACTGTGACAACGCTACCCACTCCGCATCCCTGACGCATCATAGCTCTTAGCGGGCATTGGCGAGATCATTTCGTTCATCAGCGACTTCCATTTCACGCCAGAGCAAATCGACTTCCTCAAGACGGACCTCACCATCGACAACCCCCCCTTCTTCGAGTGGCTCTCCTCCGTCAATTGCTCCAATGTCCGCGTCTCCTCCTTCCCAGAAGGTATCCCCCCCCCGTTGTCAAACCCACCCCCCCCCCCCCCCCCCCCAGGTTCAGTTGTCTTCCCACGCGAGCCGGTCGTCCGCATCGACGGCCCCCTCGCCATTGTGCAACTTTTGGAGACCCCCGTCCTGACGCTCCTCAACTTCCCCTCCCTCATCGCCACCAACGCCGCCCGCATGCGCCGCGCGGCTGGAGACGATAAAATCCTTTTGGAGTTTGGCTTGCGCCGCGCGCAAGGTCAGGAGGGGATGGGTGGATGTATTTTTCTGCTTTCGTTTGTGGGGGGGGCTTAAGTCCGCAGGTCCTGACGGTGGCGTATCCGCGTCGCGCTACGCGTATATGGGCGGCTTTGACGCCACCTCGCACCTCTTGGCGGGGATGCTGTTTCAAATTCCAACGCGCGGCACGCAGGCGCACTCGTTCATCCAATCGTTCTCGTCCTTTCGCGACCTCAAGTCCCGCGACCTCATCGCCGCCGACGGCTCAAAATTCGACCTCGTCGACGCCGCCCTCGCCATGCGCGCGAAGCTCCCCTTCGCCCGCGCAGCCAAAGACGACGAGCTCGCAGCGTTCATTTGTTACGCCCAGAGCTGTGCCCCCCCCCCCCCCCACACGTCTCCTCCTGCACGCTTCCTTCATTACACGTGTCCCCCCCCCCCTCCCCTCGTCACCTTCCCCTCTGACCCCCCCCCAGTCCCCCGCGGTTTCCTCTGTCTCGTCGACACATACGACGTCCTCGTCTCCGGCGTCCCAAATTTCCTCGCGGTTGCCGCGGCGCTGCATCAGGCGGGGTACACCCCCATCGGCGTCAGAATCGACTCCGGCGACCTGTTGGGGGGGGAGGGGGGTTGTTGACGGCGGAGGGCGTACCTATCGCGGGAGACGCGGCGGTTGGCGGTTGAGGCTGCGGCTACGGTTGGGGTTGAGGTGCTTAAAGGGATGCACATTGTGGCCTCAAACGACATCGACGAAGAGACGCTGCTGTCGCTGGGGCAGCAGCACCACGAAATCACGACCTTTGGCATCGGCACGCATTTGGTCACGTGCTCAACCCAACCCGCGCTCGGCGCCGTTTTTAAACTCGTCGAGCTCAACGGAGTGCCCCGTATTAAACTCAGCTCTGACGTATCAAAAGTAGTG
>JAIYDP010000262.1 GCA_027487435.1 Verrucomicrobiaceae bacterium | reverse complement strand
GGGAAGTTCGCCAACTTTCTCAAACAAGCCTACCAAAGGCTTGAACAATGGTTGGGTCGAACTGCGCCGCAGTTGAGTTTGAACATGGGGAAATCTCCTCCATGGTTGCTCTTCGACCCCACTCAAAGCGCCCCCTGACCCGCCACCTGGCCCGCTTGCGCTTCCCATCCTCATTACAACTGCGGATTTTAGGATGAATGTCCCAAGAAATTGCGCGGGTCGGAAGGTGTTTTCCAGCGTCAAGGCGCACAGTGGCGACTCGTAAGTGGTGTTAGCAAGCACATCGAGAAAATCATTGGCGATGTTCAGCAGACTGTCGCGTTCACTCCCCGTAAGGATAGTGTGGCTTATGCCTGCTCTAATGACCCGTGTTTCCGGAGCCTCCATCGTCAGATACCCGTCATGCACCTTAACGCTACCTGTGACGGCGGTGGCCAGGAAGCGCAGCACGCTGGGTTTGAGAATGGAAGCAACATCCGCGAGTCGGGGGACAAGATGTGGTGCGGATTTGATCGATGCCTCAAGAGCCTTCCGAGCACCGCCGCCGAAGATGCTGTAGTTTTTGTTAAACGCATCGACCATCGCCCGTTCATCGTGCGATGCGTTGGGAGCCAGATTCAGATCCAAGCCTTTGACGCCGAGGAAATTCATACCTGCCGTTTCGCGTCTCGGCACAAGATCGAAATTCGGTAAACGGAGGCACTCAAGGGGAATCACCGCGATCGTTCGCCAGTAAAAGTAATATCCATCATCGCCGCTGCTGCGCTCAGTCCGAAGATCATACGTCTCAAACGGCCTGTCTCGATAGATTCCGCGCACATGATCCAAGCGATCTTCGGCTTCGCCGGGGTGATACTCGTAGCCGTTTTGCAGGGCCCATTCGGCGTTTTCTGGTTGATGTGTGTGCATGGTTTTATTCAATCACTGCTTCGAAGGTGCCCACGACAAAACTGCTCTTTTCATCGGGCACGCGTAGGTGGATCTTGCCCGGGATTTTGCCATCCATTGCGGTGCCAAATTCTAGCTTCATGGAAAAATCCCCCAAGTATGTGCTGGTCTTGATGGAGCTATTACTTGTCGAATATGCCCTAGTGATTTGTATGTTCGTATCTTGATTCAACTTCACGGCAAACGTTTTGCCGGAAAAATCATCGAGCTTCTCGCGAGAGAGATCGATCTCATACTCTTCGAGATGAGATAAAAATCCTTCGCCGGCCCACAATCTCAAGCAGCCTTCTTCCAAGGTAGCGCTTTCCACTTTGAAGCTTTTTCCCTGCACTTTTCCCGCAGCAGGCTTGTCGGGTATCATCTGCGTGCTGATGTCTTTGAGCCCCATTTCAGCATCTTCCGCTGGTTCGGAAAATGCATCGAACTCTGCTTCACTGATGCGGTTGAGGATGAATGTGTCTTCTTTTACCTTGAGGGTGAGTGCTGTGCTTTCGATGATCACCGTGATCTTGCCGAGTTCCCCATCATGGATGAATTCCATCTCAAGGGTTTTGCCAGCCTGCGCAGGCTTCTTGATGGTGAAATGGGCGGGTGGGTTGTCCTCGGTGTTTCCCGCTAGACCATGGATGATCATTTTGTCTAGTTGGAATTCAAAGACGGATTCGGCAAAAAAATACATCTCCATCGGATTCATCTCGTGATTCGTTTTCGCAGCTGCCATGAGGGTTTTTTTCCAATCGGGCTTCCAGTAACCCGTCAGTTGCCCTTCCAATACTTCGTGAAGAACGTTGGCGAAGGATTCGGATTCCGTTAGGCGCTGCGCGGCGAGTTTCTCGGCCTCACGCGCGCGCTTCATGCCGTCTGTGGCGCGGGCTGCTTGCCAAGTGGTGGTAGCAATCCCGGATAGCAACAAAGCCAACATCGCCACCGCCGTGCCAAGTGCTACCTTGTGTCGGCGGGCAAATTTTCTGAAAAGATAAAGCGTGCTAGGAGCCGCGGCCTGCACTGGTTCATTGACGAGGTAGCGGTTGATATCGGCAGCGAAGGCACTCGCGGATTCGTAACGACGTGAGCGGTCTTTTTCGATGGCCTTCATCACGATCCAATCCAACTCGCCCTTGAGTGTGCTCGCGGGGACAGGTGATTTGCGCATGGCGGCGGCACCATTTTGCGTCTGCATTTGGCTGATGCGGGTGCTGGGCGTTTGCGGTTCCTCTTCGCGGATCATCCGTAACATTTCGTCTTGAGCGACGGAAAAAAGTGTTTGCTGATCGAAGGGCGGCACTCCTGCGAGTAGTTCGTAAAGGAGCACTCCTAGGCTGTAGATGTCCGAGCGTGTGTCCACATCGAGCGCGCTCATGGCGGCCTGCTCGGGGCTCATGTAAACGGGAGTGCCGAGGAACTGACCGAAGCGGGTGAAGAGAGTTTTTTCGACGAGCTTGCATTGGGTGGCCTTGGCGATGCCGAAGTCGATGATCTTCACCAGGGGTTGGTCGCCTGCGAGAGTGACCATGACGTTCGATGGCTTGAGATCGCGGTGGATGACTCCTTTTTGGTGGGCGTGTTGCACCGCAGAGCAGACATCGCGAAAAAGTTCCAGGCGTTGCTTGACGTCTAGTTTTCTCTGGTCACAGAAATCGGTGATGGGAATGCCCTTGACCAACTCCATAGTGAAATAGGGGCGACCACTGGCGGTGGCACCGGCCTCTAACACCTTGGCGATGTTTGGGTGATTCATCATGGCGAGGGCCTGGCGCTCGGCCTCGAAGCGGGCGAGCACCTGCTTGGTGTCCATGCCCGCCTTGACCACCTTCAGCGCGACCATGCGTTTCACGGGTTCCATCTGCTCGGCCATCCACACCATGCCGAAGCCGCCTTCGCCGATTTGTTGGCGCAGGATGAAATTGCCCACCCGCTCGCCCTCGACTTCGGTGAAAGGCTTTTGGAATTGAGAGGCTTGCGCGGTCGAGCCATGCGCATTCGAGAAAAAATCGTCGGCTTTTTCCGAGTCGGCCAGCATCTGTTTTAACTCCACTTCCCGTGCAGCATCACCAGCACAGGAGTGGGAGATGAAGGAATCGCGAGCTTCGCCTTCCAGATCGAGGGCTTGGATCAATAGTTCGCGCACGTCGTTAGATTCTTTGTTCATTTGATCGATAAAATTTTAGGAGTTCTCATTGTTAGGATTCAGCTCGCGATAGAGCCAAAGTTTGGCGAGCTTCCAGTGGCGTTCCACGGTTCGCTCGCTGATTTCCAGCAGTGTGGCAATTTCTTCATTTCCCAGGCCAGAAAAGAAGCGTAGCTTGACGATTTGAGCGTCCATCGGGAACTCGGCTTCGAGTCGATCGAGGGCTTCATGCACGTCGAGCAGGTGGTCATCTTCCATCGGTGCGGCGACCGGCAGATCGTCATCCAGGGTGACATTATCTTCGCCGCCACCACGTTTGGCGGCCAGCCTGCGCCGTGCGGCATCGACGAGAATGCGGCGCATAGTCTCGGCGGCAGCGGCGTAGAATTGCTTGCGATCGCGCCACTGCTCTGGGGCAGATTTTTCCAGCCGTAACCATGCCTCGTGGAGCAGACCGCAAGTGTCCAGCGTCCCGCCCTGGCGCTCCATTGCCATCTTTGATCGTGCGATCCGGCGCAACTCTGCATACAATTCGGCAAACACCTCATTGTCGCGGGTTTGGTCGGCGTTGTTCAGCCAGCGAGTGTATTCAGGCATAACGTTATTTGATTTTTGCGTTCTTTTTTCTAGCCATGTGAAACATCACCACCAAGCCTATCACGAGTCCCATCAAGCCCAATGCCAGCGCCAACCAAGACAAACCAATTCCCTTGATCAACACGCTCCGATTGGGAGTCTTCGGGTCGTAATACACCTGCACTTCCTTTCCAGGCGCGAAGCGTGACTGCTCCTCCATAGCAGATGCCCGGGAATCGTGGGACTCGTTGCCATATCGCAGCCTGTCACCCTCAAGCTTCCGACCCTCAACTTCGTAGGAGTATCGGACATCGACCGTGTAGTCCCTGTCGGAACTACTAGTTTTGCGACGCCCGGAAGAACCAGAGACTTCGCTTTCGACGATTTTCGAATCGACGATTTTTCCCGCTGCCGCTGGCCAGTCATTCGTCTTCAGGCCCTGCAGGAACTCGAATCCCCCGATCATCACGAAGAGGAGTCCCAGAAAGGTGAAGCCGCCGCCAAAAATCCATTTGACTACGGCTTGCTGTTTTTCTGCCATCGGTTGATTCATGTGGTTCTTGATAGAATCGCTTATTTGATTTCCGCTTCAAAAGTGCCGATGACAAAGCTTCTTTCCTCATCCGGCAGGCGTAGGTGGAGCTTGCCGGGGATCTTGCCATCCTTAGCGGTTCCGAATTCGAGTTTCATGGAGAATCCGTTGAGGTAATTTTCGGCTCCGCGATATTCTTCGCCCTCCTTCTTGTAACTCATACAGATTGTTGGGCCGATCTCATCTTGATCCCGCTTCACCGAGAATCTTTTGCCATCCAATGCCCCATTCCCAAGGTTCATGATCTCAAACTCTTTGGTATCAAACTTGGATTCACCTCCACCCTGCCATAGTTCCAATTTGTTGTTATCAAGGGTGGCTTTCTCGACCTTGAATTCCTTACCATGGATTTTCCCCGCAGCAGGCTCGTCAGGAATGGGTTGCTTGGACACATCTTCGAGTTTTTTAGCAGCCGGAGCCTTTTTGCCGCCCTCTGGTTCGGGCGTTACTTTCCCTTTGGCAGTTTCCGCAGCTTTGGCAAATTTCGCAAAGTCCTCTTTGCTCATGGGATTGTAGATCATCCATCCGTCATCGGGGTCGTTGTGTGCCATCTTGCCCTTATCGAGCCTGATCTTCATCTCCTTCTCACCTCCTAAATCGAGAGTGAGCGATTTCGCCTTTTCGTCCACCGCTTTGACGGTGTAGGGCATGGCGGGCACCTTATCTGGCGAGGCTACATGGATGATCATCTGGTCTTTCTGGAACTCATAGACCATTTTTTTCTCCATAAACATCAGCTTCAAGCCATCGATTTCGCGATTCGCCCTTTCGGCAACTTTTGTGGTTTGGGCAGCATCAAGCGTCCAGTAGCCCAGCAATTGGCTTGCGAGATCGGCGGCTTGTGCGTGAACGACCGCCGTGGCGGCAACGACTAATGTGATGAGATATTTTTTCATGACAGCTATACACGCGCATAATAGCCGAAAAAACCGACAAATAAAAATCATCATTTTGTAACCTTCCTCTGAAATAAATGCTCGAACTGGTGCGAACGGCGCATTGGTAGAGTGAAATCAGTTGCCATGTCTACTCGCCTCCCGTTTTACGGAGAGCGACTACCAAGCCGTCGCCAGCGCCAACGCCGGCAAAACCTATCCCTACGATCCTGAGAACTCCATGAAATGGGTTGATACCCTGCCGCAAGGCCCAGAACTCACCAAGGCGCTGCTGAACATTTATCAACGCATTCCGAGAGACAGCGACGAGGCAAAGGACTTCGCCAGTGAATATGGACTCCAGAAATGATCACTGAGGTGGAATCATTATTTGCATCCGCGATGTCGATTTCATGGAAGCTTAGCTGCATGGATGTCACCTTTGGTGTGTTAGATGGATGGATCCTTTGGTGCGTTAGAATGGGTTGCCTTTTTTTTGCATGCTGCGTCTCTGCCCCTTGATTTGCGTTGCTCTGCTTCCGCGCCAACGGCGCACCCGATACCAGCCTAGCCCAACGGGCTAGGATTGCGGATTCAGGAGCATTCACGAGGGCTGAAAGCCCGATCCATGGTGGGCGATGGCATGGCAAGCACCGTTGGTGCGTTAGATGGATGGTGCCTTTGGTGCGTTAGAATAGACTCCATCGACACCGAAACGCTCTCCCTACGCCGCCCGCCGCAGCGTCACGGGGTTGCTGCCCGCGTAGCCGATTGGTCTTACCCACGCCGCCTCACTCAAGCATCAAAAAAGAGATTCCCGCAAAGCAGCGATGGCGAACCGGATCAAGCGCCACACGAGCGTCAGCAACATTTGCATTGCGGAGCTTTTAGGACTTGGGCATAATTGATCAGTCAGCCGTTACATCAAGGAAAGAAAAACCGATGAAACAACGCAGAAGCAATGCAAAGAACTGGGGAAAATGGTGCCGTGCGCGGACTGCCCCAAGAGATTTGTTTCGACCTGTCGCAGGCCGTGCGTGCGCTGTCGTCCCGTTTCCGTGCACTGTCGCAGCTCGCAGGGGCGTTGTCGCCAGCGGATCTT
>JAIYDP010000470.1 GCA_027487435.1 Verrucomicrobiaceae bacterium | reverse complement strand
GACACGACTGAGTGCGTCACGATTGTCTCGTCAACGTGGCTGGGCTGGGGCTGAAGCTTTAGAGACTAGACGTCTTGAGGCCGTACTTGCTCGGGCTGCGCGCATGCGGTTTGAGGCTTCAAGAGTAAGAAGTTGCTGTGGGACTGGAGACTTTGGGTTCTTCGCCGATGGGAGCTTTGATTTCCTCGAGCTTGGGCGCGTCATCAATTTGCTCAGGGGGGTTGGTCTTGTGGTCAGAAGAATGACGGGCGGGAGTGGACACCTTCAGGGCCTCAAGCCAGTTGAAAAAGCATCCAACGGTCGATGAATATAACCAGCATGAGAACGAAGCCTATGGAGTCAACGGGTTGGGGAAGAAGTGCAACGCTGGAATTGTTGCTGGCTTCGGGTACGACGACGACTGGCTCAATGTGAATTCCCTGCTGATCAGAAAACTAACGGAGACTTGACCTCGTGGACATAAACTGCATCTTCAATGTTAGACGACCAATGGAAAGCCCCACATGAAGCAATTATTCCAGCGAGCAAAAAGAAGAACAAGAACAACGAATTGTGCTGCTCGTCGTGGACAGGCTCGCCTTGATCGTCAGAATCCACAACGCACGTTACTCATCACTCTGCTTTTTAAATTCAGCTGCAAGAGTCCCAGGAAACACTAATTTGGGACCATAGTTTCGCGAATGGGATCTCATCATTTTAAAACAATAACAGTTATTTAACTTTCTGTTATGTCGTCTTATGGAAAGTTTGCGTCAGCGTTCGATTTCATTTCATCACCCGAAACTCCCCTTGTTCGTGACCTCATAGCGCTTCACGGTCCATTTCATGGCAGCATTCTTGACATAGGGTGCGGAACTGGGAGGGGCGTGTTTGAGATTTTGCATGCGCATCCTGACGTCCACGCCACTGGATTGGATCTCTCCGATGGCATGCTCTTGAAAGCAAGAAGCAAGACTGTGAAGCTCGAGCTTACTCAAAGAGCCCGTTTCATCCATGGCAGTGCGCTTTCCATTCCAGAAACTGCCGAATGTTTTGACCATGTCATATCCGTTTTCTTCCTCGAGATCCTGTCTGAGGATGATATCTTGGTAGCGCTGAGAGAAGCTCTTCGAGTCCTTCGAGCAGGTGGCACAATCGCAGTTGCCTCAATGTTGAAAGAAGACGGAGGTAGCCCTTCCGTCACAAGTCGGCTGTACCATTTCCTCCACAAAGTCGCCCCATCAGTGGTCGACTGTCGTCCCATCAGTATCTTTGAAAGCCTCTCCGAGGCTGGCTTTATCGTCAAGAACAAGAAAACTGTTCGACTGTACGGCATCCCCGTCGGTCTCGCCATTGGCCAGAGGCCACCTTTTCCACCGACCCCCCCCTAAGCGCTTGCGCACGGCCACTTCCTCCTCGCCCGAAGCCGATGCAGCCTCTGCGCATCAGGTGTTCATTCTCGGGAGGGAGCCCCTGCGGAATGATCTCTTGTGCAGAGGGGTCCGCTTCATCGCGGACCTTAAAAGCGCTGGCTCGTTTTTTAGGGTTTCAGCTGTTTCAAAGGGTCGCTCGATTCGAAGTAAATTGCTTCTGCCTCTTTCTCAAGTGACATCAACGTCCCACGCTTGCGCTTCGCTTCGATTCGTTTACTCATATTCTACAGACACATTACTCGTCAACTGCATCACATTGCAGCGCACCCCCTAGAGTCGTCGCAGGCTCGGCCCACTTGAAGACGTTGTCGCGCTTAAACAGCACCCACTTGCGCTGAGGAGTGAGCAGCGACGAAGGGACGCCGCACGATCATTTTGAACGAGGGGATGCGCGTGACGATGGAGCGCGGCCCCCTCCTCGTGATGAAGGTCGGGGACATTTTGAACTGCAGGTTGCTGATGTCCCTTCGCGAGTTACGGACGGAAATGCATAGAGGTGGGGACATCGTCAAATCAAAGCCAGGACGCTCAAAGAGGGGACAACATCAAAAACAACCTCAAAAAATAAACAGGACTTACGCAACGACAGTACCCCCCAGCTTGGAGTAAGACAATGCACCCTGTCGGCAGTAGCTCCCCAACGAGCGCTCCGCAAAGAGCTGAGCCGTGTGGTCCATCACTTGATGCGACGCAATCATCGACATTTTGCGATCAGGCTGCGCCGTAAGAAATTCGACACGCACCGTCACCGTCGACGTCGCGGAATTGCCCGACGCGGTCACAAAAGCTGACGAGGACACAAAGAGGGAGTTGACCCCTCGCTTGCACTGGCGCGTAAATTCAAACGCTGGGCTTGCGCACCGCAGCCGTCGAGGTCCGGCCGGCGGCGACGGAGGAGCTGACGCGAGCTACCATTCCGAGGCTCAGGTCGAGGCTTGTGAACCCAAACGGCAGGCGCTTCTTTATCTTTGGGGTGGTCAGCAGAGATGTGGGGTCGCATCAAACCGACAGGAGCGACCGAACGTAAGAAAAAGACCCCTTTGAGGGCAGGGTTGCGGGGGTGACGAGGCAGCGCCCCATGGGGGCTGAGGGGAGGGAGGGGTTGGGGGCCGAGGACGTGACGGGGACCCAGAGGATGACTCCTCCCAATTTGACCCATCCGGTGACGTCGCCGCTGTCGGAAACTGACGCGCGGACGTCACCTACGTCGATTCGCCATTGGAACATGGTGGCGTCGACGTCGACAAGGCCGCTGATGAGCTGCCCGTTCGTGTTGACGCTCTCAGAGACGATGCCGCGGAACGAGCCGATGGGGGGGACGGTGGAGGAGAGGACGGTCGTTCGAGAAGAGAACGTTGGTTTCTGGCCCTTTCAGAACCCAAACAAGGGGAGTTGTCAATCACCGCTGGAACAACAGAAGGAGAGACCTGACCGGCGGGCTTTGGAACGATGGGATTCGGTGCGCCACGTTTAAGAGGGCCACCAGGAGCCACCACCTGCGAGGACTTAGACAGCAGTGCGCTTCACCTACAGAGGGGGCATTGGCTTGGCCAGAGGGGTTGGGAACGATGGGGCGACCCTGCAAAAGTTAAATCATGGGGCGACGGCATCACGGATGGGGCAGAGGGTTTAGGAATGATCGTCGGGCCTGCAGGCAGGACCTTCTGGGGGGATTAAGGGGCATGCGAAAGGCCGAACGAAAGGAGGATTGATTGGCGGTTTTCCCCCAAGCGGTCCACCAGGAACCTTCAGCCAACCTTTATTCGGAATGATTGGCAACGGCTTGCGCGCCTTGGGAAGAGGTAACGGCTTGACCTTCTGAAGGGGCTTGGGCTTGGGCAGCACAGGCTTGGGCAAGGGCTTAGACTTGGGCAAGGGCTTAGGCTTGGGCAGCACAGGCTTCGGCAAAGTCTTAGGCTTGGGCAGCGCAGGCTTGGGCAAAGTCTTAGGCTTGGGCAGCGCAGGCTTGGGCAAGGGCTTGAGAGGAAGTTTTGCAGCCGGGACAACGACTTTCTGCTCACGTCAGAGCTCATCAAAGCTTCAGCAAACCACATCATTCGGCAAGTCAACATCAAGGTCAATGTCAACGTCGCCGTTGGGACGCGTCCGCACTTGAATGTTGCGCACGACAGCGCCCTTCGGCAGCTGATTTTGGACCTGCCCCAGCGCCTCCACTAGCGCACATGAGAGCGACCAAACCGACGCAAACTTGCAGCCGCTCGAAGAGGAGCCGAAAGTTTGTTTGTTGTCATTGCAAGCATCATGCCCCTTGGCAATGGCGTGAGGGAGTTGTGATGGGCGTTGATGAGCAGCATTGTCATCGTCTCATCCATGGGGCCATCGCTGCCAACATGCGCCTCAAGCCGCTCCGACGCCATGTCCGTCACCTCCGACATGGCGGAGGGGTCATTCGTACACTCG
Source organism: Verrucomicrobiaceae bacterium (assembly GCA_027487435.1). Classification (GTDB taxonomy): domain Bacteria; phylum Verrucomicrobiota; class Verrucomicrobiia; order Verrucomicrobiales; family Akkermansiaceae; genus UBA956. The sequence continues at coordinate 53,201 of JAIYDP010000470.1, read as the reverse complement.
CGGACTTTGCGGACAAGACCGTGCTGGACGAGCAGCGCCTACGGGGGTGAGGCCCCGCGAGGGTTGAGGGCGTACCTGTCGCGCGACGTCATCAATGCCACTTGCGCCGATCATGCCAACTTTGAACACAGTGTCTTGTGATGGGCATTCGGTTGACAAGAGCGACACCAACGCCTCGCGGGATAAGAACACAAACAAAAAGGCAGCACATGGTCTCGCACAGCTTCCGCAACCACTTTATCCGCAGCGACCTCGCACAGTGCGGACTGCGCGGCGCCATTGCCGGCAGCGCCAAGGGCCGCGAGAAGCTGACATGTCAGAGGCGGCGGCTTTGGCTTAACAGTCTGCCACTGCGGCTTTGTAAGCCCCTCGTCGCTGTGGGTTTGGGCGAGCTGTTGTGCAGAGGGATCCCGCGTCTCCTTCAAAATGGCAGCGGCGTACTTGGCGACGTCTGCGCGGGAGACGAGAGTCTCAAGCTGGGGGAAGCTTGCCATGGGGTCCGGCCCCTTTGAAAGCAGCTGATGTAGCGTCGCCTTGGCCTTCGTGAACGACATTTGACCAACGTCAGACAACTCCGCCAGTGATGGCTCTGAGGCAGGGCTCTCATCCACTTTCTGAACCTTGGGCATAGTCTCGACCGTCGACAGCTGCGCGAGAGACACGTGCCTAGCCTTGGCGGCAATCTGCCGGCGAAAATCGGGCAAGTATGGGTCGCCAGTCAACGGCGAGATAGCGATGAGGCGGAGGAGGGACTTGGAGTCAACTTCCTCCTTTTCCGACTTCTCCCCTCCCTTTTGGCCCGCCAACAGTCCGCCGACTTGGACGTCGTCGTCAACAATGAGATTCCGAATGAGGCGGCTCTTGCGATCGATAACGCCAGTGACGCGCTCGGTTGCGCCGAGGTCATCCTTTGGAGGGGCATCCGGCTCATGCTCCACAGGGTTCTTCATCTCGTCCTGGTCGCGTCAGAAGGAGCACATCGCTTGACAAACCAAAGAAATGAGAGGGATGAAGCGTTGGCTCTCGACAAGGACTCCGTCCGCTGGCGCATCGCTCAGGCGGTACGTCGTCAGGACATCCTTGGGCGCATCCTCTTCATGCAGCTGCACGAGCATACGCTTCTGGTCAATCTTGCCGTCTTTGCCTGCAGGGATCAGTCACGGCGGCGTCCATCGCCACCCTCGCCGAGAACGATAACAAGGCGCTTGACAATATTCTTCTTCATGTCGACCACGACGCCCGACTCGGCGTCGTCCACAATCCACTCCGTGATTGCACCATCGTCCTGCCGCGTAAACGAACACTTCACGACTGCAACGTATCGCTGACGAACAACAAACTCGTTCTGTCGAAGCAAACGAAGAAGCGAAGGGTCTTTAGAGGCTTTCTCCGTCACGTCGACCTTGTCCCCGCTCAAAATCAACGACTTCGTGTCTGCAAGAATCAAAAGGGTCCGTGGCACAACGCACCTGACGCAATGTAGAAATTGATCTCAAACAGGAGAGTCTTGTGCCCCTCCTTGCTCGGCTCAATGCCCGCACTCACGGCCGTGAAAACAAACACGAACCCGCCTTTGACGTCGCTTTTCCGGTTTTTTGCAGCGTTGCCAGTGGCAAGACTCGTGTCGCCGCTTGTCTTCAGGACGTAGAGACAAGTGAAGTCCTGCTTGCAAAGGAGGGATCGAGTGGGAAATTTTCCGCCCAAGGGTTTGAAAGCAAAATTCTGTTGCTGAAGCCTCGACAAAGTCCCTGCCGTAACCTTCGCTCCGTGATGGAAATGGGATACAATGGCATGCGCATCGGCATCGGAAAGGATGTCAGTTTCTTCATCTTGAGAAACAGCAGCCTTCAATGTCAGTGCCCGCGAGCGTTTCAATCACCTTGAGCAATGCCACCGCGTCACCTGCTGCGCTGCTGCGTTGGAAAATGGGATCTCGCAGACTCGGCAGAGCCATTAGAACAACGCAAACGGCTACGCTCAGAGCTCCAAAGGCAACTCTCCTCCTTCCTGCCATCTTTATTTTTGGAAGCAACAAACAGACAAAAGTTAAAAGTACCCAGTAATGTTTGCACCTCAAATCAAAGTCAAGTCAACTCAACTGAAATTTGAGTGTCATTTCTCGCCCCGTTGACTGGTCATCATGGCTGCCTCGTCCCCCCCTTCCGCTTTCAAAGACACCATCGTTAAGCTCTGTCGCCCGTTCGCCGTATTTGCATGCGTCATCCCTGTCGCGACGATCATCATTTGCGTCATCATTACTCGATCCATGAACATCGACATAGGGGGCATTTCGTATCCCTACATCAGCGACACTGGACGCGACTCTCCCTCGTATCCCGTTTTCGTCGCTGGCATGTCGGTCACGTCCTTCTTCATGATTTGGACCCTCTTTGCAAACTTTAAAATGCTTCTCAATTTCTCCGTGCGCTACGGGCATGGCCTTGGCTTCCGCATAGCAGCTGGCATTGCCCTCTGCTTCGGATTAATATCCTCAGTGACAGGCCCGCTTCTCGCAGGGCTCACAACCCGGAAATACCCGGATGGCCACCTCTACTCCGCTTACGCGTTCTTCTTCGCGTTGATTATCTACGTCATCATGAACTCGGCGATGATGACGTCTGTCTTTCGAAGGAACAGCTACGAGGAGAGCAGGCGAACGCTGCGAACATCTCTTGCCCTCAAGTGGACTTGCTGCGGCTGCATGATCGTCACGTTTGTCATCTACATCCCCATTGGAATCTCGATTCTGTGTGCTTGGCAGTACAACTCCTCGACAGGGCTGTACGATTACACCAACTGCCCATCCACGCACGTGATGCGAACCATCACGCAGCATCTGACCGTGCTGTTCCTTGTCGCTTACTTTGCAACGTTTGCAGTCGATTTCACTCCAGAGAACCTCCTTTCCACCTCCAGCGCAAGCGGGAAGCAAGAGGAGAAGTAAACAAGATGGAATGTACATAGCCGTTGAGTAAACACGGCACGGCATGATCAGAACTTCTCGAGTGTTTCTTTCAGTACGCTTTGGACGACACTCTCCGGCGCAATGGCGAAAACTGTTGCGGGGTAGACTGAGGACCCCCATTGAGGATGCAAGACGACTCTAGAGGGATGAGGATACCGGCGACGACGACAAACTTGCAGCAGCCTGCCGTTGCCGTCGAGTACTTTAAAAAGAGTTGTGCTCCGTCGACTTCAGAGTAACCGCTTCCGCCTTGCGTTCCAAAAAACTGACGCGTAAGGTCTGTTGATGATCTGAACACAGTGTATCCGCTTGTAGGATCTATTGCGTCGCTCCAATAAGATGCATCCAAGGCAGTGATGCTGGATCTGAAAATACCTGCAAACTCTAGAAATCGCTCCAGGAGCTGCTGCTTCTCTGCTTCGATATCTTCTCCCATTCCGCAGAGATCTAAGATTATTAGGTCCTGGGGGTGAGATACGGCATGCCATGCTTTGATTTTTGAAATGTTGGAATCGCAAATGTGTCTATCGACTTTGGAGCTTCCGGGAATATGGTCGGAATCTGTGCAGTGAGGGTAAGCAAGACAAGATGATTCGGAAGGTAGTGAACCCATGGGATGGAACCTACTTCCCGGAGAAGGACGGGTGGGACCCTGTGAGCGGAAGCTGCGAACTCCGTCATAAATAACGAATATGTCAGTAGGACTTTGAGAGATTGTGGACCGAAGATGAGGTTGCTGAAGAAAGCAGGAGGAGGCTCCGCTGGGCTCGGAGACGACTTCGAGTCGAAATGGTAATGAGTTTGAGGCTTCTAGGCCTGACACCGAAGGTGTTCATGGTGCCGCAAGCAAACCCAGCACTCCTTGCAAGCGAAGAACTACGTCCGACGTAGCGTGTACCAATGCGAAGGGTGCAAGCACAGGACTTTACCTTGCAAGAAGACCATCGAATGCGGTGCATATGCGAGAGGCTTGGAGCTATCTGAGACTGTTTTCTCAACCGTTCGTCCGGATGAGGACACGCGATCGGCCATGAAAGAACTTTTTGATATTGCGTGGGATGAAGATCTCTGTCTCGTCTGCCAAGGCGTGCTGGCTGCGTGGAACAATCCCTCTGGCAAAGCCATTGAGGCGTGGTGCTCTTGGTGCTCGGAGAAGAGCAAGCACGAGGTTTGGCAGCTGAACAGGATTGCCCGAGATGTCTTCGAGTGCAAGCACTGCTCGAGAAAGACTCTAAAGTGCAGGTCCTGCCAGCTCGCAATGGCCAAGAGTCACGTGACTTGGGGTGCCCCATCACCCACATCCAATTCTGACACTTGAACTAGATGACGAGCTCTGCGCTGTGTGCGACAAGACCCTCCAGTCGTGGGGTACGAAGGCCCCTTCGTTTCGGAGGTGGTGCTCGCAGTGCGTGTCCCTCACGTTCTCCGCGCTCGTGCAAAAGAATTTTGTCCGCAAAGATCTTTTCCAATGCGCCAACTGTCACGCCATCAGCGTTTGCTGCGACGATTGCAGCGTCGGCAACGTCGTGTGGAGTGACGTCAGCTCGGACAGAGACACGTGCATGTCTTGCGCAAGTGGTCGGGAATGGGAAGACCTGTCGCAAGAGCTGGCGAAGCCGACTCGCGATTCAAAAGACCTCGAGAAGCGACTCAAAGCGCAGGAAGAGCTGTTGGACGACCTGAGGAAGGTCAGCATGCGGGGCGGGACGAAGTTGACGCGAACAGAAGCTGGTCAAAGGAGGTGATCGGCGGGTGCTGCAGGGCGGGGAGGTTTTGGAAGACTTCGGCCACGCCGGTCTCCTTTGCATTGTGGTGGAGGGATCCATCAGAATTGATGGCGAGCGTGATGGGAAGCGGGGTGTCGTGACCACGTTGGAGAAGGACGGCTTGTATGGAGACGTGGCGTTTTCAAAAGGTGCCCCCGCGCCGCGCCACTCACCCCTCAGGCATGGCGTCGGCAACTTCCCTCGTCGCTGAAGGCGAGTTGCAGAGCTCCGTCGTCGTTCTTCGCCAGCACCACTTCCCTTTCTTCGAATCTAAGCGAATTGGAGTTGCTTGTGGCCACGTGTACCATTTCCTGGCTCTCCACCTCATTTCGAGACTGCGGCAGCTTCGGGATGGACCTAAAACTCGCACTGTTAAGAAGGGGGGGATCGCGCGCATGATGGCGCAAAGGAAGTCCGCCGCTGAGGGACGTGAGGTGATTGACTGTCCTTTGGAAGCGTTTTTGTCGCCCCATCCAGAGCAACCACTTTCAAAACGATTTGCGCTCGCTGCTGAAGAATTCGTGGACTCACGCGGTTGCCCGACGCGTTGTCAACTGACAGAACAGAGTTCTTGTCATCGCTGCTGTTCCTCCAAGGCCATCGCCCTCTGCCCGGCGTCGCCATTGTAGCCCGCTCGCACATTTGCTGGGAGGGCTCTCCTTTTGGTTACCCCATCCGCGTAAGAACCTCAGCCGGAGGGTTGACGTTGCAGTTTGCGTGGCACTACAGCGCGCTTGAGTTCGAGACGTCAGCGGACGGCGAGAGCGTCACGCTGTCATGGACGGGTCCCTCCTCCCAAAAAGTGGGCTCTCCCCCTCACTTCGTCGCTGACGCTCCAGTTTCAGCTTTTTTTCTTGTCATCGAAGGAACAGGAGAAGTTCGTTGAGGCTGTCGAGTCGAAAACGAAAGAGAAGATCCCTCGGAGCGGTACCTTGAGCTTCCTCAGACCTCACGCACAAGTGCGGAACACATGCCGTCTCCCCCTGTCCCTAATGGCTGACCTCGAGCCTGTCGGTAACGCTTCTGCGGTCGTTCCGCAGAAAGAAAAGAAGTTTTCCCTCCGCGGCTTGCTGAGGTCGTCGTCGGCGGATGACCGCTCAGAAGGGGTGCCATCAGCGCCAAAAGAAGACGCGGGTCCAGACAGTCCTCGTGCCCTCGATGACAACGGAAGCGACACAGCGTTTGAGGAAAGGCTTTGCGACTCGGTGCGGCTGGTTGAAGTCGAGGACGGGGACGTTGTTGTCTTTGAGGGCAACGAGGACAAGAGGGTGTACCAAATCCTGAGGGGGGTCATTGAAGTCAGCGGAGCCGTCGTCAAGCTGCCGTACAAGCTAAGGGCGGGAGAAATGTTTGGAGAGGAGTCGTTTCTTGATGATGTGCCTTCCGACGTGACTGCTACGGCGGTTGAGAACTGCATTGTTGCGACGATCGACCCCAAGGCGCTGCGGGAGGTGATGGGGTCAGACAAAACGGTCTTTTCAGCTTGTTTCTTCAGGAGACTCTGCGAGTCTTACGCAAGCCGAATCCTGCAGGGCAGTGACTTGACGACAACAGAAGCAAAGTGAGCAGCGTTAATTATTCAGAGACGGAGGGAGGTAGTACAATAAGTTACAGCAGCGCCGGCATCGAACAATCACACTTCAGTCCGTGCCTTCTTTGCAATGCATTGGTCGCTCCCACTGTCGTCCTCCGTGTCATCCCCGCCTGGGGAAAGAGGCTCCATGCTGGAAGCTTGACCTGTTTCGAATTTTGACTCTCCGTCCTTGTGAATGCGCGCCTTCGTATTCAGGATAGGACATGCGACGCTGATACCATTTTCATAAAGTACTTCTGCGCGTGGGTTCGCACCTGCGTTGCATTTCTTGTTCCCACGAACTTTGAGATTGACTTGACGTCCTTCTGACCAAAGCTGATGACGTGAGGAAGAACGGAGACAGCCACTTCTGCAGAGCAGTCAGGAAGCGACGGTGTTCTTCATCAGTCCAATAGCGCGGCTGCTGCCAAACTTAGATTCGAACGGTGACGTCGCACCTTTCGCTCCTCCTTAACTCGAGCGCACTTCTCATGCTCTTGTGCTATCGCCTTGAGTTTTGCAATCTGAAAGGTTATATTTGAAGAGCAGAGGGAAATCAAAGGACGCGGGAAACGCTCAAAGAGAGGAAACGCGTGTCGAGAAATTACTTCAGCGTGTGCTGTGGAGAGCATTGACTTCAACTGCTGCACTTCCGCCGCAAGTAAGTCAGTCGTCGAACGAACGGACGGCATCTTTGAAATAATCGGAAATGTGGATTCGTGCTGAGGTTGCTCATAGCGATATTTTTCGGGAATCGGATGTGCGAACACAGTCAACAACGAAGGCAAAGGAGTCTCGGCTTTCTGCCACAGAGGAGGAAAGCACTGACTCAAACTAGGGAGTGTTGTTGAATGATTCGCTGAGGCGATGAGTTGCAAAGAAAATGCGATGTCACCATCAGAGGCCAGATTCATAGTTCATGCATGTGTCTCCCAACAGGAGCAGATCAGTTTTGAGCCACAATTTATTTAAAGACTAATTTTATGAGAGAGTTTGTCATCTCGGGCCTGGAGATGGACCCATATCACTTTACGTCGATTCAGACTCTACACTTTCTTAAACATGAATTCGAAAAGTTATCTTCTCTTAGAAGATTAATATGTTACACATGGACAGATCTAAAGCATTTGCTCTAGAGCAAAATTCTGTCAAACGTTTCCCCAGCTTCGTTGATAGCGAAAGCCTCAGCCTCCATGCGGCGCCCTACTCGAGCTAACCAGATGTGACTTTGATCACTCACTTCCTCAAGGTACCATTTGTCCGGAGCGCTCCTCGCAATGAGATCATCGACTCCGAGACGACCATCTCCTAAGTACACAATACCCAAAGGATCAACGCTTTCCTTCCGAATCCTCTTCGTCCGCTTGAACATGTGATCATGATTTTCAAAGACAGCAGAGACATTGTGTCTCTCGAACAATGGAGCCCAGTGCTTCCTACCTTCCACACTCTGCCACTGCCCATAACTGCCAGCGCTCGGGTAGATTGGGTGGTGGTACGAGATGAAGGTTCGAGTTACATTCCTTTGAAGATTTCGCTTGAGCCACTCGAGTTGGACGCCGTCATGGGTCACCTCAGTGACAGCAGAGTCAAGCACAATCACAGACACATTATCCGAAATAACATGAGCGTGAAAGCTCCCTCGGTATCTAGGATAGGGCGACACAAACTCTTGAGAAGGAGTGAGCGCCACAGATTGTTGCAAGAAGTAATCAAAAAAGAATAAAATTCGGCTCTTTGGGACTCTAAACCCTCCCGACTCATGATTGCCAATTGCCAAAGACATAGGGATCGATCGGCCGTCGGGTGCAATGGCTGCCTGTGTGTATCTCGCAATCCAACTGTCCCAAACACGGTGGCAAGTCCACATGCAGTTTGCGTACGCAATGTCACCCCCAAGGATAATTGCGTTGACGTCTCGGCTGGCAGCTTGTCGGACGAGTCTGTCGAATGACTCATGGTCTCCAGTGTCGCCACCAAAAGCCAACGTGACAGGCGGAATGGCAGGGCATGTCTTGAACGAGATGCGACGACTTAGGCCATTTATAGATGCAATCACAATGTAGGCAGAGGAGGGCTGGAGACTTTGAACGACCACCCAATGGATGTAACGAGGCCCTTCTTCAAGTAGAAGGACGGAGGAATTCGTGGGCAGTGCCAGCGATCCACTCTGGTGCTGCAGGGTTATGGAGACGTTGTTGGGCAAGGCTGTATGGAGATTAAGGATGATGGAAGTACGGCAATCCTCGGGAAGAGTCAAGTACATGAAGCAGATGCCTGAGTCAGGAGGGCAGAGCGACTTCGTCACGCTTCGAGAAATCGTAGAGCTGACAGTGAAAGGGTGGAGCTGCACACACAGACCTTGAATGAAGTACGAGGCAAGAAAGCAAAACGGAAGAATGAAAAAGAAAGAAACAAGAAATCTCCTCCAAGAATCTTTTCGCCCTTGCTCTCTCTCGTCTTCTTTCAAGTTCCCTGCCCACCTGTTCACCGACGGATGTCCCCAGAGAGAGTATCGGAACGAGACAGGAATAGCGGCCAGACAAAGAACGAGTGACATGGCTACAGCGCCAAGGGCTGGATGTAGTCTGTCGAAGCCGACTATCATCAGAATCATCAAGTCAACGCACACGATGACGAGGAAATATAAAGCCGTCATGATAAGGATTCTTCTCCGTATTGGAAAGCACGGTTTCCGTGGTGCAATTGCTTGCAGAGCTGTTGATGTGGAGACAGCCCGATACGACTTCCGAGTAAAACAGAAGAGAGTTAGCAGCACACATGACAAAACGATGGACAGAATGAGTAGAGCAACGACAGTTCCAGCCATGAAAAGGTCTTTCATGGCGACAGAAGTCTCCATCATATCGAAAAACGTCAGGGCCATGCCCAAACGACCCAATCGAACAGTCTAACAAATTGGAGATAAGATATCTGTTAACCAACGGATGAAAAATGCGGTTGCCAAATATGGGCGAATCCGCGATCATATCTGAATTCGAAGAATTTATGCATTTTTTCGAATGCCAGATGCTGGACGCTTTCGTTACATGTGGTCCTTGCTCGTGAATTTTAAAAGACTGTTATGTATTTTCTACTATGTCGTGTTGCCGCCGCCCGTCTGGAGTCTCCCCTCACGTTCTTCAGCAGATTCATGTGAAGTGTAGGGAAGTTAAAGCGATATTCCCAGGAACAAACGTGCTTGTCGTTTTGAGACCAGATGGCGAAGTCCTGTAACTTGAAGGTTACGAATAGTTTAATGCAGAAGGTTCAGAGAGATTGGAGGCGGACTGAAAGAAAATGAGCTCATTTCTATCATTGCGTCAATGAAAAGAGCGGCGCTTCAGTTCAGTATTGAGATTGCAATTGCCCTGTCTTATTCTGTAGGTGAAACGATGGGTGAGACAGAGTGTGGTGTTGTCCACATTCGAGGAACAAAGACAATTTTCTCCTGTTATGATGTTGGAGAAAACGTAACCACCATTGTTTTCTACCCACCGCTTCAGCTGCTGGCCTTTTTTACCGACATGCATCCAACGGCACTCGAGGTTTTCGATACAGCCTCTGCAGACGACAGTATGCGACCTATTACAGAGAGTCTACGGCTTTTGCTGCATGGAGGCTTTTAGGTATATTTCCAATAATGTAATTAGAACTCCATGTCAATTGATGCAACTCCTCTGTGAATTCCCTCTATTAGAAGATACACTTCCTGTTGATAATATCTGGCCCTGCCTCATCATAATCTTCACGTAACACAAATAATCCTTCAGCTTCCGAAAGAGGTGCGGCCCCAACCCAGCAAGGATGTAATCCAGGGGCCATCAAGACCTCCATTGTTGCACTAGGAAATGCCAGCGATAGCTCCTTACGGATTCTTTCTCGAAACCCTCTCAGGTTTGTGTTGCCACCAGCCAGGACAACGTTTTTCAAGAGGTCCGCGCGGAATGCTGGATCACAGCGCGAGATGCACTCAACAATAGCCTCATGAAGAGGTTTCACACTGAGGCCGACAAGGGAAGGCTTGAATAGAGCCTCTGGTACCTTGATGTGAATTAAACTACACAGAGTCAAACCTCAAAAAGTTCCTGCCCCGGCATTTCGATTGGAGGCGCGTCAGCACGAGCGAACGTCCAAGCGAGGTGCTTTCGCAGCGCAAAGTCCTCTTGCGCTTGCGCGTAGTCGACGGCAACGGCGCACTTGTCTTCTTTTGCACTCCGAACAGCCTCGCGGTCGCTATGAGAAAGCTGCACCCAGTCGACCCCAAAGATTTGGCGAGCAAGAGCAGCAGTTAGCGTCTCGCCACCCATCATAATTCTTGTGGAGGCGAAGGTCAGCATGTAACCCTCGTACACAGGGCTCACGAACGTGAAATCAGCACCAGATTCTACGACAAGGCCGGTCAGTGCTGCTGTTGAATGGATTGAAAGGACTGGAGTGGGAACGACAAGGAAGGATGGCACCGAAAACGTTTCAAACAAAAGCTGTGCCAAACGCGCCCTCTCCTTCCTGTCAGAGAGAGCATATTCAGATAGAATAATCTGAAAAGTTATGATCGACCTTTAAAAGGGGGGATTGAAGGCATACTGGACATGTCGAAGCGTCTGTCTTGAGTCCCTCGCTAAACAATGTGATGACAAAGAGTTCCAAATCATCCCAGTTCGCCACACGACCTAGTTCATACACATTCCGCACACTAAGAAGTCCTGGAATCCGAGCTTTCGCTTCTAGCTCCTTACCGATGAGGACACTCCGCTGCTGCCCAAATGTTCGAATAGAGCCTGACTTAAGGGTCCCAAGCATAGACGACACAACGTACCTGCGCTCTAAGCAGAGAAAAGCACATAGAACTCGGGCTCTGGAGTTCCACAATACCCTATTCGAGACCGGAACGAGCCGATGTCGAGTGCCACGACTTGACTCATTCTTCTTTAAACAATATTGTTTAACGCATGGAACAGTTGGAGATTCTGCGAGCTCAGCGACATGAAGATGAGCTCGCCTTGAAATCTGTAAGAAATAAGCATTCCGATCTCATTGACCGATAGCTCTCTGGAGTACTTGGTGACAAGGCGAAGACCTTGCAAACGGTTGTTCAGTGTTACTTGAGAGAAGCTGCGAGGCAAGGTAAGGAAGACTACGTCACATCTGACGGATAGACATCGAAGATAAAGTAATTGAGGAGCTCTCTACATCTCGAGCATCACACAAACGGCCAACCACTGCCCACGTGGTCAAGAAATCCTTTTTCTTACGTGAGAAGGTGATTGCACAAGCAGTCAAGGCGTCATCCCCTCGGAAGTCCTTTACTACTGAAGACGCCTCTGTTATTATGTCGATGGACCCCAACACTTGGACGAAGTGCTGCGTTCATTACGTTGCTTAGTTTTAGATTCCTCCAGAGCGCTCGACAGACTTTGTGCGACGACATTGAGGCCGTGCAAGGTGCTGTCGCTGGAGAAGGTCGCTCACCTCAACAGAGCGGCTGCTTGTTCAACGAGATCATTTCAAGCGTGTCATGAGCCTTTTGATTGGGTTCGTCGGAGTTGACCCAGGTGGCTACTTTTTGGATGTCGCCTCACCCTCTCAGCGAAGCTTTCCGCGCGAATGGCTTCTTCCCTTCTCTTGTCTCCCCGTCCGGCACGTCCTCCCCAAGCTGCGCTGACGCACGCAGCCAACGTCCGTCCGACTCTCAGCACCATCTGCCGCGACGCATAGAACCTCTCGCAGTGAGCATGCGCACCGTGTCTTTGATGGTGGAAGTGACTGAGAGGCATCCGCTCTCCTTCATGAGCAGCAGATCGTCTTCTGCCTCCGCTTCGACGTCATCAAGTGGCCTGCGTCCTCAAAGCGGCAGTCTCTCGCAAGCGTTTGTTCAAACCGCGGCGGAGCTACCTGCAGGATCGCTGACGTCGCTCTCCAGTCGCGGCCAACCTTCAGGGGGCCGTGCATCGGCGCTTGAGACGAGCTGATGGTTCAGATGCCGAGGCCACGCGTGTCATCGATTCGATGGGCCGATCTTGGAATCGACTAGACGCGGCAATCAGCTCACCTGCAGTTCTCCACGTTTGTTCTGTTGCTGCTCATTTGAAATGGCACAGAGCTCGATGGGTCGCAGAGGAACCTTGCGCGAGTTTTCAGCCGAGGAGCTCAAGAAGGTCGGGGGTGGGACGCCATTTCTCCAACGGCGTCAGATCAAACGCATCCAGCGCTTCTTTCGAAAACTCATTCGTCGGGAAAATGTCAAACGGGAGATTCGAACGTCAGCGCTTTACGACCGCATGGCCCAAAAAGCTCAAAAGTACACACCGTCGCCGCTCATGCTCACGACATGCAGCTCTCTGCGGAAACAGGAAATCTCAAACCGCGACGCTCAGTACCGCCGCCTCAAGACGATGGCGCGAGGTGATCTTGTCTTCTGGGGGGGGGGTCATTGTGCAGCGGGACTTGAGGATGCGAGGGCTGCGCTGCGGCAGTGGAAGGCTGCGCTAGTGCTGCAGAGGTCTTGGAAGGCTCATGCAGGGAGACGGAAGGTCTCGTCGCGGCGGCGTGCCGTTCTTCGGTATCACCTTCGGCCCGAAATGATAACTTTCATCAAGGATTCAAGCGTTTTATCGTGCATGCAGAGTTCGCGTAGTTGCGCGGGTTCGATACGCGTCGGATCGGCTGCGGAAGAATCGCAATGAGGAGGAATACTTTTGCGTCATCCGTCACAACGAAATGGTGGGACTGCAGGAGAAGGGGCTGACAATGGGGTAGGCTCGTTGCAAGCGAGAGATCCTTCACCTGCGGGAGTACACGGAACTCGAGAAGAAGGAGTCTGACCTTCGGAAGAGTTTCAAAAAGCGTCAGACACTTCGCGTGCGTTGGCCTAACGACAAAGTCGACCTCGAGTATCGTCAGAGGATCAAAAATGCTTCGGAGAAGTACTCTGGTGAGGCCAGTAGCAGCATGGGTAACTCGTCAGACGTTGCGTTGCTTCCTGAGAGCTTCGGCGAATGGGTCTGTGGGGGCCAACCTGCTCTGACGTGGCGGAGGTGCCGCATTACGGTAGAATAACAGGCGCGACCTACTATTTGAACATCCGCACCGGCGCGATGGCCAATGAGCACCCACGTCTGTCGTCAAGGAGGTGGCGGCTGACGTTCTCGCAGTCGCGCAGACGAGGAAAGATAACTTTTTGAAAAAGAAGGAGTCCCTGCAAATCGCGAGGAAGTCGCAACTGGGCAAGCTTCAAGCGGACATTGTGCGCCGCTCTGTCGCTGTTGCTATTCACGCGCCGCAGAATTCCGTTCACAAGGCAATGAAGAACTTGTCGCTGCTGCCTAGCGACGACGCAGCCTGACGTGTCCTCGTCCTTTTCGTCCACCTCGCATTCGACCCCACCCGCTGTGGTCCATCGTTTCACTTTGCTTTTTGCTCCTCAAGATGGCGATCCATTTGGTTCATCGACAGCGTCGATTGCTTTGACGTCGTCGTTAGTAGGGCCGTCCTAACGTTCAAACGCAGGGCATGGACTGGGCCACAACGAAGCCAATGGGCCGCAAGGCGTTGGGTCCTTTCAGTCCTCTGGCGACTCGGCGAAGTACCGAAGTTGCTGACGTGCTTGGGGTCACGACTGTTGAGAAGATTTCCTCCCCGACAGGCAAAAAGTAAGTCCCATCGGTTTAATTTTTCAATTTGGTGGTGCATTTTTGCGTTTATTTTTGTCTGCAAGCGGCTGAGGGGGAGGACAAGAGGGAGGTGCATCATCGTGCTGAAAATTTGTTTTTTGTAGTGTTTGTTTTCTGTTCGCTCTGAGCACTGCTTTGACGCACATCAACTCTGACTGCTTCTAGATTATTTCAAGAGACTCTGTCGATGCAAAGAAGCTCAGATTGCCATCGGTACAATGACGGGAGGGGTCACCTGTTCAACTTGCCTTCTCGATGCAACTCACCGCAGGCAACTCCAAGGACTAGTAGGTCAACGTCGGTGATCGGATCTAGTTGAACAATTGTTTGCTGACACGTCAGATCAGCGAGTGTGGAGGAAGTGTCCCAATCACAGCTCTTGCAGACGTCACTGTCCGGTACATGTTGGAGAAGGGTCCCTTACAAAGAAAAAATGAGAATTTTCGTCTCCATTCTTCAGAAGAAGAGTTTTGAATTTCGGCCATTCTTGCCGTTTTTGGCCATGTACGATAGAAAAAACGAACGACCATGTCGAGCGATGTGTATTCTAAACCCAACGTGGCATAGTTCACAGTGAATCCAAGTTGTCGTGGACGCTGTTCTTACTTCGCAACGTGGACTATCAATGCAGCGCAAAAGCTGTCTATGTGGTCCCCAAGTTTCTTTATTTGTTAGAGTCACCAAACTGAAAGATGACAACGAAGCTCATCTTGATTGTCATGTGCTCGCTCTGCAATGGTAATAATGTGGATAGCCGTGAATTGAATGAATACTGTTCCGAAGCGCCTCTAATCGCCATCAGGTGCCTCAGTGTACGTCTCATCTGCAGGATCAGACGTTTCTGGTTGCGGAGCAGCAGCGACTTCCAGCTGCAAGACGATTGAGAGAGCTATCAATGCTACACAAAGTGGCGATGTTGTTATCCTCGATGCTGCAACTGCTTTCGTACTGGCACGCACGATTGTCATTCCGCACAATTTGACGATAACCACCTCTTCATTCTCAGCCGTCGCCATCGTGTCTTGTGGATCACTTCTCAGCGGCTTCATTGCATCTCGGGTGGTTTTCTCGATGACTGCAGTGCACATCCGTGACTGCGTCGGAGACTCAGGCGCTGCTGTCACTCTTGACTCCGCCCAGGCCACGTTCACCAAGTGTTCTTTCTCTTCAAACTTCGCTCTGAACAATTCATTTAGGGGAGGTGGTGCCATTTACGCGTTCCGGTCCACTCTTTCCATTATTAACTCAACGTTTTCAAACAATAGGGCAAACTCTGGTGGCGCCATTTTCGTCGACTCGACGCCCCAAGCGGCTCAATCCGCGCCGCCCTTTCGTGTTGAAAACTCCATCTTCGTCTCAAACACAGCCACAGGCGTTGGCGGAGGCGGTGCAATCCGTTTCGTCCAAGCAGCAGCCACGCGCCCGTCATTTCATGACGTCCTCAGCAGCTCCTTCGACTCCAACGCCGCCCCCAGCGGCTATGGCGGCGCCGTCGCCGTCTCAATCTCATCCTCCTCTTCCCCTACGCTGCGCTTCACGTCGTGTATTTTTTCTTTAAACTCCGCCCTCTTCTCGTCCGGCGTCGCAGCCGCCGTCTACGAGTCCTTCTCCCTCTCCCTCTCCTTCTCATCCACTCGCTTCGAAGCGAACTCAGCCTCAGATCTCGGCGCCGTCGGCATCTTCGCCCAAACGTCGAACGCGTCTCTCATTGCGTTCGAGTCCTCCTCCTTCGCCTCAAACTCCGTCGGAAGGGGCGCGCCAGTTGGTCGGGGGGGGGGGGCAATCTTTGTTCAGAATCCCCCGGACCGTGCTTCCGGAACAGACGCGTTTGGCCACCCAGTGCTGCTGCCGATCTCCTCAATCTCTGTTGCGGCGTCAACGTTCACATCAAACGAGGCGTCGTGTGATGGATGCAGCGGAGGCGCCTTGTTTGTTTTGAACGGCCTTGCCGTCGTGTCGAGATGCTCTTTTAGCGACAACGCCGCTGCCCTCAACGGTGGTGCGCTCTTTTTGTCCGGCACCGCCTCCCTTCAGCTCAGCCGCAGCACCCTCAACGCAAATGCCGCATTTGGGGGGGCGCTCTACTCCGAGGCGAGCGGACCGCTCGAGGTGAAGGCCTCGACGGCGACTCTCAGCGCCGAACGAGGTGCCGTTGGAATCGTCGCACTTGGAGGCCCCCCCTTTGTGATGGATGCGCTGACAGCTATTGAGTGCCCATCAAATCATTTCTTCGCCAGCGCAAAACTCAGCGCCACCTTAAATTCTTCCGCGCCCCTCACCTCCCCCCCCCTCGCCTTCTCCCAAACCCTCCTCAGATGCGCCCCCTGTCCTGCCGGTGCTGCCATTTCATCCCCCTCAAAACTCGCAAACGCCACCATCTCTGGCGGGCGATGCGTCGCTTGCCCCGTCGGCGCCGTTTGCGACGCATCGCCGCAGTCCCCAAAGCAGCGTCGTGGCTTTTTTTGCGCCTTTTCGCAGGACGCGACGTCCCTGCGCTGCATGCGCTGCATCGAAGGCGCGTGTTGCAACGACGCGGCATACCCGACGAACCCAACCTACACCCCACCCTCTTGCCAAGTTGCCGCCTGCGCATCTGATCGATACGGAATTGGCTGTGCTGAATGCGCAAACGGTTTCGGTGCCACGATGGGCGCCCTCGGCTGCCGCAGCGCCGCGGACTGCGTTCGCGAACTCGCGTGGTTTCTCCCGCTTGTTCTCGCCCTCCATGCCGCCGTGGCCGCATGGCTGGTGCTCTTCTCGTCCTTCAAGGGGCCCGGTTTTGGTCGCATTGTCGTCCACTTTTATCAGCTCGTCCCATTCCACATGATGGCTGCATCAAGAGCAAACCCTTCGACGATTGCAGTCGGCGTCCTGTCGGCTGTGGCCTCCCTCCAAGTCGTCCCGACCTCAACCTCCACGTTCCCCGACACCTGCCTCTTCCCCTCCCTCTCCACCCCAGCGAGACTCTTCGCCAACTTCGTCCCCCCACCCGTCATCCTCGCCATCATTGGAATCCTTTTTCTCATTCATCGCGCCCGCTTTTCCGCGGGGAAGCCCTCCCCCCCTGCTCACACGACACCCCCCGAGTTCCCCGTCAATCAATACACCTGCGCAGTCATTGGCCTTGGCCTGATGTCCCACTTGGCTTACGTCACGACTGTCATACGGGCGCTCAGATGCTCCGACATGACCACCCCCTCCTTCCTTCTTGAGCTTCCTTCAGTCCCTTGCTTTCAATGGTGGCAAATCGGCTTAGGCATCGCGTCACTCCTGATCATTGTACCCCTCCCCGTCTACGTCGTTGGCCTGTACGTTTGGCTTAATGCTCGCAACGCCGCCAAAGTCGAGCCTGTAGGCCTGCCCGACGATTTGGACCCAGAGGCCGCAGAGAAGCGCCGCCGCGACGAGGAAGCGTCTCGGGACCAGCGCAACGTTGCTTTTAGCGGGCCTTTTCACGACGACTACTGGTGGTGGGAATGCGTCCTTGCGCTTGAGAGGATTGTCTCTGCGCTTGTCTTTTATTTCAGCGACGAGCCGTTGACGCGACAGTCGATTCTTGTTTTTGTCGCGGTTTTGTACGTTGTCGCTGCCGCCGCTGTGCGGCCATTTGCTCACCCCCGCGCGCACACATTGGACGTCTTGAGCAGCGGCGCAGTCGTTGGCACATCCATCATCGCACTCGCCGACGCTTTGCTCGCAATCACTCCATCGCCCACCGATCCAACTGCTGCAACCTTCGCTTCGTTCGCGTCAAGTCTCCAGACCGCAATCGCCCTCCTCCCCATCACCGGCGCGTCAGCAATGGGTGCACTACACATGCGCAACGTTGCGGCGGAGGCAATGCGCGAGAGGAGAGCCAAGTCCGCAATGATGCGTCGGGCCAATGCCAAGGCGGTCTCTGCTGGACCGGCGCGGGGTGGTACCTCAGTTGATGGCGTGTCAGGGGCGTCAGCTGCGACGGAAAAGGCTGTAGAAGAAGTTGGTAATGTGGGCGGGTGGCTACGTGGGGAGCTGCGGGAAGACGAGCCGCCACATTCGGGTGCGCGGATATTTGGTGCTGAAGGTGCTGCAAGGGACAGCTCTGACGACTTTGGTGATGTGATTTGATGTTGTCTGTAACGTATTTAACAATTGTACATGGGCGATTCAAATGCTATGCAAAATCACCTCCCCCCTTTCTCATGCCCCCCGCATGATGGAGGTCAAGTCTGACTCGGAGAGCACAGTATTGTACACGCGAAAGTCGTCGATCAGACCTAACCTGTCAAGAAGATGGACTGAGCAGCAACCCTTGAAATAGTTATTGGACCAATCCATGGCCTGAAGTTGATAATTCAGCGACCCCGCCGTAGAATGGCTGCGCCATCAGCCAAACGAAGGTTAGCCACACACGCGCTGCGGTCAGAAGTCGCGCCTGTCTGCTCGGTCTCCCTCGCGCCATTCTGTTGGGTGTACCGCACTGCGCGATACCCGAGGAACGACATTTGCTTCTGGCAGATGGGGGTGTTTCGAAAGACGACGACGCGGGATCCGTCGAGGTACAGCATGACTGTGCTGCCAGAGAAAATGAGGGCGTAGTGGTGCCACGCAAGGTGATCCCATCCTGCTTGCGGATCGCCGTTGCGATAAGCCGGAGAAAGCAAGTCGTTGTTGCGGCTGTTGCCATCGGGGCGTGCGACGCTCCACTGCCCGCACCAATGCCTATTTCATGAGTCTCGCGAGGTTAACACCAACCCGCCCCAAAATGATGACGAGATGCGACCAATCGAAAGGCCTGGACCACCGACAAGAGATAAGTCCCACCCGCGATCGGCGGGATCCCGAATGACGTTGCCGTTGCTCAACGCCGCAGGATTTCCATCATTTAAACCCGCCTCTTTGTACCAGAACGCCACCGTGCCTGGAGTTGTAAGAGGAGGCGACGAGGACACCTTCCAAACCATCGGTGATGGCTACGGCGGGAAATTCGACGGCAGAACCGCATGATGCTGAAGAGGATATGGTGTTGCCCCTGTCAAGGGGCTCACCCGTCTTGGCGGGGTCTTTGCCATAAGTGCGAGCGCAAAAATAGCCAAAATAGACGGCAGAGTTGAGCTGTCCTGTCTGTCCAGGCAGCGGACAGCTTGCGCCACTCATGCGGCAGGTGCCCGTCCTGCCGTACGGCGAGGAGTCGACGAACGAGTTGGAGCCGATGGGGTCATCAAACTTCAAATGGATGAGGAGGCTGGACTGAAGGGGCAGAGCCACGCACTGCGACGCCAAGGTCAGTAGGCACCCGAACGTAAAGAAGGAAGCGGTGCCCTCCATGCCGTTGGTGGATAAGCCCTCAAACCTGTTTGTGGATGAGAACACACGTCAAAAGGTGCAGGGGTGCGTGGTGTGGATCTCGCCGAACTTCCTCTCGAACGCTTTCAAAACAAGCCAAGCTGTGTAACCCAACCGCTCCAAGGGTTCGGTTTATTCAATTTTGATGTTTGTGGAGGCATGGTTTAAAATTTAAATTATTCTGACTTTTATCTGTCAAGGCGAGGTGAGCTGCAGCTGTTGTAGGCAGCAAGGCCAAGGAAGCACTGGCCGTCCTTCATTTCTTCGACTTGAAGCTACGTAAACGTAGAGCTGCCCTCCTCATTGTCGCGTCCGGTGCCTCTCGTCAAGGGTTGCACCCCTTGTTTCAATTTGATTACTCATGTCGTACGAGTGCATGACATTCGGAAATCAACAGAAGGGTCTCTCGATGTGTGCATCATTTTGAAAGACATCAATTTTCTTATCTCGGCCGATTCTTCTCTCGTAATGCGTCTGTCCGAACCTCAGCATGACACGTGTGCAGATTGTACTTGATGTCGTCGGGGCTACAAATTCAATCCATGGAGCGCAACCCGCGGCTGTTCAAAACGGAGCTGCAGAGAACGCTGAAGGCGATTGAAACTCGAAATAGTCAATCAGCACGTCGCAAAGGCTTCTTAAAGGCTTCATTTGCCGCGCAAAACGACGGCAATGGGGCGGTCTTTTTGTCCGAGGACTGGGACCAAGGCGCCAACTCCTGCGACTCCAAGGGCGAGGGTCACAACGGCAGCGTAGCTAAGAGGTCAGGTCGCGTTGACTGGGACAGATTACAGGGCGGAGGGGAAAGAAAAATGGAAGGGCAGCTCGGTGAACAAATTCTGCTCCATCGTGAGGGTCACGGCGACGGTCATTCCGACGGCCGTGCCGAGCGTGGCGGCGATGATGATCATGGCGAGGCTTTCGTAAATGAAGGACCGAATCAGCTGCATTGCGGACATGCCGACAGACCTCAGGACCCCGAACTCCCACAAGTGCTCGCGAATGTTGGCGTCGAAGGAGACCCAGAGGATGAAAAAGCACAAGACGATGGCGATGACGGCGACGACGTAAAAGAAGAGAAAGAGGAGGTTCAATGTGTTCATTGTGATCTCCAGCGCTTGGACGGTGTCTTGAATCCCCATCGAGTCGTCTGTCAAGTACGCCTGCAGCGCTTCAACCAAGTCGCCCCGCACCTACACAGTCAATCAAACTCAATCCCGTCCGTACGTCAGCATCAACGCCTGGCTTCAGCTTGACAAACACATGTCGTCGAGGCACATCAGAAGGGAAAAGGGTAATGTTGATGCCAGACCGGACCCACATGTCCCGCAGCAGCGCCTCCCACGTCCCCATCCCGACGACCAGCCTCGATGCAATCTTCGCAGTGGTGCCGTACGCACTGAAAAACCACAGCGGCATCTTCGTGACGTACGCCTGCACGTTGCAGAGGTAGACATAGTACAGCGGGGACCGCTCAGCGGCTGCAGACAGTGCCGTTCGAACAACATTGTTGACTCTCAAAGGAGTCGTCAAGTCCACGCTCAGGGCAGGAACGTAGCTTGTCGGAGCCATGCAGTCAAAGCTCTTCACAACTCGATCTCCAACTATGGCTGAGCTACCAACCCTTTGGCCACTCAGCGAGTCGATTTGGTCAGCAACAACGCTAAGATTCGAATTGGAATTTAAAGTCCTGCAGTAATCCGTTCCTACGGGGAGCCGGCCTTGCGAAACGCGGAAAAAATTGCTGTACGTTACGTCAAGAAAGTTTGCATCAACGGCGGTGATGTCTGTGGATGCAAAAAAAGGGAACCGAACGAGGTTGGAGACGTAGGTGTGCCACACGGGAGGATCGACGTCCTTCAAGGAGAAAGAGGTCGTCGTCCAACCGACGACAATGTCGGAGCGGTTGCGGAGGTACTCTGCGATGGCTTTGTGGTCAAGGGGAACATTCTCAGTCGACAGGAGTACGTCAGCGCCGGAGTATTGCTTCAAGTTGTCCATGGCGGCATCAGCTTGCAGGCTGAACATAGTCCCTGCAAAGACGATGAAGGAGATGGAGAGGGAAAACATGAGCGCCGTCTTGGCCGATCGGGTCCGATGGGCAATCAAATTCTTCCGCACGACGTGTTTCAGCTTTGAGTCCGGACCCACCACAAGCGCGTGGAGAGAAAACCTCTCCAGCAAGGGCTGAACAACGGCGGAAATGATCGTCATGCCAGCTAGGGCTGAGAGTAGGATGGCGTTGAGAGACGACAGAAGGAGGTCTATATTTTGAAAAATAAATGCCAACGGAATGACGTAATAAATGACGCCGCCGACGACGACAAGGGTGAGGGAGAGGGACGTTTGCGACAACGAGAGCTTCACATCTTCAAGCCTTTCCATCTTGACGTTTGTCTCCGAATGGCTTTGATGGTACAGGTCAAGTGAGTCAGACAGCGTGCGGGATAGCGAGCGGCGAATCGGGACAATGTTCGACACGATCGGGATGATGACGCCAAGGGAGAGGGCGAGGGCAAGCGTGGATGGCTGGAGGCCGGCCTTGATATCAAAACCTGAGAGAGCGGAGAGGAAAGAGGCCAGAGGAACGTCGGCGACGGTGGCGAGAAGGAGCGCGATTGTAATGCCAGGGATCGCAAAATAGAGGGCCTGAAAGAGGAGGATTTGACCCATGACGGAGGTGCGCATTCCCAAAGCTCGCAACATGCCGTACTCGTACGTTTGAGCGTTAGCGTCGGACAGAAGGAGCGAAAAGATGGCCATGCAGCCTAGGACTGCGATGATGAGCATCACGGCATCAAACACCTGCATGATGAGACGATGGCAAGGGAGGTGGACTTGAGTGAGAAATGCGCGCAGATACTGTAGTGGATCAAGAGTTTCTGCGACGGGGAGAAGAGGTTTCACCGGGTACTAAAGTGTTAGAGCCAAGGAAGGATTGGATACGTTCAGGCCAAGAGAGAGCATGACGGAGTTGGAGTAGTCGGCCATGGAGCGAGTGAGCGCATCGCCAGATTGTTGATACGCCTCAAACCTGCCATTGAACTGCACCACGACAAGGAAAGCAAAAGCACTCACGTCGAGCTTCAGAAGCTCATCCGTAAGGGGGGTGTGGGCCGACGACACGAGGGCTCCTTGGACGTCTGTGCCGTTCGTTTGGTTAAGATATGCAAGGCTATTTGCCAGCTGAATGAGGGGCACTCTATCCGCTGCAGTTTTGATGGCCCGAAGGAGAAATCTTGAGTCAATCAGAACAACAGAGCCAAGGTTAAGGCTCCATTTTCCAAATGGCGCCGTCATCGCATCCACGACCGAGTACTCCAACGCCAAAGAAGATGAGATGTTGGCAACGAAGTCGGCCGAGAGAACTTGAGGAGAGCCAACAAGAGCCTCAGCCAACCTGGCATTCAAACCGTTGCCGAGGCTTTGAGACAAAAGGTCTGCAAAAAACGAGTCCGTGAAGTTGAACGTCTTGAGCAAACGATCGATGCCAGGATAGAGCAACATTTTCGACCCTGACTGAGGCTCAAGTCCGAGTTGACGCAGGACGGCAACTGAAACGTGAGCTTCGCCATCTCCAAGGATGCGGTAGGGAAATCCCCTCCCGATGCCCGCAGCCTTTTGATTAAGTTGAGGGCACGTTCAAGACTCACTTTCTCCTTCTTCATGTCCACGATAAGGATGGTCGCTCTAACGCGTCGAGAGGGGTTCGCATCGCTCGCGACGCTGCCGTAGAGGATCCAGCGTGGTGATGATCCTGACAGTAAGACTCCACACAAAATCTAATGCTTACCAGCAACCAAAGGGTTTTCCTTAACCAGGCCCTCTATCTCAGACGAATTTAAAAGATGGTATGCCCCTCCACCGGTTGAGAACGAAAAATTGCTGAGAGCTCTAGCCGAAGCAACCTTAGGCAACAACAGCATGTCGGTCTCTCCAACCTTCAAAGTTGATAAAAGCAGAAACAGCCAAACCTGGGTCTCTGCAAGCTTCAGGAAAATGACTGGAGATCGCGCAATCAGGTTCTGTAGCAACGCAACAAAAAAGATTACAAGAAACACTGTAAAGAGTCCTACACCATCAGAACTAGACTATCTTGTGAACCTATGGCTGTCCCACGACGAGATTTCATGCTCCTTGTATGTACATAGCGAATCGTGAGGGAGAGCTCTCCTCCGAACCTTTGGAGCGCCCTCAACATCGCAACCTCCCCAAAAGTATTATTTGTTTGTTTCGGTTTAGCAATGCGCCAAAATTGTTGCAGAAGCACTCCTCTTTCATTGACCACAAGCTAAATTCATGGAGGCTGTGATACAATCAAATTTTTTCGTCTTTTTTGCAATGGACTCATTCTTCTCGAATTTGTTTGTTTATTCCTGTTTCGCCGATGAAAGTCGCACTGTTCGGAGCTTCCGGAGGAACTGGTTGGTCACGCTTTGGACATTTTTTGCACAGGCAGTGATTCCATGATTTCCTTGCTTGATGCCGCACGACTTACATTTCTGTAGGAATGTGTACTCTTCAAAGGCTGCTTCAAGACGGACACAGCGTGTCTGCTCTTGTTCGAAATCCAAAAGCTCTTGCTCAATACGCCAATAACTCCCTGCTTACCATTGTTGAGGGAGATGTTCGTCAGCGTGGGGATGCTGCCAAGATTGTGACCGACTCTGTGGATGTTGTCGTCAGCTGCCTCGGAACGGGAACTGCTGTTGGTAAGGATTGAAAGACTCTACGCTGCCACTCATTCTTAATCTCATTTTCAAAGGAGTCACGACCGTGTACTCAGATGGTTTTAAAAATATCTCCGACGCGATGACCGCCGCCGGTCTGAAGAGAATAATTGTTGTCTCCGCTGAGAGAGATAATCCTCATGCCCCATTTCTGTTTCGCACACTTGTAGCGAAAGTCATTCTCAGGAATATTTTCCACGACATGAACGTTATGGAGGAACTTGTGAAAGCGTCGTCGTTCGATTTTACTATAGTGAGGCCGTTTCAGCTGGTAGATGCCCCTGCACTGAGTATATCATCAGTTTCCGCTAACTCAACGATCAGAGCAGAGCAAGGCGAGCGCGCCCTTCCAGAATTTTCCTGGATGTACGTGGAAGACTCCAAGGCAAGAGCTTGCCAATTATTTAGTGTCCTTGCTTGATAAGGATGCAGCCCGAGGCTTGGTTGCGTTTGGAGGGATGGATTGAGAGACCGTCTGCTGAGCCGGCCTTGATAGCAAATTGCTATCGACAGTATGAACAGTCGCCTTAGGCGGCGATGTACCCTAATGAAAGTACACAGAAGACTGCAGTTGAAATGACAGAGCCAATTTAAAAAAGTCATTTGTACATTCAGCATGAGTGAAGAGCGATGAGAGGAACCAAGCTGTGTTGGCACTTCCGTCGTAAATCGGTCTTGTCGCGGCATTTTTCTAAGTGGCTCTTGCGGACCAGACAGAGGCATTTCTTCTCAGTGTTCGTGAGGTTTATCAAGAAGCAGAGAAACTCGACATCTCTGCGGCACTATGTGGGGAAATGGTCTCAACTGTGCAAGATCTTAAGCAAGCGCAAGACACTCATCTGCCGTCGAATATTCAAATTCTGGTATGGAATCATGGCCAAATCAAGTCGCGCGCGAGAAGCTGCCTTTTTCACGGCGAAGAAGTTAGATCGTCGCCTAGGCCGCACAGCCCTGTCGCAGTGGGTCTCTTCGATTCAAAATACAGTAACCGAAAACATATTTATGCGAGTCGCATCAATGTCTCAGCGTTCTCTTTGCATGTCAGCCTTTCAAGCTTACCGGAACGCTGTCGAACATCAAAAGCGGCACGTCCCACTTTTGATTGCGGAAATGAAGCTCGGCCGTGAGCAGCTCAGGTTGTCGTCGGTGTTCCAAAGCTGGCATTTGCAAGCACAGTGCGCTTCTGCAACGCTCAGCCAGCATTTCTACCGTCAGTTTCGCCGAGCGCAGACAAACTGTTTGTTGCGCTGGCGCTGGGCAGCACACGAAGCTGCTGCAACCCGCTCCTCTTGTTTCAATTCTCTGATTCTCCAGTTCATTTTTCACCGTTTCATTCGATGGCGGAAACTTGCGCGACATGCTAAATCCCGGCGCGAAAGAGACGCTCAAGCTGGCGCACTACTCCGGCAGAAGGAGCTGGCCATCAAACATAACCACCTCATCGCATGGGGCTTGTATTTAGATACGGACTTCAGAGCCCGAAAGTCGGCTGCACTGCAGAGGAGGTCGTTTCTTGCCCGTTTCTTCAACTATTGGGGTCTCTTCATCCTTGAGCGCCGTCGCTCGCTCGCTCTTTCATCTCGCGCCTCTTCTTTCAAACAGAAATCAAGCCGCCTCTGTTTTCTCAAATGGAGCCGATGCGCCCGCTTGAAGACTATGCGGGCGCGACGGCTGCGCGCTGGAATAGCCCAACGATGCAGGCGAACGGTTCGCAGGGTCTTCAAGTGCCTTGCAATCGCTAGCCGCGCGGCAAGGGTTGTCAATCTCCTCCTAACTCGGAGTATGTTGCGTACGAATGCAATAGCTTTGGATGCTGCGTTTAGGTATTGGGTCAGAGTGACGGGACGCTACCGCGCAGCTCGCTCCAAAGCGTTAACTCATCAAGCCGTGCATCAAGTTTGCCTCCTGCGCCGCAGCTTCTCCGCACTCGTCGCTCTGCGGCTCCGCTGCCATGCAGTCGTGCGCGCCGTTGTTCATTTCTGTTCACGCCGCAATCATGGCCTGCTGCGTGCCGCATGGGGCCACTTCGTGTCTGCGACGATCTGCCGGAGGGTCGGCCACTTGCGTCTTTCCACATATCGCAAGCGCTGTCGGCAAAAATTCCTCCGCCGCGCACTACTCCTCTGGAGGAACGTCGCATCTGCCGCTGCGGCCGCACTCGCGGTCAAATTCTCCCTCTCACGTCATCCGCCTCCGCTTGTTCTTGTCGCGAGCCGCCCCCTCCCCTCTCCTGTCCTCCGCGTCGTTGCAAATTCCAAGAGGCTTGTGTTGGCGACCTCATCGGCCCTGAAAGCCCTTAGACGACACTCAAAACTCTCAAAAGGAGTAAGAGTTCTCTCCCACCTCGCAACCGTCGCCCTCATCGCCCCATGCGTCGCCCGCTGGCGCGTGCAGGTCACCCGATGCGTTCTCATTCGCCGACTGCTTCGAAATTTGAGCTTGCAGGTACTTCGGACTCATTTTTTGAGTTGGCGCTCTGTTGCGGCGGCGGCGGCGATGGACGTCCGGTCCTTTGCCTGCGCTCGTCGTCGATGCTCTTCGCGATTTTTTAAATATTGGCGGGAAAGGTTGAGAAGAAGCCGACGAGTGGGGCTGGTTGTTTCGATGGTTGCCGCCAAGCATGGGGGGGGGTCGTGAAGCGCGTTTTCGCGCACTGGCGAGCGATGGCGGAGAAAGGGGGCGAGTGGCTGCGCTTTTGGACGCGGATGAAATTACGCGAAGCGAAGCGAGTACTCGCGGCAACGACAGCGTCTAAGAAACTAATGCAGAGGTTGTTTTTTCCCTGGCGCGCCGTAGCAGCCGTTGAAGCGAAGCGTGGGCAGGCGCTTGTCTCCAAGCGGCGTAACAGACGCACCCTCGTTAAGAAAGTACGTTTCTAACTCTGAGAGCCCCCACCTATCCGAGCATCTACACTTCCAGCCATTCTAACTCCCCCCCCCCCAGGTATTGGCAGCTTTCTCTTCGCACCGCCACCTCCGCCACCGCCTTCGAGCCGAATTTTTCTCAAATTTGCGCCAGGTGCGCTGGAGCCACCTCGCGCGGGGTGCGCTCTCGTCGTGGCGGCGCTTGGCGCGACTTAGTCGGCGCGTCGCTTGGGTGCGCGACTCTAACAGACTCCTCATTCGCTCTTCAGTCATCCTCAGGTGGTCGTCACGTGCGCGCAGGGCAACAAAGTTAAAGAATATCCTCACCGTCATCCGGCACTCTGCTGCCGTTGCGTTGGCTAACAAGACTTTTAAAAACTGGAAGAATCAATCTTTCAAATCCATCGCGCTTGCCAACCGCATCGATTCCAAACGTTCTATGCTTCGCTTCGCTTCGTCGCAGCGGAAGTTTTACGCTTGGGCCGTCCAAGTGCGCCGCATGCGCAGCGGCGCCGCCGCGAGTCTCCTCGCATTTCAAAACGCCGCGAAGAAAAAGTATCTTCGCGCTTGGCGCGCCTCAGCTGTTGCAGCCCCGCAGCGCCGCTGGCGTCGGTTCCGTGCGTATATTCAAATTTCAAATCGCGCTTTGCGACGGCTTTTGTCTCAATGGTGCCACTTAACAGAGCTCCTAAAAAGCTCACGCCGGTCTGCGTCAAGCATTCTTTGTTCGCGGCGTTCACGATTTGAAAATTCCTTCTCCCGCCAAATTTTGCAGTCATGGCGCGCCAGGTCAGCGTTTCAGCGCTCTGCACGACGCCATCTGACTTGCTTGCGGCGCGGCTTCGCTTCCCTTCGGGCTGCAGCGCTGTCTTGGTCGTTTTCCAAATGGCGCATCGCGGTCAAAGTATCCAAAACGAAATTGAGGGCTCTTGCGCGGCGCCGTTGCGCCGTATTGATGGGGCGCGTGGTCTCGGTGATGGCAGCCTCTGCGCTTTGGGGGCGAGCCAAAAAGCGCGCGGGACTCTTTGGACTCGCCCATTGTAAGAGGGCGAGCCAATCTGCTTTCTATTTTTGGACTTTGATGTCATCAAGCCTTCATTCCGAGCGTCGTATCAGCGCCCGTGCAAGGGCCCTATCGCATCATTTCAAGCGCCTCCTCGCACTGCGGCTGTGGGTGCAACGGGTGTCTCCCCGGCACACGACGTTGCGCCACTCCTCCCTCCCCCCTGCGCCGCAAGCGCCCTTTGCTGCTGCGCTGTGCAAGCGTCGCCGCATTCTATCCGCCTCTTGGCGATTCACCCAAGCTGCTGCCCACCGCTCTCTTCTCGCCTGGGCCGACGTCAAAGCTCGAAGCGTCGCCATCGAGCGGCTGAGACGAGTGTTGTCGTCCCGACGTCTGTCAGTGGCTGTGGCGGTATGGCGGCGCCGGAGGGTCATCTCCCGCCGTGCCGCCATTGCGTCGGCTTCCGCCTCCATTGCTCTCCTTCGCCGTTCGTTTGCGTCGCTTCGCGTCCGAACCATGGCCCCTTACACCCCAACAACGTTGTTTCGGTTAATGTCGTTGCGAGACTCAAAAGTTCGAGTCTTTAGCCGGTGGCGTGCTGCAGCAACCAGCGCGCTGCGCGAGAGGTCCTGTGCGCTGCTGGCCTACTCCGCCCTTCGCATGGCGGCCGCTGACTCGATTGCTCGGACGGCCCTACGTGCGAGGACGCGGCCGCTGCGCCCGGTGGCGCCGCTTCTTCCGATGGGTCCCCTCAAGAAGAGGGTTTTCGTCTTGTGGAAGTTCTTTTTGGCGCGTCGCATCGCGATCTCGCTTTGCGGGCTGAGGGCCCTGCGGTGGCGTGCGAAGGCGCTGCAGTCGTTCAAATCCGCTCACTTGAGCGTTTGGCGGCGGAGGGCGAGTCTTTCGATCGCGTCGCTCATCTTCTCCCAACGTCGGTTGCAAAGATTAACCATGAGCCGCTGGGTCAACTTTTATGCCCTTGAAGTGCACATCCGCCGCTGCGGGATCCACCGCTTGGTCCTCTTCCTTCGCTTTGCAGTCCGCCGATGGGCTGTGATGACAAACCGTAAACTCATGTTTGTCAACGCGGCTGTTCGGGTGCGCTCTCTGTGGCTGAGAGCTCTGCTGCGGCGGTCCTACGGCATCATAGTTTCTTATTTGGCTTGGAGGCGGATCTGTCGCTGCTTGGATTTGAAAGCAAGGCTTTTGTCCGTCCGCATCCGCATGCGCCGAGGATTCTGCGCTTGGAGTGGCCTTGTTTTTGGGCAAGGCCTCGTCTCGAGGGCCGCTGATGTGAGGCGGAGGCGATGGTTGCGAAGTGTTGTCGGTACCTTGCGGTACTGGCATGAAGAAACCGCGAAGGTTAAGAAGGCAAGGCGGCTCAGTATTTATTTTGTTTTATCAAGCGCCTTTGCGCAATGGCGTCGTGTCCGCATGCCGCACCGACGCGCCGAATTTCTTACGTCTGTTCAAGCCACCGTGCGGTGGGCAGAGAGCGTCCTCCGCTCGCACTTCGTCGCGTGGACGTCGATTGTTGCTTTCATCGGTCAGTCCGCGCGTGACGAGAAGCGCCGGCAGGTCCAGACGCTGCGCGCTGACCTTGTCGAATCGCTCGAGCGTGAGCGCATTCTTCGAATGCGCATGCGCGCCGCCACAGATATTGGGGGAGGGGGGATCCCTGTTACTCCGCAACACGTTCATGACAAGTCGGACCGAGTGGTCAGTGCGAAACGGTGTGTCAGCGCATGGCGCTGAACGAGTTGTATCTTTTGTAAAGATACAGCACCTTTTACTCATCCTTCCGCGTTGGCGTTGTATGAGTTCGATTTGTGCTTTGGAGCAAAAGCAAAGCCTTCTCGCGGCTGGCCAAGCAACATCGACGTGATCGAGATCCAATCTTCGATCCGAGGCGATGCCATCAACGTCTCCAAATCGTTTCGCCCAACAAAAGCCGGCGGGCGCTGATTCATTCGCTGAGGCACAACCTCCAGCAGTCCAACGGGGACGTACCGATGGAGGAATGAAAGCCACTCAAGAAGGAATCTGCGCGTGTTGTTGACGCCCTGTCATCAGACTGGCTCAAAGTCATCGACAACCTTTTCATCACAGCCCCAATGCTCCAGCCCGTAGTTAACATAACGCCGCAGGATGTCGAGCCTCTCTGACGATGAGATGTCCCAATGCCGACGCTCCTTTGCCTCCGTGAATATCCAGGGCTTCACAAGGGCACCCCTTCAAAATGAAAAATTGCACATGACGTGGACGGTACCTCGCAATCATAACAGAAGAGATGCATCCGCCGCGGAGGGCGTCGTCAACCTAGCGAGTCAGCTTACAACAACGGCATCGAACGTCCTCAAACGAGAAGATGTCGCCGTTTCCAATCAGCGGGACTGGACACAATTGGCCGCAAGAGCGGATGTACTCCCAATTGGCTACCTTCGTGTACCGCTGCTGCCGTGACCTCCCATGCATCTCGCTCGGTGAGACCCGGCCAGCTCCAATGGTACCGTGACCGCATAAGCACCCCAGTCCTTCACAAACGGCAGCCACTTGTGCGTCGTTGGATCGCTCTCGTCTCTTCCGACGCGGACTTTAATCGTCAGGGGTTTCGACCCTAATGTCTGTGGCCGTGAATGCTTAGGGACGAGCAGCGGAACTTACTTTCGACGCGGCGCGGACCATTTGTTCTATTCTGAAGGGCTTATCCAGCAGCGCTGCCCCCGCTCTGACGGATCAATTTCGGGGTATGCCGCAAACCCTTTGTGGCAAACGAGGTCGATGGGGCATCCCATGTTAATATCAACAAAATCAATATTGCTGAGCTTTGCAACAACTTCGCACGTCCTCGCAATAGCGTCGACGTGAGCGCCGCATATTTGGGCGCCAAATACGTCCTCAGATTTGTGGCGGCGCAGCAGGGCCCATTCTGACGTCTGGCCCTGCGCGATGAGAAATTCATCGACAAACGGCCACTGTCAGCAAGTTGGAGCACATGGCCATTTCACCGTACGTAACGTCGGCTCCAAATTCCTTACACACCTATCAAAATGACAAGGACGTCCCGAGCACACCAACGCGTCGAAATGGAAGATTACCACAAGTCGTCAGCGGCGCAAGACAAAGCTTGCCCCGAAAGTCAATCTAAACCGTCGGAAAAACACGCGAAGGCACACTTTCTTCGCTTCCGCATCGGCGACGGCGCCAACGCATTCTTCCGTTCTCTCTCCTGTCGTGGGCTCGGATGCTTCCGGACGAGCAGAACCTTGTGCACATTCTGACAGAGGGTCTGCGGCCACTTCCGCTGCCCGTCCATTCGCTGGGTTCCGTGCCTGCGCTGCAAGCTTTTCTTGTGATTTTTCTGCTTGATGAGGGACTTCTTTTGTTAAACTAAACGTCTAGTTGCTTGAATGACATCCTTGACGATGGGATCAGCAACATCCCACTTGTAATGCTTTCGCTGCAGGAGATGCTGCAGAGTTTTGTCCACTCTGTTCATTTCCATGGATTCTTTGCGTTCAACGAGCGACACAAACTATGCAGAGTTGAAAAACATAAAGCACTCAGTACCTTTTCATTGCTATCCGAGATCGCTTTGTGGCCATCCGAGAACATGCATTTAAGGCCAAACGGGCAGCTTGGGTTTTAGATTGGGAGGGAGATATGGCACACATTCCCATGATCTCCTCAAACTAAGCAGTCAGGAAATAAAGGAAAGGAAGAGAAACTCGGCAATCAGCGGATATACAAGGGCCCTTCTGAGCTTTGAATGCTTCAACGTCATGGCTGAATTTGCATCTCAGGTGTAAGCCGGGGACAGAAGGGCGCCGAAATACTTTTCTCCGTACTCACAAGCAAGCCCACAAGCGATAGAATCACAGAGCATGATCTAAGCGTCATGAAACTTGAAGGGATCAACGCACTCGCTTGCCAACTGCAACAACTTGAGGGGCACGAGACCGCTTTGAGGGTTCTGGAATCTTTGGATTCAACATACAGCAGCCTGTCATCAACCTCGTCATCTCTACTTCGTTTTAGGAACTCGGGCTTAATAGGGGCCTCGTTCGGCCAAGACGTCATGTGTCCTTCTGTGCTCATTTGTACAAATTATCTTCTTTTTTTTTTTTTCTTCTTTTTTAGCCGCAGATCGTGACAACAGCATGAAAAGTGGTCGTTGACTCTTCTTTCACAGCAATTTCTTGGTTCTTTGTTAACAAAGTCCAATCTTCAATCAAGTTCTTTGGGGCAAAAATTTGATTCGTCATGGATTCATTCGAGTGCAAACTTTAAACAGGTAAGCTCGTTCTCTCATGAGGCCAGCGCTTCGTTGCCTGCTCGATTTCATTTGAGCCTTTCAATACGCTTTGTTATTTTATTTTTAAAATTTAACCATTTTAGGAAATCTCCTCCAATCCGGCGGTGCCATGAAATTTTACACTGCCGCGGAGGTTTCTCTGCATTCAAAGGCAACAGATGCTTGGGTCATATACAACAATGTTGTTTGCGATGTAACGGGCTTCCTCGACGGGCATCCTGGAGGGAGCGAAATTTTGCTGGAATTTCTTGGCAAAGACATCACAGAAGTATTTCTCGATGAGAAGGTGGCACACAAGCACAGCGACTCGGCTCTAAGCATGCTGAAAGATATGAAAATCGGGAATCTAAGAGTTGACGGAGAGAAGGCTGCTTTTCCAATAGAAGAGGAAGTCGATCCTACTCAGAGCTTTGGTGTCGACCTCCGGAAAGCGATCATTTTTCAGGTAGGCAGGCTCGGGAAGAACTACACGAAGTTCATCCACAAGCCTGTCAATCTGACGAAGCCGGCTCGCTTCTTTGAGAGCGATTTCTTAGAGTTCTTCTCTCGAACACCGTGGTATGTGATTCCAACACTATGGGTCCCATTTTCTCTTTTCCTTGTCAACATGTCGCACACAGAGGGTCTCAGTTGGCTTACTGCTTGGTGCTTCTTTGGTCTCGGCGTTTTCATTTGGACTTTCTTGGAGTATTTCCTTCATCGGTTTATCTTCCATCTTGACGAACTCGTAGAGTTTCATCCAGTTGCGATTACAATACATTTTCTTCTACACGGGGTTCATCATTTTCTTCCAATGGACTCCATGCGCCTTGTAATGCCTCCCGTGTTGACGATTCTCATCATGGGCCCCATCTATGCCTCGTTTGCTTTCCTCTTTCAATCCTTTACAATTGCAAAGGCCGTCCTTGGTGGTGGAACATTCGGCTATGTGTGTTATGATCTCACTCACTACTTTATTCATCACGCGAAGCCATGGATGACGTACCTGTCCAAGTTGAAGTCGTACCACATTCGCCATCATTACTTCAATCCCAACCAGGGTTTTGGTATCACATCGAGCTTCTGGGATATTGTGTTCGGAACAACTTTTACCGTGCCTGCAACTGTATAATTGCATTGAGTAAATCTAACCGTATAATCTACTCTACATTGATACAAAAATATTGCGCTGTCATCGCCTTTTCGCAATGCTCGAGGACAACTGGCGGTGCCGTTCGGCAGTTTCTGCCAGCGACTCATCCGCATCACGTGTTATGACAGAGCCATCAGGAAGATGCCTTTCAACCTGAAAAAATAAGATATGACAACCAGATAGAACTTTAGCAATGCGCCCATTAGAAACAGTATATCGAACAGATGACCACACGATGGACCGCTTAAAATATCCGACGAGAGCTGCAGTTGGCAAGACAGCAAAGAAGAGGTAGAACGCAAAGTACGCTCTTACAAAGCTGATATGCTTCACTTCAATCGGCTGCAACGTGAGGAAAACGTAAACAAATTTGTCACAGAGGTTGGGGAAAGGACGTTGATGAGGCGGTGAAATGCTCTGGACATCAAGATAATGGATATTGCGCAGAAAAGCTGTGATGCCATGAGTGCGAGAGAACCAACGACGGAGTGAAAACTCTGTACAAGACCCAAGCAATGGCTGCGGAATGAGAGATGGTTGCGGGACACTCACATCCCCAGCAGCTGCACTGGCATCGAAATGAAGGACGCAAATATTGACGACGACGTCACCAAACACACGGCAAATAACAAGATGTAGTTCTGTAGCCTCTCATACGGCGAATGGTATGTGTCGAGAACAAACATTTGCCGAGTCAGGAAGTTCCAAAATCTTCAAAGCTGTGAGAAACAAGCGACAGGGAATACTTGTGGCGATCATCGCTTTGACCTCCAAGGCGATGAGGGAAGAATGCTGTCATGGGCATTGCAATTTTTCGATTCTGATGCGTCAACGACAGCAACCGTCAGGGCGACATGCTCAACACAAACACCACCAACGATCATATCGTCCGAATATCCTTTGTGCCGCCAGGCATCCATCATTCCATATCGATTCTCATGAAGATCCGATCGCCGGAACATCATGCAGCCTCCCCACAGTACTGGCGGCGTCCGGGTGAAGAGCGGGAGATGCGACATCCACCTGACGACGTTAGCTAAGGAGCATGTCGGTCAACCTGTAAATGAGCTTCACGTAGCTCCAAATATTGACGTTTCCGCTAGGGATCCAGTCATACGGGAATCCTGTCGCAACGAAAACCTTTTGATTGAGAACACCCCCTCCGCCCGTCCATCAAACCTTTGGGTCTCGCTCGAGCTCCCGGACCAGGCTTGCCATTGTTCCGCGATGGCATCGGATGTCATCATCGAGGAAAAGAACGTATTTGGATTCTTTCTTCACGCAATACAAGCCCTCCAGCATATTATGTATCTTCTGAGTGCAATGAAATGAAAGTCCAGCCGAATGCACGACGATTTGCTTGTTCGGATTCTAAACGGTAAGAGAACTTCTGGGCAAGTTGTGTACTCGTGCTTTGAGCCTCCATAGCTCAGCATACGCTGGATCATGTTCGTCTTCGACCACAAATATGAAATCAATGTCACCGGAGTAGTCTGTTTCAATCTGACTCTGCCAATTGTCGATGGAGTTATCGTGGATACCTTTAACAGGAAGGACTACAGATACTCTAGGCCACGACGATTGAGATGAGACGATGGGCTGCCCTTTCGAAATTCTCCTCAAAGCTCTTCTGATACGTAGAGAAAGCAGGAACCACAGCGAGGCAAGCATGAAAGTTATGGAGGACCCGACAACGTTGAGCACATTGAACAAGCTTAAATGCAAAGAGCTGAAGGACACAAAGTCGCACAAACCACTCGAAGAGTATGCAGCTGGCCAATGTAGCTCAAATATTCCAGCAAGGAGCAGTGACCATTGTGGTCCCATACAAATAGTTTAAATAATAATTGTGTCTGAATTTAGCGTCTAGCTGCTCTTTTTGAAACACTACATTTTATCTTGAATACAGAAGGCACAGGCACACAAGAATGTTGGCAGGGGGACAAGGCGGTGCGGAATCAAATGAACTCGGGAGAGCCAGGCGGAAATTGGTGGGTGATTGTGGAACGATCAGGACAGATGAGCAGAGAAGACTGTCTGCCTATAAGCGCCTCTAGTCTTCTCAGCATTGAAAACAGAAGGTTGTTGATTTACGCTTCACATTCAACAAAGTTTCCACACTTACAGCAGCAAAGTTGCACCCCCTTGCCGACGGATGGTTAAATAGAACAAACAAATTCTGGCAACAACTTCATGCTGAGCACCCTCGAGCCGAGGAACCCGTCTAAAGAGCTCTTCCATGACGTTGAGCCCTCCTAGACTCCATTGGGAACGCCACCGCACGAGCAACTTGCGAATCAAGTTTCTTGGCTTCTCAGAGAAGGCCGCTCTTGCATCGGATCGCACTAAGACGCGGACAAGGGTTCGCACTGCTTCTTCAAACTCAAACGGATGCAGAGCTTGAACTGCTGGCAAGGATCCGTCGAGAAGCAGAAGTGTTGAATCGAGTTTTGTTTCGGGTAAAAGATACCTTCCGTCATGAAGTAGCTGGGACTTCTCGAGCAAGATCAGCGCCAACGCGCAACGAAGGTCCAGATTGCCCCACTCCATCCACGGCGACGCAGATGCCAGCGCAGCAATGACCGCATCGCACCCAACATCTGTTACTCTTCTTATGGACTCATTGATTGCATCTGCGTCAGCAAGCACTGGAATCGACTTGGCCGCTACAACCATTGCACACAGGTCGCCTGAGATGCCACTAATCGATGTGGTGAGAGGCCCCGCTTGGTCAGAAAAAGAGTACTGCAAGCGCTCGGGGGAGCTGATGGAGCGAGCTGCAGCCAAATATGCGGAACAAATGTACCCATCCGTCGCTGCACTGCTCACATCCCATCGGTTCAACTGCAGCTCTGCGAGCGCGGCCAGCGCAGATTCGACGTCGGACGAGTCAAGTGTGACCAGTGCATTCTCATCCAAATCGTCCAAATCAATATCAAGGTCAACAGCGGTCTTGAAGCCTCCCTCCGCCGCGTTGCGAAGGAAATCGTTTTGGGCGGACACCTTGAAAGGTTACACAGCAGAGTGACGCAGCTACCAAATTCAATATCATTCGGAACAACGCGTCGGGGTCGTCTCGATTCTCCGTGCTCAGCACCACCGCCACAGGCGACGTCCAACTGAGGGGAGAAATGACAGACTCCGCAGCGTTGGCGCGCCCGCAAACATCAAACCCGCTGAGGCACTCTCGAGCACGGACCCAGCGGGTCTGTCTCTGTCAGACTGCGCCAACTTGCTCGCTTACAAGAGCATCAGAAAGCGCTTCAGAGAATTGAACAGCCTTGGTGGGAGAGTCCCAATATTCCTCTCGTGTCATGTCCCTCAGGGTTAGGCGAAACGCCTCGCCGCGGCTGATTCGATCGGATAGATCCACATTTATGAGGCGATAGAGCCGCCAAAACGAATTAACATGTTTGAGGGCAGAGAGCTTTTGTTTTCTGGAGAAGAAGAGTCGGGTCAGGGAGCCAGCAGGCAGACCGTCGACACATTCGCGAAGCTCCCTTGGAGAGATAAAGCTTGCTTTCAGCTGCAGTAGAGGACGAGACAATGAGGTCGACAACGAGGCCGAGGTAGAAACGGAGCAGATCGCAGCCGCAAGCGCTGGGCCAAAGACTTTCGATGCCAACCACCTGACACGGTCAGACGCTAGTGGAAGGATCTTGGACTTTTCGTACGCGTCGACCTCTGCGTCCTGACTGAAAATCGATCGCATCCTCGCATCGAGAGAAGGCTGCGAGCATTCAGCGACAAAAGCTTCAGCGACGGCCGTGAGGAAGGTTATTTCATCAATTTGATGACTCGTGAGGCGATCATCACGCGCAAGCCAGTGCGCAAACGTCGCAACTCGAACCAAAACGTAGGACCGAAGCCTCTCCTCCGCCGAGCGACCAGAGCCATCAGTCTGCCAATGCGTGCAAAAGTACTCTGTCGCGTCAGGCGCAATTATGTTTCACAACAACCTTTGAGAGGAGCTGTAGAAGTAACGGGAAACAGCCACAACGCAGCAGCCATCGCTCCCCAGGTCAAGCACGCGGATGTGAGGCGCCAGAGACGATGCCCTCCAAAAGGCGTTGGCCCGTCTTCAAAAGTAAAGCCACCATCGGCTGTAAGTTGGTAGCCGCAGTCCTTCGCGACTCGGAAGTATGCAGAGCCGACGCCTTTTGTGCCCACAACGTCCTTAAGATCGAACAACCGAGCTTGGACATCAAGCTTGCTTGCTGGTGCTGCCAGCGCTATCGATGTGACAATAAGCACGATTCTCTTGACAGTCGCCGCACTGCTACCGTCACCGAAAAAGGCCTCATCGCGCCCTCCATCTCCAAAGAGGGATTTAAAACAAGTCAACTCCACATCACGCAGCTTGAGAGGCGCTGCCTTGCGGACCAGAGCCGCTGCCACCAAGGGCAACACTTGACCCCCGGATCGCCCTCGCAAAGCAGCAACGGCTGCAATGTAGCGCTTTTTGTAAGGATTATTTTCCGACGCTATCCAAGTGTCCACCGACGATGAGCTCGTGGTCGCTGCTGAGGTCAAACTGCTGAGCATGGGGCCAAAGGATGGATCGACACAGAAGCCTCTGTTGGAAAGAGGAGAAGAGGGAGGCGGTGGTACAAATGAAGCGATGTTGGTTGCATCGGACAGCTCGGCCCACAAGCTGAGAGGCAGCCGTGACAATGCGTCTGTGATGACATCATTGTAGGACACACCCAAGCCAGCCATCAAGTACCTCAAGGTGCGCAACCACACGTCTGAGCCGGTCTGACCTATCGACGCAACCGAATTGTTGACAGCCGATGATGAGAGGACCACCTCTAAAGCGGCGCTAGAAAAAGAAAACACGAGGGCAGGTGGAGAGATTGCCCCAATGCCATCAGCTCGCAACGTCACTGACGACGACAGTTCGTCCCCAAGCCTCGCTGGGGACTCTCCAGCTGCGACCATTGCACCATAATTGCTTCGCGCGACATCTCGAAGGGCATCAAACACGTGCAACATGTCGCTCGAGGACAGATCAATCACTCGAGCTGCTTGGCTGAGGATATCGGAAAGGTGGTCCGAATGAAATGCAGCCACTCTCCTGATCAAATGACACGCGAAATTCTTCCACGTCAACGACGGGTCAACTAGCAGGGATAAAATGCATTCGATTGCCTCGTTGTCAAGAGCTGAGCCTGGCCTTGTCGCAAGGAGAAGCTTTATCTGAAAATTATTAGCTAGAGAGAGAGGTAGCTACCTTTGTCAGCAACTGAGCCTCTGTCGGCGCAAGCAACGTCTCCAGTGGAGCGTTGACATCGACAAGGCTCTTCATGATCGAAGCTACAGCATTGCCATCAATGCGCAACGCAGAGACAGCGCCGTCAATGGTGCGAAGTCCCTTAGCTATGGGAAGGAGGTCTTCGCACTGCAGCTCAGACATGGTCTGGTCATCACACAGA
Source organism: Verrucomicrobiaceae bacterium (assembly GCA_027487435.1). GTDB lineage: Bacteria > Verrucomicrobiota > Verrucomicrobiia > Verrucomicrobiales > Akkermansiaceae > UBA956. The sequence goes on along the minus strand of JAIYDP010000470.1, from coordinate 14,420 downwards.
GCCTTGACAGCATGAACACGCTCAGCAGTCCACGGCGGATCATTTTGATGAAATGCAACAAGAGCTGCTCGCAACACAGTCCTGCACACAGATGCCATTGTAGAACTTGCCTCAAGCGATGAGGTTGAGAGGGCGGTCAGGGAGGAATCAGGCAACGTCGACAAACATCGCAGAGCGAATTGGATGGATTGCCGCTCAGATACAAGCAAGGCAACAATGAATGCAGCGTCAGGCAGTGCGTCAAGTTGCCGTGCGAGAACCCACAGAGCTACGGCAGCTGTGGGGGTGCCATCAACGCCACCGCCAAGGGCTAAACGAAGTGCGTCGAAAAAGAATGCCTCAGCTGCGGCAGGAGATAGCGTCGACTGCAGCAACGCAGTGAGACTCTCTGAACATGCGCTCGCTCGAACTGCTGCGGAAAGGGAGCTATCGAACCGACCACTTGGGACAAGAGACCTCAAGACATCAAACGACTTCTTCGCATAGGGCGTGGCAAAATATCGCGAGCTTCTGCACGAGGACAAACACAACGGGGGCGAGTAAGAGAGCAGTGCAATTGCTGTGGTCAGGCGCGACGAGGCTGCGAAGATATCAGACCTCAAATTTGAGACGACGACAAAAAGTGCGGCAGGATCGTTCGCCTCAATGCAGGCCGCCACAGCCTTCAGATTACCACAGCCATAAAAGCAATCGAGCAAGGAATATGCGAGAAACGTGACTACTTTTCCGAAGAGCTGCTGCGGCACACTGGGGGTGTGAGAAGGCAAGAGAATCAGAAACCTGTGAAACGGGATTGAGACCACCCCAACCTCAACGGCCCGGCTGAGCGTCGCCATGGCAGCTTCGACAGCCTCGGGGCTGAACATACCAGTGACGGCCGCCATGATGCACTCGCGCACTTGAGGAACAGCAAGCAGCTCCTTGACAGCGTCACCTGCCCGCTGGCCCATGGGTAGGAAGCGTAATCGATGCCTTGCGGTCAAACCTTGCAGCATTTGGGCTGAATAACGTGCAGACAACGAGACCACGGATTGAAGCAGCGACTCATCAAATCGTGCGCAAAGAGCACTGACAATTCGAGTTGGGTCGTCGAAAATGTGTTCGGCGTCAATGAGACCGTTCGAAATGCCGTGGAGAGACTCGACGAATGCAAAGGCCCACCCGATTGTCCAAACGGGCTCGTACACATCTCCCAGGGCGATCGCATGAGACTGCGTTTCGATTGCAACGATAAACGTCTTGTCACAACGCTCGGACAGGGTATCGAAAAGATCGCGAAGATGCCCGATCGCAGGGCCATTCGCGCTACTAACGACAGCGACAAGCGTAACACGGTTGGAGGACGCGAACACCCTCGCATCCTTTTCAAATTCAGCCACCGTGCCGTATGAGGAGATCGTCTTGACGTCCACACCCGCACCGTACGCGTCATTGGCGACGAAGTTACTGTCGACGTCGGCACGGGCAATGAGGACCCAACGGCGGGACATGCTCACATGAGAAGCAAGGAAGTGCTGCATCGAGAAAGAGAGCTTTGAAACAAGCTGAGAAAGAAGGGGAGGGTCAAGCGTTGAGCGCCTTAAATACAGAGCCGTCGGTCTGATCACCAGAGACATCATCGCCGCGACAAAGTCAGGGGCACGCTCCGGCGAGATGTCACCTCTGACGAGAGCTGCCAGAAGGAGCGAGTGGAGCGACTCGTCTGAGGGTGCAACACAAAAGCTTCTGCGATCCACTGCGTCGCGCCACTGGCGGCACGCAGCGAGAGCGTCTAACCACGCCTGAGCGGCCTCAGGCTCGAATGGGGACGTGAGATCATTGAAGAGGGTTCGAGGGGAAATCGCGTACTTCTCACATCTGTTCAAGAATGGGAGTGGCGTGGTCATTGCATCAGCAGCAGACAGGAACACGACCATCTGAAACGAAGGATGCATCTCGCATGGGCGGGAGATTGACCCGATAGAGATGTTGGCAAAAAATTTGGATGACGAGTCCCCGACGCGGACCAGCCGAATATTCCTGTTGAAGACATCGTAGAAATTGGAGAAAATGTCGGCACAGTTAATAAGAAAGCAGGTTCGTCCAGCCGCCATGCATTGCTTCACCCTGTTGATGGCAGCTGCTCTCGCCAGCGCGGCGGAGTCCGAAGCAAAACAGACGACGCGAATGACCTCCACGATATCGGGCGCAACACCGACTTGGCGGAGTAAGCGATGGGCGCTTTCTGTTGTAGCGGAATCAATGACAGCAATGAAGCGCAACGGGTCAAGCACAGCGTCATAAGCTACCGCTTGGCGTTCATCCGTCGGAGCAATCAGATCGCCATGCGACGTGAGAGTGTCGCCAAGAGCGTCCCTTAGGCACGACAGCTGTAGCGGGAACTGCCCCACATCGACCCAATCGTGGCCAATCGCCTCAGCAACTCGACGACCGACGCTGTTGACAATCTCTCGAAAAGAGTGCGGCGACACACAACTGAAGTTCCTTGCAACGCCAACAACAATCGCCTTGACCAGGTCTGGCTCAGGGGAGCGAGAGAACTGGGCCCAAACGCGGCGGAGAAAGAAAATGAAGTCACGCAGGTGAAAGAGGTCGCTGCGTACGTCGGAGAGACGAACGACATCAGCGAAGAGATTGCACAGCGACACCACGAGCTCGGAGCGATTCGCTGTGAAAGGAGGGGGAAGAGTTGGCGGCAATGAGGCAGAAGCAAAGGTCTGAAGGTCAACGTCCTGTGGCTTCATTTGAAATACCGCAGACAGACGATTTGTTTTTGCTGCATCCAAGATGTTGTTGGCAATTATGACAACCGCGATGTTGCGGTCATCAAGAAACTGGAACGTGAGTCAACATTCAACAATCTCACCTTGTGAAGGGCTTTCAGCGCACGAGCAGTTTCTGTTGGAAGGCCGGCTTCGTCCAAGAGGAGCACGACCCTTTCAGCGACAAGCCCACTCGCCTCAAGACGGCCTTGCATCGCCACAGCGCTGTTGAAGGCCTGTTCGATCTCGGACGCTGAAGTACCTTCAGCGCATTGATAACGGACTTGGCAGAGACGCGGGAGTTTCCGAAACAAGGGATCATGTGAAGAAGGCCCCATGAAATTTGCAGCGGCAACGGAGAATGCAAGGGTCTTGGAACAGCCGGGGGGGCCAACAAGGAGAAGGGGAACCGCTGCAGCCATGCTGATGACGCAAGCAAATACATTCTCCCGTATTGTGTTCGTCGCGGCAATTCCATTCGATTTGTCGATTCTCTTGAAGATGGCATCGCGCTCGAAGCTGAGGACGTCAAGGAAGTGGCCAGGAATCTTTTGGCGAGGGAGGAATTCTCTGCTTTGGGCGTCGACGAGATCTGCGTATCTTGTGCGCCACTTTCGGTCGATGCTGGGGATGCGATAGAAGTATGCAAGGCCGAGGCTGACGAATGCAGCGACGGGGATTGCATATTCGGGTTGCGCGGACAAGAGAAACGGATTTGATGTTAAATACCGAAAATATTCAAAGAAGCGCGACACATCGCGAATGGACGCGCGCAGACGGTACACGTTCAAGTCGGCAATGAAGCGTTGGCTCATGACAAGGACACTGCCCAACAAAGGTTTCATAAACGAGGCATTCTCGACAAAAGCAAGGTTTCGGTCGATGAAAGCGGTCAAAAAGCAGGCCTGGTCCTCATCGGAGGAGACGAAGTCAATGCACAGGGTCTGAAGCGAAGGAGGGATTCGAGCGACGGAGTATTCTTCAACATGGGCGAAAGATGACATTCCTATGGGCGATCAATAGGGGACACTCACGTTGTCAAAATTACAGAGAGCAAAGCAAAACGAATACACACGATGAGTCCAGACTAAAGTACCCGTAAAATCGATGGCTGACGACGGTTCGGCGGAGCTGGCCGGATTGACGGCGGCGACAAAGACGAGGTTCTTGGGTAGCTTCGACCCTTTCCAGCTATGGTCGACGAACACTTCAGTCGCAGCGCCGATGACGCTCTCCGCGGCGTTGAGTTCGTCGACAAACGCAACGACGATGGCGTCGGAGTGGAGAGAGCCGATATGATTGGCATGCGTGCCGAGACGGCTGATAAATTTGTCCCAGTCGGCGACGGAGACGCGATGGTGCATGGTTTCCTTGACGAACAGGTCCTTCAGCTGAAATGACGCTAGCTCACTCACGCAGTACTGCACCTCGGCGGAGTCAAGGAAGAGCTTTGTTACAGGAGGATCTCGCTTGTTGACCCATTCGACCAACTTCTCCAAGTCACAGCCACCAACACCCGCCACTCCCGGTCGCAGATCCGCCACGCATCGCTTGTAAAATGTTGCCCTGTCTTCACTCATCATGACGCCCTTTGAAGCCTGGCTAATCAGAGCGATCGCAGCACTACATACTGTCTGAAGCCACGTTTCAAACCCTTCTCTCAAGAACACGAGCGGAAAGAACTTGTTCAGAGCAGCAGCTAGCGCTACTATGCGTCCTTCTATGACGCGGGCAATATTTTCAAAGTCTGTCCCATACGCACAACCTACAACCACCCCAACGCCTTCAGGTTGCAAATCCCCCGAAAAGCAGCCGACAATATTCACCATTTCGGGCGCTCGCGCGAAATGGTCTATTGCACCGTCTTTGAAGACGCGGCGGATCAAAACAGCTGGGTCTGGTCGAAGGTTGAAGTCCGCATTGGCGACGCTTGCCATCAATCGCACGATTTCCGTCTGAGAGGGTGAGCTCAACAAGGAAACAGACAGTTGACCTTGCCAACACCAGTATGGCCTGACAGAATCGTCGCGACATGCATCTTCCGGCGCTGATGCAGGACCAGCAACTTGAAGGCGAGGTCATTGGTCAATACAAAACGACCCAACGCAGCATCCAACGTCGACGGTTGGTCCAGTCCTATGCACTGCGAAAAGGTCGAGAAGTCTCCTCGGTCGCGAATATCGAGGACAAAACTAGTTGGAGACAATTGACACTTATCGTTGAATGACAGCAATTCGACCATTCGCTGAGAGCTGCTGTCAACAAGTACTTTAAAGCAATGCGAGAACAGCATCCTTCTCGACGAATCTCTTTCCGCGGTGAGGGACGAGTCCGTTAATGCGGCGCACTCAAAGGCAAAGAAAAGCGCAAGCTCGTCCTCTTTCATGGCCGCTGACTTCGCATACTTCATCCGCTTGGTCATCGCGCGGAGAAAAATGTACTGTTCGCGAAGCGATGACGAGCCGGTGGGTCGATGAGGACGCATTTTAGCCCTGATGTCCGCAAGGGGGTCCTCCCGCACTGCGATGCGGTTGCCATTCAAAAACTGCGACACTCTTTGCGCCACGGCATCGTTTCGAAGTTCGAAGCGAGAGCTTGCGTTGATGGAAGCGAAGATATGTGCAAAGAAGCTCGCCGAGGACTTCAACCCATGCGGCAGCTCGACTGCGACATGAGCACGAAGCGTAGGCCGCACAAAAGCATTGCCTTGACTGTCGACCAGAAGCCTATGAAACAACAAGTTGCACAAAGCTACATCAACGGCAGCCAGCACTCCCTCATCCTCGGTGTAAATCGGGAGGTGAAAGAAGACAGTGTTGGCTTGCAGCGGAAGCCCCTCAAAGAAAAGACTGGCCACAAATCCCTCATGAATTGGAACAACGCTTCGAAACGACACAGCCGCCGCAGCAGCGCGGCCGTGAATAAACATTGACTTACCGTCGCCAGCCGACGACGACCAGACACAAATTCCATCGGCCAGGCCGCGTTGCAAAAGGGCTGCTCGCATGACTTCAGTCACGCTGGCTTCAAGAGGACTATTTGGGTCCGGGGGACCCGCTCGGAATGCGTCGATGAGGGAAGCGTCTGAGAAAAGAAGATACAATGTGCCGCCACTTGTGCTTCCGCGGCGCCAAGAGGTGGCTGCAGAGGCCACGTATTCGCGCAAGGCAAAAAGGGACGAGGGGGAGAGCTTATTTGGCTTCACAATCGCAAATGAAAAGTCTGGAAACTTCTCAGCGCAGCGAAGAAATCTCCTCAACTCATGTGGGCTGACCAGTACGCTGGCTTCGAGAGTCAAGGATGGATGGCAGAAATAGAGCTCCGGGATAGACAAAAGGTGCAATCTCAACTCAGCAGGGGTCATCGTTGTGCAGTCCAACACATGCACAGAGCAGTCACAACCAGAGTAGCTGACTTGTGCGTCAACGATGGTGTCAAACAGCGCCGACCCAATCGAGGACAACGCTGATTCCATGGGCTGAGCAGGGAGCGCCTTTGACTCGACTGGCGGCGGTCGCTCTGGAAATCCGAGGGCGACAAGAGCGGCCACCTCGGCTGCAGTGAGACCCGACAGAGTGCATTTTGAAATAGCTTGTGCGATGGTCCCACGCGGCAGCAAAAGCAGGCGAGGGAATCGCTCCTCCGCACGCTCCAGAGCCGCACGCCAGGATGCTTCCTCCACACGAAGGCGACTTAGCAAAGAGTCCAACCCGACAATATCATCGACAACAGAGAGAGAAAAGCTCGAAGCCAAGTACAAAGGATGCCCAGCTGCCCTCAAACCAAGCCACACGTCCGCAATGAGCAATGCAGAGGCGACTGATCGGCAAAAGTTTAAAACGACGGCGCCATCACCGCTTTGATCCATTTCGTCACGACATAGCATCGCCCCTCGCCACAGCTCATCAAACTGCTCTGGGTTGAGCTCGCGGTCGCCTTCCATTTTCACAGAGAGCTCGCCTGTTGCTGAGAGAAAAAACTTTGCATTTGCTCGCAGCTGCTTGAGCTGGAACACGACCTTCTCCGGACTGAAGGAGTGGAAAGATAAGAACAGTTGTTTTACATGAGCAAGATTCGAACAGCAGTCCGCAACAGCCCTACTGAGACCCACGACAGTGGCAGGGACAACTTCAATCGACATAGAGCGCAGAATGTCAGCACACGATGTTGATTGACTGGGCGGCAGGCACAAAGGGCTCAGAGCTCTCGATGCCAATTCAACATTCGCAAGCACTCCTTCGGAAAACGGAGACCCCTGCACCTGTTCGCGCACAACAGGCAAGAGATCACCCACCCTCACGCTGCGCATGAAGTTGACGAGCTCAGGGAGTGCGTCATGGCCCTCAATGTTCTTGAAAAGCTCAAACAAAGAATCGGTAAGAATTGCAATGTGAGGGAAGTTGTCAGCAATTTGAAGACCGACCTCGACGACATGCTGTGTGCCACCCACGAGAGTATTCACATTCGCAACATCAAACGAAGTGTCCGTCCGCAGCCCAACTCTGTCGAAGAATTTCCCAACCGTATCAATTCGGTACACGTTGCGAAGAGCCTCCAAAGCCCGGCTGACTTCCCCAGGCGTGTAGAAAGGCTGCGGCTGCTGAGGTGCCTTTGGAGGAGGCGGAGGAGAATTTGAACGCGCCCAGCTCAATGAAAGTTCGGCGTCAGCGACGGCAAAGGTTGCACCGGCCGTGAAGAGACTTGGAAAGGACCTTGCGAATGCCGTGTATGAAAGAGGAGGATCTCGTATCATTAGCGACTGCGCAGCAGCAACAACACGAGAGAGACATGATGAGACGTCAGCCAGAGATGAGGGTGGTTCAGCTGCGAACGCGTCCGTGGCCATGACATCAAACGCTGTCTGAGTCCTTGCGTCTCTGACGCAAACAAAGGTGTGATGATTGACCAAGTGCATGGCTGCACTCATGTCACCAACTCGACGGAAGACGGACTCAAACAGCTCGCTGATGGCCACAACCGTCTTCTCACGGTTGATTCGCAGTGATATCTGGTCATTGAAGCGAAGAATTTCTTCATCAGCGGGACTGAAAACAGTTTCAGGAGCAATCCGAAGGACGTCCGACAACCAAGCCTTCAGTTTCTCCATGTCAACAAGCCGTTTGTGCATGTCCATGACTTCTCGTCGGCGGTACTTGATTGCCTGAGACGATAGAGCAGGCAGGCCGAACTCACGAAGGATGGCGTTCAGCTCCGCCTCATGAGCTTCAGCAAAGGAAACTTCACCCAAATAAATATCGCGATTCTCCATACGAAGGATAAACGATTGGAGTGCGTCCTTCAGCTCTTGTCGCAAAACCAGGAGACCGCTAAGTTGCTCTTGAATAAGAGGCACTGAAGAGACTGGTACGGCAACAATGCTACAGAATTTGTACGGAATGTAAATTCCCAGAGCATGATTGTAATGTCCAACACATCGTGCGAACAGCGTTGCAACAAACAGAGACATGGGGCACAGCAGGGAGGGTGAGGAGAAGCGGGTGTTCTGCAGCGTCGTCAGTTGAGCTGGTCTCTCTGAGACTGCGCCCAGAATTGAGAAGGGGCTCGATCGCCCACCTCGAATGGCTTCGTCGGAGTCATCGGCGATCAGACGAGTCGCCAACAGTCTGATGACGTCCACGTACAGATCGCTCGCAGGGCTGCAGGGTGGATTGCTGTAGCTCTCAATTTGAGCCACAGCATCAAACAAGGATATGAGTTCGTTCTGCGAGATTGATTGTACGCATCTCACCACCTATCAAATCAGACATTTCAAGGTGAGTCGTACAAAATTTACAGTAAACCTGAGACAGAGGGACAGGAAATTCTCATCGATTGCTTCAGCAGGCAATATAAATGACAAAAATAGGAAATTCGTCGCTCGATGGGTCGACTGCAGCGGATCCACGTCAATGCAACTCAACATCAAGCGACGCATCAACACAGGCGATGATACGTGTCTGCCGACTGTTTGGAAGAGTCCTCGAAACCCTCGAAGTGATCGCTCGAATCCCCAGCGACGAAAAACTGCATCCATGAACTCGAGCCTCGTTGATTCGTCCACGCAAGCTACAAGTCTATGGCATAAAAGAAGGTAAAGCAAAAGAACGCACTTGTCCCAATCGTCATCGCTGCGATCCGTCTCTGTTAGAGCAAAGATGCGATCCCGGTAGCTGTCGCAACTTTGGCGGTCGAGGGCACTGAGCGCCGCTGCAACAACTCGGACATTCGGCGAATCAAACGCCCTCAGAATGAAGCGCAGGGCGAAGCCAGGACTACACGCGTCGGGGGGGTCGCGGAGCTGGCTCAAGCAGAGGTACAGTTTGGTCCAAGCCGAGGTTTGTTTCGAGGACAACTTCTCGCACAATATCGCTACAAATTGAGGAAAAAGCAAGCAGCGAAGCGCACTGGAAATGTGCTTATCAATGCCAGCGAGGGCATCATCACTGAGCGGGGCGACTTTCGGAAGGAATGCCATAACAAAGGAGAGAGCATCATCCGCAGTCGAATGCTTGGACGTTAGGTCACTGGAAAACGAGCAAGATATGCATTCATCGAGATAATCGACAACAAGGATTACCTTATTGAACCCTTTGAACAATTCCACAAAGGATCCTGCGCTGAGATTCACAAACGTTGGCGCGTGATCCTCAACAAAACGAAATGGACAATCGTGAGGAACAGACGCCTGTTCGCAAGCACCGACAATGGCGCCAAAGTGTCGTTCGACTGCCAGAGGGTCGAAAAAATGCTGCCGTATTGCAAGGAGGTCCAGCGTAACTGTGAGTGGTAGTAACTTTGGCCCATGCGAGCAGAAATACTCCGACAGCTCCTGCAAATTGTCGCTGAGAAACCGGCACGACGATGGGGAGAGGGCGTTATGTGGGGATCGAGCAAGATCGGTCAACGGAGCGAAAAAGGTGGCCAAGTTTCGGACAGCATTCCTTATGGTTGAGCCAACTTTCCCTCTGGACCTGCTGACGTAAGCGTTGATGGAGCCAAGATCACTTGATGAGAGCAAGGACAAACACATTTCCAACGAGAGGAAGCCGAAAATCTCGAAACAGATTAATAAGAGCGTCGACTAAGAGGGACCGCCTCCCGCGCTCATGCAAAAAGCCTATGTCGGCCTTGAGTTGCTCCATCAGGCCATGCAATCCTTCCGATTGCAGCACTTCTGCTTCAGAACGTCCCTCTTGTTGAATGCGGCCCATCTCTTGCACGAGCGGCAGCATGGAGACGAAATGGACCCACTCCCTGCGCACAGTAAGCTCTCGCAAGGCTATGCAACGCTTTGGCAAAGAAGGTGCGAGTTGGTATGGGGATCCCACGGTACTCCCGTTCTCCCATAGTCGCCTCAACTTTCCAACAATTTCCCTCTTACAGATTGACAGCAGGCCTTCATCGTCGTGCCCTGTGCGCTTGAGACTTGACTTGGATCCTCTCGTGGGTCCTCGCGTCCTTGTTGTTCACGTCTCCCTCCCGGACTCCTTCGTTTGGCCTTCAAAGGGCTCGCGCTCAAAGCGTCGCCCCTGCCTGCCGATATCCCCCACTCCATTCCTCCATATGTTCCCCCCACCAGCAGACCACCACGGATGGGCTTAGCAAGGCTGCCATCGTACAAAGTTTCGCGGCCATGATCTAGAGGATAACGGAGCATGTTGTCTACGACGAGGATTACTCTCAGAGAAGTGCTAGTGGACCGCGCTGGCTGGGCAGACTCACTTGGGCCGCAGAAGTGGGAGCAAGGTTGCCAGAGGGGCATCCGAATTACGTTTACATACTTTACAAGACTGCGAAGGAGCTCTCCGCCTTTGCAGGTGTCAACGGTACTCGCGGCGTCCGCATTGCTGTCACGGAGATAGTCTCCCTTGTGGATGGTCTGAAGAGCAAGAGGTCCACAGAGGTGCCTGCAGCTCCCTTCAACATAGCAGACACAAAATCTGGCGACTGCTTCTCAACGCTGATACCATTCACTCGCAACAACACGTCGCCCCTCATTATCGTACCTACAGCTGCTGCACCCGACCCTCTCTCGATGTCAACAACGATAAGGTTGTCCTCAATTATTCGCAAATGAAGCCCAACTTCGCACATGTCTGCGCTTGTGTTGTCAAAGCGACCTGAGTAGCGGCTCGCAACTAGAAGATTCCGGGACGAAGCCGACACCGTTGTGCTTCTTATTAAAGGGATCTCTTCGCTTAGCGTGTTGTCTGTTCGGCGAACACGAAGCCTGCACAACGTACCAGACGGGCCATCCAATATTTTCGGGACAGATTCGTGCAGCCGAGGCAGCGCAGCCAGCTTGAGGCCGTCTATTTCTTCGATGATGTCGCCTGCGCTGAAGACTTTCGAAAGCACACCACGAGCATGGGGGAGGATGTCAGCGATGACAACGGCGTTGCTCTTCTCCGCGATGATGACAGAGATGCCAAGGCTTTCGCCTAGAATTGGAGGCGGCGGAGGAAGCGATCTCGACGATCTTGCGACGCCGATCTGTGGATTAGAGGAATTGCAGAAGCAGGTTACGTCATTGGATTTGGGTGTCCTTCTCCATTGTGTGACGGGGATCGAGGGCACTGCACGAGACGAGATGGTTACGTTCTCGTTGTTGCGGAACACAACAAACACATGCTGCGCATCGCACGAGCTGAGATCTTGAATGGAATAGACGGGAGAATTATCAACTGCCACAATGTCATCTCCGATATCAAATGAGGACATGTCAACACCGTCGATTTGTCCAATCCCACAAACGCGAAGATGTGACCTAGGTCCCCTTTCCACCTCAATGGCGAGGTTCCTGACAACATGACGAGCAGTGTCGATTTGAGTGACAGAGCTTCGTGCGGAAGACGGGCTGGCTTGCCAATTCCCTGTGAGGCTGGCCGGTCGCGAAGAATCAACAACAGAGTCTGAGTACTCTGCACGTCGGAGTTGAGACGGAGAGGTCTGCTTCACTTCATTGGAGTTTTGGGGATAAAAGAGAACGTTTGTCATGGGAATTTCTGAAACGGACTCCTCGACTTGACCTTGGGTTGGAATGGGGTCCTCGTGGATCGCGACATCGACGCTCTCGACTGGAAGAAAGGCCGCGGACAGGCCGGACAAAGAGGAAGATTCGGCAGAGGGGCGGATCATTTCCCTCTGAAGGGTCACAGAGAAGGGCTGACCACGGAGGCCCCCTTTCGTCAAATTGATGGTGACAGTAGTGTCTGGAGGACCAGCGATCAAATTGATCACCTCTCGAACATTAGACGATCGTCGAACATCATATCCATTGACAGCAGCAATGACATCTCCGCTGTTGTTGTCAGGCCAAAACGAAAAGAAACTCACATGTCAATTAACCCGGACCTCTGCGCCGGTGCCCCAGGGGACATCGCCACAACGTAGAGGCCTCCATTTTCCATTAGCTCAAAGGTGAGCCCAACTCCAGCCCCCAAGAAGCTGGGAGGAAAGTTTGCAGAGAACTCGGGAAGCTCGCTCACTGCAACTCTCATCAACTCCTTTGGAAACGAAGGGGTCGAAGAAAGCAAGCGAATGACGTCTGGCATGGAGGGACGCTCATTCGCATTTGGGCTCAGCATAGCTTCGCACAACTTCCGCAGCACAGGGTCATACTCGGCAGGGATCTTGTTGAAGTCAAACCCACTTCGTTCAACAGAGGGAGGCAAGAGAGTCATGAGCTCATAGAGCACGGCACCAACACCCCAAACATCCGCCTTGCTATTGTACTTCTCCTGGTTGAAGACTTCAGGCGCCTGAGGTGTGACAAAATGTTGTCTGAGAGCGTACCATGTAGATTCTCGTGCCTGTTCGAGCGCCTTCAGCTGCAACATTGGCATCTTCAACAATTTTTGCAGCGCCGAAGTCCCCGACCTTAACTACTGTCTCTGAACAAACAAAGATGTTCTGTGGCTTGATATCGCGATGCAAAACATCCAGTTCGTGAGCGAACGCGAGTGCGGAGGCGATATTGAGGAGGTAATGCATAATTTGGCGCTGCGGCAGATGCTCTTTCTTCTTTGCATGCTCAGCAATAAGTTTTCCAAGATCCCCACGTGAGCAGTACTCCAGAACAACACAATAGTTCGGACCAGTCACGTAAAAGTCCTTCATCTGTACTATGTTCCGATGTCTCAAGTAGAATAGTAAGCGAGTTTCTTGTATCGCATATGCAGTCGCAAGCTTCGCCTTTTTGTCTCTGTCCTCAAGACTACTGACTTGCTTCAAAACAAAAGTTGCGCCGTCCTGGAGTTTCAGCCAAGAAGGGGAGGGTCTACTTTAGATCCTTCAACCAGAAAGAGAGTGGCCCCTGGCGTAGACGCAAGCTGACTCTTCACAGAGTAGGATTGCATGACGCAGGTTCAAAAAGAGACACTAAAAGTACCAGTTAATCCGTTTCGGATTGGCGCCAACTGCAGTTGTTGTCATGACGCTGTCGCATTCCAGGTGTTCAGAGCATTCATTCCTGCAACCAATGCGATAGTGTTGCATTCGCTGAGGGTCAAGGGGATGTCAGGTACAGCTCTCCTTCTGTGCGTTTCTCGTCCCCGCAACACGATTCTCCTCAAAGAACTCGAAGTGCAGACGCTGCAGCAGTCTTCCTCAGACACTAGGGCATTCTCCGAGAGATTCCATAAGAACTAGGGTGTCTCCTGGTCGCCCTGGAAGCCGCCGACATCAGCGTTTCCTGAACGGTTGCAATTCGTTTCACGGCGCGGATTTTTGACTTCTCCAGACATGTTTTTGAATCAGAGAGTTTCAGTTGCAGATTTACAGGAGCTGTTTAGTATCAATTCGCACACAGTTTTTCAGCAGCTCTTTGAGCCGTCAAATAAAGTAATGTTGCTGGTGTCTTTGTAATTGGTCAAGGAAGTTTGGGACGCATTCAGGTCGATGAGTGACTCTTCATACACAACTTTGATGCAGTCGCTCCAGAAAGCCCAACGACGAGGAGACATGATCAGCTGTACCAGAATTGATCGACGTGTGTGTGACTTGATCAAACGTGGAGTAAGCATTCGTTTCGCTGCAGATTTCGAACGAAATTTGATCGCTCACTCAGCCGAAAATGCATTGATTCTCTTTATTGCAATCTAACTTCCACAGACTGACAAGGACGAGTTTAGCGTTTGCATTGCATCTCCCATGCATCGCTTGATTGGACACTCCATTTGCAAGTATTACGGGTTCGTGTCATTCAGCAGAGACGATGATGCTGGAAACAGGTGGCTCATAGCAAAGACACCGCTGTCAGGGACCAGCAGCTTTTCTGATAATCCAGAAAGAGCCGATCAAGGCCCTCCACTCTGTTCATGGACGCTGCAATTCTCTCCAAAACTGATTAGCTACAATTGTACCAAACATGTAATCGATTGTACTTGTTCGAAATTCAACATTGCCGATGAACTCAACAGTGATCCAATGAGGGGCGCAAAATAGGTCCAACACCGGGCATGCACTTGCGAGCAACTCCAACAGCGTCAACACCTCCACAGCGACGCCTCCCAACAACAGCGTCAGGGTCACTACCACCACGTCAGAAGAATCCTCCACTCCTCTAAAAAAAAACACGTCAAACCTCACAAAGAATCTCAAAAAGAAGCCTCCCCAACACAGCACAACACCCCTCCCCCCTCCCCATCCTCACTCAAG
>JAIYDP010000484.1 GCA_027487435.1 Verrucomicrobiaceae bacterium | reverse complement strand
TGGGCGGCGCCGGCGGGTCCCCGGGGGGGGGGGGGTGGGGGGTGCGCGTTGACTATTTTTAGTTCTTGAGCTGCAGCTGCGGTCGGTGTCGAGGCAGTCGGCGCCGGTGGGGGGGGTTGTTGTGAAGAGCGTCGAGAGCGCGGAGAAGAACCCGCGGGAGGTTAACAACTGGATTGCGTCCATTAGCGAGCTGCACCGGTCAAAACCACCCCCCACGGTCCATTTCAAAACAAAAATGCCCGACATCGAGCGCCTCATGCAGGTCTGGCCCCCCGACGTTGAGGAGGCCCTCGCCGCTGTTTGCACCCCCCCCCCCCTGTGCGCTGACGTTGGGAAGGTCCAGCTGCCTCCTGCGGCGCTCGACGTGGACACGGCGGCGTACGCGCGCATCGTGTGCGCGCTCTGCGACATCCCGTGGGGGGGGGGGGGGGGTGATCTGACGTGTTAAGGGTTGCTAACAACTTGATTGAGTCTTTACATGTTCTTTTTACGCTCTACGCGGTGCGCATGGCCTTTTGAAGACTAACTGATGGCAGGAATTTAAGTCCAATCAGCATTTTCAAAACGACGTCGCGATGAACCCGTCGCTGTAAAATTACAGAAGCGCTGTAAAAATATCCATCACTCCGACCCTCACGCCCCGCAACAGGCGCTGCGCTGAAATGACCACGTGGGCGTTTTAACAGATCTTTTAGCTGGGAATCAGCCGCGGGGGTCAGTGCGGCAGAGATAACAGCGGCGCCGTTTGACTTTTCCCCGCGGCGCACGCGCCCCTGGGAATGCCGCAGGCCCCTGGACGAGGCGTCGCCTATTTTTGGACCTTTAAGACCCCAGAAAGGGCGATGGTGGGGAGGCACGGCGTGTGGGGGCTGCTCTATTTTTAGAATACAAATTAACAACTAAACAAGCGGTCAGTCAAACGACTCGACCAAGGAGTCGTCGGCGACCTCGGACTCACTCAGCGCGCCGTCCACAACCGTTATGACCGGGTGCGCCTCTTCGCCCTCGATCTCCTTCAGCCGCAAGATCAGCGCCTCGACGTCCCGCCGCCCACGCGCAAAAAATCCCACGGCGAGGGAGGGGTCCATTTCTGAAATGCGCATCCGGCAGACGTCGGCGCAGTGGTACGTCTGCGGCCGTCAGGGGGGGGGGGGGGGGGGTACTTTTGTGTCGCACTCTGCGCGAAGGGATACGGCGGGCTGGACTGTGTGGGGGTCTAAATAAAAAATAAAAGGCCCCTGCGCGCCCATGAAAAAAAACGACTTGCGCGGCTTGCCGCCGATTATGCCCGCGCATTGCGGGAGCTTAAAGAATTTGTTAAGTTGCGGCGCGTAGACAGGGTTCAGCTCGTCCATGCCTGGGGGTGATTAAAGATTAAAGAATTTAGAGCAGACCCAAGCGGGTGGGGAAGAGAAGGAGGAGGGGGAGGTCCCTCCCCCCCACGCGCGCCGCCTGGATAGCGTCCTTTTTAAAGAGTATGTTATCCTGAAAAACGAGCACGCCAAACTCATCCTGCGACCCAGCCACAATTCTATTTTTAGTCAGCCAACACCCCCCCCCAAACGAAACCGCAGGGCATGGCACGCCGTGCTCGGTCCAATCCACTCCCCGGGTCGTTTTTTTAATTGGCGCGCGCAGATGTCTGTTAGCGCGTGGATGGAGAAACGGGCGGCGCGAGAGTCCTCAAATTCCCGGAGAGTCTGAGTCTTTAAAGTTTACAGGGATAGGGCGCACCCTCTCGTACTGACGGGGGGGGGGTAGATCTGTGTCCATCACCCAGTCTGACGCATCAGCAACCCCCCCCCTCCCCCTCACCCCGACCGAGCCTTAAATTAACGAGGCTGTTAGCAAGCATCATCTGCGCGGCGCGGTAGACACACCCCCACCCCGCGTCGGTCGAAAGGTCGGACGCGGGGAGGCGCTCGAAGCCGCGGCGGTAGGAGAACCAAATTCGGGAGTGGAAGAACAGGAGCAGCGACTCTAAATTACTTCGGCTGTTAAACTCGTGGCCAAGGACGTGCAGCGGCTCCGCGAGGTCGGCGGGGGTGAGCGCGACGGAGGAGTCGAAGGAGGGGATGATCTTCTTCAGCAGCCACTTGATGCCCGAAGCGACGCGGTACAGGGTGCCGACGGACATGAGCTGTCAACGTCAACGTCAACGTCAACGTCAATCAAGGTCAAACCTCTAGAGCTGCGGGGTCGTCATCGGCGTCGAGCTGCGTGGGGTGAGTGCGACGCGGGTGCCATGCGCACGTCATCTTTTGAAATGTGGACGAACGTTGACTCGACGGGTGTCACGATCTGCTTGTCAATTTGAATTTGGAACGCCGTCATGTCCTCCAGGTCCGCACTGCGGAACCAGTACACGCGGTGGAGGAAGTAGCAGGCCTTTCGCGCATTCGACGACCGCTTCGTCTGCAGTTTGATCGCCCCCGCGACGTCAATGCGGTCGGGGCAGCGGTCGAGCGACACGCGAGCGCCCTCGAGCGAGATTGTGCCGCACAGCTTCAGCACGCCGTCAGGGCCGACGGTGCGGGAGTAGGCCAACATGCCGTCGCGCAGCTCCACATGCACCGTCGACCATTTGTTCCGCCGGCACCGCTTCTCCAACATCCACGTCCGGGGGGCCTCACGTTGCTGCGACATACCGAATGCGACACCCAAAGAACTGTGGAATTTCGCTGTTAATTTTGAGAGGAGGCAGGCTTGAGGCCTTTTCCTTTGTTGAAGAAATAACCCTCGTCCACCTTAAAAGGGCCCACTGCGCAGAGTCCCACCTCTCCAACCTCGTGCCTCTTTTTTCCATTGGTCATTAGTTGTTATGCGCAGTGCCCAATCGCCTTGCTCGGACATCCTCACCCTCATTTCAGACGCTGTACGCTCCACCCCCTTGTCGCCTCTGCGCACATCCCCTCACGCTCCCCCCCCTCGCAGGTCCTCGGCGAAATCGAAGGCTCCCGCCGGCGCCGCATGGCCGCCCTCAGCGACGCTGCGGCTGCCTTCAGCCCGCAGCACCTCTCCCTCATCCTCGCGCACCTCACCGCCCTTGCGGAGAAGCAGCACTCCTCCGTCCCCGCGCACCCCTTCTTTTCTCACCCCCTCAGGATGACCCTTGGGCCATGGAGGCCTTTGACGTCCTTTTGGACGCCGCAGCCGCGTGCATCGACGCGCACGTGGCCGCACCGCCCCCGCGCGTTGCGCCCGACGACGACGTCCTCTCGCGCCTCTTCGCCTTCCTTTTCTCCCTCCCCCCCCAAACGCTCGAGAAGCACCCCCCGCCCAGCCGCTGCTGCGGCGCGCTTGCTAACTGCTTCCCCGACTTGTTTTTTAAGCTCCTCCTCGGCCACGTCGACGCGCTCAAAGCGTCGAAGGACGACGCCAACGTCGACGCCCTCGCCATCCTCGCGCGCACCCCCTTCGCCCCCCCCTCCTTCGCGCGCCTCCTCGCCCTCGTCGCCGCTGTCGTCGTGAGGCCCCCCCCCAAATACGTCCTCTTCACCCTCGCCGCGCCGATCGGCCCTGCCTTCGCTTCGTTCCTCCACGCGCACGGCACCTCCTTTCGCGCCGCCGCCGAAGCGAAGGGAAGTGAAGGACCCCCTCCCCTCTTGTCCGCCGAGGCCTTCACCCCTTCGTTCTCGCAGCTTGTGGACTTCGCGCGCTCCTCGCGGCGAAAGGTCGCGCTGTGGCCCCTCGCCGGCGCTCTCGCCCTCGCCGCCCCCCCTTCGGTTGCGCACGTGGCGCCGAAGGCTGCGGGGGGAGGGGGGGGTGCATGCTTTGGCGCGCTGGTGCGGTTGCTGGTGTCTGGAATCAAGTCGCGCGACTTAACAGATGTGTCAGCTTCTGTTATGTTAGACGCTCTTCGATGCGCATCGCATCTCGGCGCTAACAGCCTGTTATTTCAAACTTTAATGCCGAACCTCCCTGTGCTTCTCGACCGCATTTTCGCGCAAAAACTCCCCGACGGCGCCGCAGACGGGCCTGAGGGGGGGCGGCTGGTGCGCGCGTACGCGGCGTTGCTTCGCCTCGGCGAGGACCCGTTTTTGACCTCGGCCGTCGATCGCTTCGCTTCGGAGGCCCCCCCCTCCCCCGACCACGTCCTCGTTTTTGCGCGCGCGCTTGCCCTCCTCCCTCCGGATCTACCCCCCCCCTCATTGGAGCTTCTCCGCACTCGCGCTCTGCCCCAATTTGTGAGGGGGGTGGGGGACTTTTTGTCTTCTCGTCGCGGGGTGTCGGCTGAGCGGCGGGCGGCGAAGCGCCGCTCTGTTGTGGCCGAAATAGACCCCACCCTCGCTGCTGCTGTGGCGGTTGCGGTCGCCGCACATGCGCGACTCTTCGCCGCTCTTGTCGACGCCGAGGCTGTCGTGCGCACCATCGTGACGCTAATTTCGGAGTTTCCCGCCGACGTCGGCCGCAGCGCCGCTGAGGCGTTGGGGGGGGTCCTCGAGGCTTCAGCCGGGGGGGGGCTGCTGCCGCTTTCGACGGCGGCGCTGGCGGCGTTGGGCGACGCGGCGGTGGATCTGCGCGAAGCGGCGCGTCCGGCCGACTTTGCCCTCGCACGGGCGGAGCGGCGGGGCTCGACGGCGAGCGGCGGGGGGGTTGTGATCGAAGAGTCAACGACGCGGGTGGCGCGGGTTGAGAGCGTCCTGGGCGCAACCCTTCGCGTCCTCCGCCTCTGCCGCAGCCTCACCCCGCGCCTGTTTGGAAGCGAAGCCACCCGCAACGCGGCTCGCGAGCGCGTCGTCGCGATTGGTCGCGTCGAATGCGGCGCGTTGATGTGCCTCTTCGCGTGGGCCCCAGAGGTCGTTGCTCTCGCAGCCACTATTTTGGGTGAGCTTCCCGACGCGATCGCTTCGCTTCCCTTCGAAGCGGAGAGAGCCCTTGGCGCAGCTACCGTTGCAAACGGCGCCGTGTACATTGCACTTTCTGTTAGCGGCCGGGTGACGACTGGGCGCGCTGCGCAACAAAAGGCCGTGCGCGGGCTGTTGAGACGCGCGCAGGTGACGTCGGGGGCGATGAAGGAGGCGTGGCTGCGAACGAACGCGCGCTGGCGGTTTTACACGGGGGTTGTGGGTGGGAGCGAAACGGTCGAGGCGGAGGGGGGGGGGGGGTGAAATGGTGCCGCTTGTGGCGGGAAAGAATTTTTTGGCAGAGTGGGCGGCAATGGCGCACTTCCTCTGCGCGGCGCTGGGGGGGGTGATGGCGCGGGAGCGAGCGGCGGGGGGTGAAGAGCCGCTTGTTGATCTATTATTAGAACATATGATGGCGCGTGCGGCGACGAACAGATTCGTGTGCGCGGAGGTTGCGATGGCGGTGACGCACAGCCTCATCCAAACGGCTTATCCAACCGCCCTCGCCGCAGCCCTCAACACCCTCCGCAACTTCGGCACCACCCCCCCCCCGTCGAAAAGTCCCGACCCGTCCCCCTCCGCGGCGCTGGGCCTGGGCGCTGCTTCTTTTGGCGACGCGCTCGACGTTGACCGCGCGACGTTTGTGGAGGAGGTTGTGATCCTTTTTCGAAAGGTCGTCGAGCAGCTCGCCGCCGCCGACGCCCCCCCCCCGCGTTGCGGCTGAGCCCCTCCTGCGCGAGCTGTTATTTAACGTCGCGCGCCTCCCGCCAGGCCCAGACGCGCTTCGCGTTCGCGCCGCCTTTGCGACGCTCGTCGAGGCGGTTTTCTCCGCGCGCGGCGCGCTCGTTTTTAAAAACGAGGCGCGCCTCAGCGCGGCGCTGCTGCGCGTCCTTTCGTCCGACTGGGCCCTCCTCGACGCCACAAACGACCGCCCCCAGCGCGACGTGGACGCCGCGTGCGTGCGGGCAGTGGCGGCGCTGCTTGGCGCGGCGGCACTGCCGCGGGATGACCCTTCGGCGCCGCCGCTTGTGGCGGGGGTTGTGTCGCACCTCATGCGCGCCGCTCGCGACGAGAGCTTCCGAACTGCGGCCGTTCGTGGCCTGACGAATCTCCTCCACAAGAATTTGGGGGACTCACTCGATCTATATTTAGAGATGGCGTATTGCAGCCCCCCCCTCGTGCGCGGGGCTTTTTTGGACGCTTTGCGCGCGCTGCTGGCGCAGGGGCCGTCCTTTCGCCCCCTCGAGGCGCGCCGCGAGAGGTGGGGGGGGATGGGAGGGGGCGAACTGACGCGACGTAGCGGCGGGCGGTATGCGGCGTTGCGCGCGCTGCTTGTGGAGGGGGGGATGCCCCTCGTGCGGGTACTGCGCGACGCCGTTGACCCCTCGGCGGCCGACGACGCGGCGGCGCTGCTCGTCGACGCGCTCGCGCCGAAGCGAAGCGACGCGGCTGCCCCCCCCCGCTACACGGTCGTTCTGCGCGCCATTGGCGCCGCCATGGAGGCGGAGCTGGCGCAAACGACGAGGTGCGCTAACAAAGGCTGGCCTCATTTTTTAGCGCAGGGACGCTGTTCCGCGCCAATTCGTTCGCGTCGCGGCTGATGACCGCATTTGTCAAAAAGACGTCAACCGCGTTCTTGGCCGCTGTTTTGGGACCCCCCACCGTCGCGGCGTTGGAGTCTGAGGGGTCGTTCGAAATCGACCCGACCCGCGCACCCGCAGCCGACGTCACTGCCAACGGCACGCGGCTTCTCGCCCTCGCGGAGTCGTTTCTGACCGCAATCCTGAGCTCCGCCGAGCAGACCCCCCTCCCCCTCCGCAGCGTCGCTTCGCTTCTGTCGGCCGCCGTGGCGGCGCAGTTCCCGGCGGCGCGGGTTGTGAGCGTAGGGGGATTTGTTTTCCTTCGCTTCTTCTGCCCCGCGATTGTGGCGCCGGATGCGTTTGGGGTTGTCAACCAGCCCCTGACGGACGCGAAGAGGCGTGGGCTCACCCTCACCGCAAAGATCATCCAGACTCTCGCCAACGGCCAGACTTTTCGCGAGCCTCATATGCTTCCCTTCGCTTCGCTTCTGACGGCTTGGGCAGAGCCGCTGCGCCGGTACCTCGAGGCAATTAGCACCCCCCCCCCCCCTCCTGACGGCGCGGACGAGACCGTCGACGATGCCGACGACGTCGACGACAACCCCGACGACAACCCCGACGACAACTCCGACGGGCCTGACGCGGCCCTTGCTCGCCTCCATTCTATTTTTATCCCCATCGCCCCAAAGGTCATCCTCGCCCTCGCGCGGGCAGCGCCGTCCCCCCACGACGCAGAGGGGCCAGTCGGGCGATTTGCGCGCGCTCTCGATGGCGCCGTCGCCCCCCCCCCCCTGTTCGTCGGAGACGGTCGGTTGTGGGGGGGGGTGCGACGGTTGGCGAGGCGCCGTCGCTGGAGTCGCTCCTGCGGCGCGCGTCGGAGGCGGACCTAACAGAAGTGGAGGCCCTGCGCGCGTTTTACGCGTCCGGGATGACCCGGGAGGGCAACCCCGTCTGTTATTTTATCCCCCGCAACGTCCCCGCGCGGACGGTCGATCGCGACGCCCTCGCGCTGCTCGTCGCGCGCGTTGCGCACGGCCTTGCCGGGCGGGCGTTCGAACTTGTGGTCGACGCCGCGTCGTTCTCCGCCGCCACAAACGCGTTGCCCTTCGCGTGGGCGAAGGCGCTGGCCGACACCCTCCCCCCCGACGTGAGGCGAGCGCTGCTGGCCGTCCACGTCGTGACCACAAACGAGGCGGCGCTTCGGGTGCTGTCGGACCGACGGCTTGGGCAGCTCCTCGACTTAAAAGCTGTCAAGTTCTTCTTTTACGCGTCTGCCGAGGCTCTTAACGAACTCATCGACCCCCTTTTGTTAGCCCTCCCGCGTGACTCCCCCGCGCTGACGGCGCCGGACGAAACGGCGCGTTTTGACGCCATCGCCGAGCTCCGGCGCAAAGCCGACGGCGCCGTGCGTGTGCGCGACCTCTCGCTCGCTCTGACCCACGCGCACGCTATTTTTAGATCCGCCGCCAAGTTTCGGGGCGCTGACGTCCCCGTCGTGTCGGCTGTGCCCCTCGCGGCGATTCAAAACGCGGCTCTTGACGCCGCAGTGCGTGGGGGCTTCTCCATCACAAGTTTTGACCTTTCGGAGCCAGCCGCCGTCATCAGGCGCCTCTTTGCGTCAGAATTTGCGGCTGCGATCGTCCACGCGCTTAACGCCGCCGTCGCGCGCGCCAACGACGCCCCCGACGCCTCCATCGCGCGGCGAGTTGGCGGCAAGGGTCGGCGATTTGTGGCTGCGGAGGTCCCGGCGCTCTTTTTGCTCGCTTCGCTTCACAACGTTGACGACGTCGACGCGAACAGTCGAGGAGCCGCGCTAAATATAGTCGCGCAGCTCGCAGAAACGTTCAGCCTCCCCCTCCCCCCCGTCGCCGCCTCCAACGCCGCCGCCGTCGTCGACCCCCGGCCCCGCGCCGGCCCAGCGCTCGCTCGCTTCGCTTCGGCAGCGTGCCCCGACCTCGCCGTCGCAACCCTCGCCGAGGGGGCCCTCCGCCTCGGCGCGGCGGGAATTTCCCGCCGGCAGGAGCTGGCGGAGGTGGTTGCGCCCTGGATTTCCGCCGCCGTGGGGCGAAGCGAAGAGGCGCTGGAGGAGCGGACGGCGTCGAGGCTCAAGGGGGTGCTGTCGGAGTTGGCGGAGTTGTCGACCGACGCAGCCGTCGCGCGAGACCTGGCGCCGATTTGGGCGGAGGTGTCGCACCACGCCGCAGCCGCCGCGCTGGCGCTCGACGGCGCCGTCGCAGAGGGGCTGGCCGCGCGTGACTTTTCGCGCGGGGAAGCGCTTGCGAAAGTTGTGGCGCTGATTTGCGGCGCGGATGGGTCGGCTGTTCGCGACGCGACCGTTCGGGACTTTGCGGAGCGAATGGATGCGGCGTTTGGGGCCGTCGCTCGAGGGGGCGGGGGTGAAACTGACGTTAGGGCGCTGCGGCTGTTCGCGCGGTTTCTTGTGGCGGCGGCGCCGCCGCAGGGCGATGAGGCGCTTCACGTGATGCTATTTATAGGTTATCACACGTTTGCGGTGGTCGATAAGGCCCTTCGCGAAGGGGCACATCAACTTTTGACCTTCTCGGCGCATGCCTTTGCAGCCACAAGCGCCGCTGGGGCGCGGCTGTTGGAGCTTCTGGAGAGTCACACGTTTGTGGCTGCGCGAGCGTCGGACGAGCCTTTGACCCCCCATGTCTTAGAGGCCCTCACGTCAACCCTCGTGCCCCTCCTCGCCGACCACAAGTCCCTCCGGCACTTCGTGTCCCGCGCCGCAGCTCTCGCCGCAAATCCCTCGACCCTTCGCGACGTTCGCATTCGTGCCGCCGCCATTCTGCCCCCCTCCCTCCCATTTTTGGAGCCGCTCGTGGCGGCGCAGCTCCTCGACGTTGCGGCGGCGCCGCTGGTTGAGCGCCCCCCCCCCGTTGGGGTCCTCCCTGCCTCCCTCTCGGCCGTTCGCGCGGTCGTGCAGGCGCTTGTGGCGTTCGACACGCGCACACCTGCGCTATTTTTATCCGCGCAGGTGCTCAGCGGCCACGGCGACCCCCACGTAGCGGCGCACGCCCTCCAGGCAGCGGCGGCGTTGTTGGATTTCTTCGCGCGCACTCTCCCCACCCACCCGCGCCCCTGGGCGCATGTGCTCTCACGTGCTGCCGCAGAAATGGGGGGGGGTGAAAGCGACGCGCCGCTCGCGTCGGGTTTGGGGACGCGCATCGCACTGAGCCTCGTCAAGCCGATCTTGGCCACAACCACACGCCGCTTCGCCGTGGAGCTCCTCCATGCTTCGCTTCGCTTCGTCGCTGCAGTGTCTCAAAGCAGCGCACCCCCCTCAGATTGGCTGGCGCTATTTTTGGCCGCTGAGGCGTTGGAGGAGTCCCACTCCATCGAGGGGACGGTCGCGGCGATGTTGCGGCCGGCGCCGACCTCGCGGGCAGAGGCAATTCGCGCGGCTATCGAAGGGGCGGATGAGGGGGGGGGGGTGGAAGGGGCGCTGGCTGTTGCTGCGATCATTTTGGACGAGTGCGACTCCATCAAAGTAACGCGAAGCGCGCTGAGCGTCGTCGCGGACATTGTGGGGGCGTACGGGGGAGCGCCAGGGCTGAGGGGGGGGTTCCTGCGGCGGCTCGTCCTGTCGGAGGCTGAGGAGTCGCACCAGCTGGTCGCCCTCGGCGCCAGAATCGCCCAGAAGGGGAGCCGCGTCAATTGGGCAGCCCTGGGGCTGGGGGGCAGCGAAGGAAGCAACGACGCAGCCCCAACGTCGGCGTTTTCGCTCACAGACTCGTCGTTTGCAAGTTGTTGAATTATTAATCTGTACTTAAATTTCTTAAACATGAGTCTTTAATTGGCAGAAGATGAAGTTGCGTTTCGAACTTCTGCTCTTGGTTGCCGACGCTGTGCTGACGTTTGCTATCATCCGATATGTGCCCTGTACTTGCCCTTACCTGCGGCGATGACTTAAGGCCCCAGACACGGAGATCGATTGGAAGGCGTACATGGACGAGGTGAACGGGTTCCTCCAAGGCGAAAGGGACTACAAGCTGCTCAAAGGTGACACGGGCCCGCTCGTCTACCCCGCCGCCTTTGTGTACGTGTTCTCCGCGCTGCGCTGGGTCACCAATGGCGGCGACGTGGCCATTGCGCAGCTGATTTTTGGATGCTTGTACATTTTGAATCAGGCCCTCGTGTTCAAGATCTACGATTTGGCGGGAGGGGTAGCCAATCTCCCGCCAAAATGTCTTGAACGCGCAGACCTCGCGCGTTACGCTTATCCTCCTCACCCTCTCGCGCCGCGTGCACTCCATCTTCGCCCTGCGCCTTTTCAACGACGCCGTCGCATCCACAACCCTCCACGCCGCACTCCTCCTCTTCCTCAACCGCCGCTGGTCTCTCGGCAGTCTTTTGTACAGGTCCACCCCCCCCACTCTCCTCTCATCCCCCCCCCCCTCCTTCAGCGTCGCCGTCGGGGTGAAAATGAACGTCCTTCTTTTCGCCCCCGCAATATTTTTTATTTACCTCCGCCTTGGGAAATTTGAGTTAGTTAAACAACTCTCCATTTGCGCCTCCGTCCAGGTCCTAACCCTTCCGCCCCGCCTAAATTTAGAAGCTTGCGCTTGGCGCGCCGTTCCTCCTCACCCACCCCGTCAGCTACCTCTCCCGCGCTTTCGAATTTAGTGGCGCCGAATGCTTCCCAAGTTGACCCCAAAGGTCGCGTGTTTATGTACCAATGGACGGTCAATTGGCGCTTCATTTCGGAGGATCTATTTTTGGACCGCCGCTTCGCTTCGTCGCTCCTCTGCCTTCACATCGCAACTCTGGCCCTAGCGTTTTACGTCGCCGCGTAATCCCCCCCTTGTCGCGCTGACAGACAGGCCTCTCCTTCGAAGGGCCACTGACCCTCGCAGTCGCCCAAATTCCTTTCGAGCTTATTTTTTAGATATTGTACTTCTGACTTTCAGCGCCAACGTCATCGGCGTCGCGTTTGCGCGGACCCTTCATTACCAATTTTTAGTTTGGTACTTCCACCACCTCCCCTTCCTCCTCAGCGACCTCCCCACCCCCATCGCGTGAGTGACCCCCTCCCTCCCCCTTGACGCCTCAAGCGTGGCCGCTGTCGCGGCGGTTGAAATCGCCTTCAACGTTTTTCCCGCCACCCCCTCCTCCTCCGCCACTCTCGCACTGGCCCATGGCGCCGTCGTAGTAGCGACGCTGCGGCTGCTGCGCAGCGAGGCGGCAAAAGCGCACCTGAAGCGGGACTGAGCTTCTTTAGTTACTCTAAAGTACATTTTCATAATATTTTTTAAATAAGAGAGGCGTAGAGGGCGTCGTACATCTGCGGGGTCAGCCCCATCCCCCCGCGCTGCGCACGAGCTTGAGATGCGCTTCAAACGCCTCCGTCGTCGCACCAACAATTGCGGCTTGGAAATTAGAGCGGGGGGGGGTGCAGGGGGTACCCGGATTCCCGGCGACGATGGCGAAGGGGGGCACGACCGTGTCGGGGGGGAGGACGGCGTTTGGCCGCACGAGGCAGCACGCGCCGATGACGCAGCGATCGCCCTCCGGCGTCAAACTAAGGGGGGGGGGTGCAACCAAAACGGCGTTGCGCATGACGAGGGTGGAGCGGCCGACGACGGCGGCCCTGACGACGACGTCGTCCTCGAGGATGGAGAAGCTGTGGATGACCTGGGGCACGGACTTGACGTCGTCGGCGATGAAAACTTGCGGCGGGATGAGCTCGCAGCGCCGCCCGACGAAGCAGCACTCGCCGAGCTCAACGCGCTGAAGGTCGGAGCGAATTCGAGCGCCCGCCAACACGACGCAGCGGCCGCCGATCCTGAAAAGCTCGTTCCTGGAGATGTCGGCCCTGCGGCTGATCAAGTCGAGCGTCTTCGTGACGGCGAAGTCTTGGACGTCCTCGCTGCGGTCAAAAAGAGGAGGTGCCAATTCTCGAAACATTAAAAGCGAAAATCCACCTTTGTTAGTGATGCGATGTGGGCGAGTCGCCTTCAGCGGGCTCCCTGGCTTGTTCAAGAGGAGCCTCCCTAACACCCTCGTGTCATTTTCATCCGACAAGGGTCGAGCCATGTTCCGAGCGGCTCTGGACTCCGGCCACTGCGAGGGCTTCTTCGCCCTCTGCGAGCAGTTCCACACCCAGAGCGAACCATCCTTTTGCGGGCCCGGCACTCTTTCGATGGTTCTGAATGCTCTTGCTCTGGACCCCAGGCGCATTTGGAAGCACCCGTGGCGATGGTTCAGTGAAGATGTCCTGTCGTGCCTCTCTCACGACGAGGTTAGGCGCAATGGCATGGCGCTGAGACAGTTTGCGTTGATCGCAAGGTGCAATGGGGCGAACGCGTCAGTCCACTTTGCAGACGAATGCACAGAAGAGGCCTTCCGTCGTCGTGTGGTCCACGTGTCCACGACGCGACACTCGCACATGGTCATTTCTTTCTCAAGACGCGCGCTGTGTCAAACGGGTGATGGCCATTTCTCGCCTGTGGGCGCTTATGATCCGGCCTCGGACTCCGTGCTCGTCCTTGACGTAGCTCGATTCAAATATCCGCCATGGTGGGCTAGTCTGTCTGAAGTGTGGAAAGCGATGACAGCCATTGACGCAAGCACATCCAGATCAAGGGGCTACATCATCCTGTCTCCGAACGACCATGAAGCTGCTTCAGCAATTAAAGTCCCATACGGGAGAGAAACATGGAAACTTTTTCGAAGAGCTCTCTCTTGCGAGTACGAGGATGAGAATGTTGTCACTGTCTTGAACTCGGCAATTTGCTCGAGTGGGGCGGATCTCTCCATGTCAGATGATCCCAGATCCAAACTGCTTGTGAACTCCCTGCAAGAAACGACTGCCTATCGATTGGCACATCAACGACATTGTGATCGCGCTGCGAGCATAGCAATCTACATTCTAGCATCTCCTCTGCATCTTTTCAGCAGCTGTAATAAGTCACGAGGGTACAGCGTCCTAAAATGTCGAGCAGATGTCGTGAATGAGGATCTTCGGAAAGAACTTGACCTCTTGCAGAGACAAATGGAACTCTTAGACGAGTTTTGCGATTGCCCTGATGAGTGAATATACATGTAAAGTAAAACATTTGTCGACGTGTTCCAAATCAAGCACAATTCAAGTCTCTAAAGGTTTCGATGAATTTTTCAAAGTTTTCGCTTCGCCGAACAGCCATATGCTGCTCCATCCATGCATCAGCCAGCGTCACCTGCTCTGTTAGAGCCCCTCGTCGTCGAAATTTGTCACCGATTTCACCACATCTTCTGACAGCATTGACTCAGATGCAAGAATCTCATTACGATACCCGATGCCGGAGCCGAATTTGCTTGCAATTTTGAACCACATGAGTGCCAGAACATGGTCCTTCAAATAAGGTTTCAAAAACACATCAGACCTTTGGAAGATCGACTCCATTCCACAAAATGGTCCCGAGAGCGTTCATCGCTTTCACATTTCCAGCATGCGCTGATTTCTGGAACCACAAAATCTGCGCAATCAGCAAATGAAGTTGAGTTCCAAACAGCATTTGTGATATCACGGGAAACATGTCGACCTTTCTCAAACATTGCGCCAACAACAAACTGTCCTCGGCTTGATCCACCTTTTGCAGCGCGCATGTACCACTCAAAGCTTCGAGCAGGATCAGGAGAAACAGCCTTTCCTTTGGAATAAAACAATCCAACATTTGCAGCCGCATCTGCATTTCCCAGCTCCGCAGCTCGCACGTAGTGAAAAAGCGCTCTTGTCTGTGTGAGATCAAGCGGTACTGAGCGGAGGAATACTTTGACATATCGCTGGCGCAACCAATCCCTTTAGAATACATGAAACCCAAGCTGTTGTGCGCGCATGGTGAATCAGCAGCAGCAGCATCGAGAAACAGCCTTGAAGTTAAAAGAGAGCAAAAGATCAAAACCTCATCGCTAGATGTGGATCCAGGTACGTACCATGACCTCTTGCATACATTTTCCCCAATCGAACTGAAACATCGACAACTTTTCTGCTTTCAGCAAGATCGTGTGCGTCGTTCAAAGAATCTAAATAGGAACCAACTGAATCATCTGCTTTGTCGGAGGTGGAACTCCAAGTGTCTTCGAAATCATACACAATCTCATCGCCCCACTCAGCCAGCTCGTCGTGATCCGATGTTTGCTGCTGAACTGTTGATGTCACGGGAGAATCGGAACTCATGGATTGATTGATGATGTCTTCGCGCTTGCATTGCAAACAACCAATCGCTGAGTGTGAACAAAAGAAATGAAACCAAACCATTGTGATCTACGAGAACACCGGACTTCAAACTCACATCATGCAGAGCTACATTTATAAATGTTGAAGCTCATATCATTGCAGGATACCCTTAAATCCACCAGAAACTACTGACAGGTGTGGAATACTTCGATGAAGAAGCTCGTCCAAAAACGGTTGTAACGACTCCACTGGTTTTCTGGAGCAAAAGACGATGTGTTGTCCAACTGCACGAGTGAGAGAAGTGGAACGGCGACAACATAGGGGCTTTAGAGTCAGCAAGAGGACGTCAACTGATGAGTCTGCTGGCGCATAGAGTGCAGTAGACAAGCGACCATCATTGACGTCATCATCGAAGCTGACAAGGAAGTAGCGATGGGAATAGCGTGCAGAGAGGATGGAGTCCACAACTTCTTCAGCAGATATCTCCACGACATGGGAAGGACACTGTGGAAGAGTTCGACAATGAAAGGCATCATCTATCCACGTTCGAATGGTGATGGGGGATTTCGCAGCAAGCGTCCGAGCGGAGAGGGCAAGTCTTCTTGCTTCAGCTTCATCATCGACACTGAGAAGACAGAGTGCATCCAAAATCTCAGAGGCGTTGCGCCCAACGATTATGCTCCTGTACATGTCAATATGGTTTGTCAAGCAATGTCGACCGTTTGTCGATGACAATTGCAACTGCAACAAAGAAAGTAATTGCAGGAGAGTCATCCAAAAGGACTTCGTCTATGATGACTTGGGCGGCGCTGAAGCTGCAGCACCACATGAGGAGTGTCGACAACTGCAAGATAAACGTAGCAACAAGAGACAGCACCCAAGGTGCAGCGTATGCTTCGGGACTTACTGACTGGCTGGCCAAGTACGTGGCAACGTCAGGCGCGTGATACTGGAGCACCTTCTGAAACGTTGAGAGCAAAAATCTTCAAGTTCAGGTTGCATGGGGACTTCAAACTGGCTCGCAGTGGTTGAGGAAGAAAAGAGGACAGGTGCAAGTTTGAAGAGCATCACGTCGACGGCGTTGAGGACCTCCGACGAATTAAACCCAGCGAAGATGAACGGCTTGAGCATCTCCGGCAGTCCATGCTGGTACAATGCGCCTCTGCACTTGACGAGGACAGACACGAGGAAGGTGGTGTCTCTGATAAGGCGCTGGGGAGAAACGCCTGCGAGCATCAGGCGGACGCATTTGCTGCGGCGCCACTTCGCTGCAGGTGGTGGTGGATGGACGACGCAAAGGATTTGCAGTCGAAGGCGATTGTCGCATGGTTAGGCAAGGCAAGATCAAAGTTCCAGCCGTGAAGGAATGCAACGGCGTCGGGGAGGTCCAGCAGGCGCCGCCAGACGTCGCGGCGGAGGTGCTGCGGCAGGCCCACTTCGCGACACACCGCCCTGACTTCGGCGGGGCTGGCGTTGGGCTGACGAAGTGTCGTCAGTAGCCGAGAGGTGCTTAAAGGATGAGCGGCGCAGCAGGGGGCAGCACGAGTCTGCGGGGGCGGCGATAGAGTCGGCAGAGAAGGCAATCTCTTCGTCCATTAAAGAATAAATATTTGAGTCTGTTTTCATGTCAGATGCAGAGAGGAAGGCCCGCAGCCTGCTGAAGAAGAAGTTCTTTCGAAAGGGGCGTCGAATGTCCCGCAGCGACAGTCCCCGCCGCTCCGTCCGACGATCTGACCCTCCAGTCCGCGGTGCGCGCGTTGAGGAGCCGTCCGCGGCGCCGCACGTCGACGGCGCGCGGGACGCGGCGGTGAAGGAGGCAGCGAAGCTCCTTTCGTCGCCGGACGCCCTCTCGCGACTTGCGCGCGTGCGAAGCGAATACAGCGACCGGAGTGCTGCCGTTGACATGCAGGTCAGCCGGATCGTGCAGAACATGATGGACGAGGTCCGCGTCGGCCTCGCGCTGCTCGCCTCCGCCCGCGGCGCCGTCGCGGCGGTCGAAGAGAAGTCGCCCCCCCCCTCGGCGCTGTGACGCGCGCAGCTTCGCCAAAGTTGTCGCGCTGATGGACGAAAGTGACGCGCTGGTGCCGAATTACGAGCCTCTGAAGGCGCTTGTTGTCTTAAGGACGAACTTAAAAGACACCGCACGCGATCTGTCAGCCATCTCGACGATCCCAGCGGCTGTTGCGGCCATCGACGAGATGCTTGGGGAGCCGTACTGCGACGTGACGGTCGTCCACAAGAAGCTCCTCCGCCTCGAGCGCCGGAAGCAGGCCGCGCTTTATCACGTCCCTCTTAGTTAGGGTTAGTCTGTTAAACCCCCAAGGCGCGGTCGCAAGAGAAGGAGCTGCGCGCGCTGGAGGAGCAGTTCCGCTCCGTCGACGAGCTCTTCGACGCCTTGGGCGAGCTCGTTTTTTCAAAACTGAGGGCGACCCTCGACCTCTCTCGCGCAAGTTAAAAGCGAGCATCCACTCATTTGTCACAGCAGGACCCAGACGAGCTCGTGCGCCTGCTTCAAATCGTCGTGCGGCAGGAGCGCGCGGACGAGCGCAACGAGCGGCAGAGCCTCTCAGGTGGGGGGGGAAGGGTGCAAATTGGGCAGGGGGGGGGTGGATTTTTTTTGGGAGTCTGGGGGACTGATGGGGGGAGAGGTCTACAAGACGCCGCGGCGGCGTTGGCATGACAAGTGCCTTGTGGAGGTGGAAAATGCGGTTGAAATGCGCTTTGGGGAGGTGCTGGTGCGGGGGGGGGGGGGGGGAAGTGACGGGGG
>JAIYDP010000139.1 GCA_027487435.1 Verrucomicrobiaceae bacterium | reverse complement strand
CTCTTGAAGAAAGTCGCCGTTTTTTTGTGCCCCAAACGCTGATCATCGGACTGCGCCTTCTTGGTGAATTCGCAGAGAATCTCGGGTTATACTTCCCGTCCTAAGGTTTTGTGAATTTTGGCAATGACGTTGCATAGCAAATCGTGGCGGCGGATTTTAGTCTCTGTCGGACTTAGTCCATTGTAATGGAAAAAACCTTAAAAATGGCAAGTTAAGCTCGTGAGAATCGAGTATTCGACTCGTCAAAAACTTCCGCGAAGCTACCGCGCATTCTCCGAGCCTTAACTTTCTAAGTCCGACAGACTCTTGTATCCGCCAAGCCTTATAGAATATGATTTTTAGAGGCATGGCGCTTGGAAAGCGCCGCTACGATTCCGCCTCCACATTTTCACAATTCTTGATGACGCTCAGTATCAACCAAAGGGAGACACTTATGAAGCAAAACGAAGAACGGCACTCTACTGAACAAGCCTTGCGCTGCAAATGACGATGGGGAATTGCTGCGCGGAACTTCGGATGCAAGCTACACCGATTTTTTTCTCATGCGACGATGCAGCAACCTGACGAGCAGGGCCGTTGCGAGAATGCCAAGCGCACAGGCAATCCAGAGAGCCATCTGATTCTGCCAAGACTGCTTTGTCTGTGTTAGAACGGGAATCGTTTCGATGGGGAGCGGAAATTGATTCGGCTGAGTCAGATCGGCAAACACCCCTAACGCGGCTTTGAGGGAAATGTTTTGATTTTTTGCGTAGGCTTTTCCTGCTGCTGTACGGATGTCTGTTACGGTTCCTCCTGCTAGCCAACTTTCCAGTGCATCGTGCAACAGAAAGGCTCCCGGATACATGGATTGTCTGGTGAGCAACAGCGGTGTCACTCCCATCGCTTCGAGTCGTGCGCGAAAATAACGTTCGCTTTTGCAGCAGAGAACCAACACGGGCGTTGGTCGGCTTGCGGGGCGGGAAGGCAAAGCTACGGGCGCATCCATCAGCACATTATGACCAAGGAAGACCACAAAGTCGTAAGTGCCGGAAACCGCCGCCAATTGAAATGCTTCGTAGCACTCGCGTAAATTTGCCCCGCGCCAGGCTTCCGCTACGAGAACGGTATCATGTTTGACGTGCTGAAATTTCAGTCGCTCTAGGATTCTCGCATCGCCTGTCGAGGTGTCAGCATCGATTCGTTTCCATTTCTGGCTCGCTTGGAAATACGATTTCAGTCCGTCCGAGCAACCCCAGTAGAGATTCGCATTCGCTTGATCACCATCGCCAATGCGAGCATTCACCTTGGCGATACTTTGCGTTTTGTTATCGCATAATCCGACAAACACCCCAATTTTCTTGGTCTCGCCACGCAGACTAGCTCCCATCATCACAAATAGCAGAAGCCGCACGACACGACCAAAGATGCGCGGTGAAACATCGGGCTTTCGATTTTGATTCATCATCTTGTTTATCGGGAGATCTGATGATATCAGGCTTGAGTAACGATGGCAATTGCTTCAGGCTAAGGTGGTGAGCAAATTCGAAAATCAACTCAGTCGTTTCTTGAGCTTGATCCTGCGTCATGACCCGGGCTCCATTGGCTTGCAGCTCGATGCGAATGGCTGGGCAGCGATGGCGGACTTGATCGACTGCATGAATCGGCACGGTAAGCGAGTCGATCGGGCCATGATTCTACGGGTTGTGGAGACCAGCGACAAACAGCGCTTTCGCCTTTCCGATGATGGGTTGTCGATCCGCGCGAACCAAGGGCACTCCATCGAGATTGATCTGAAGTTGGAGGATATGTCACCACCGCAGTGGCTCTATCACGGCACCGCGGCGAAGTCGATGCCCGCAATCGTGCGCGAGGGACTTAGCAAAAAATCACGCCAACACGTTCACCTCAGCATAGATCGAGCTACCGCAAAAAAAGTGGGCGCGCGTCATGGCAAGCCCGTGGTTTTGGAAATCGCCGCGCAAATGATGGTGCAGCACGGATATCGATTTTATCGAGCGGAAAACGGCGTGTGGCTCACCGATCATGTTCCGCCGGATTACCTCAATCAGCGCTTCACCTGACATCTGCCACGTGGCGGGTTTGCCCACGCATTCGTGTCCTGTCGCATTCTGTCCTTGATTTTCTCGCCTAGTCTGTTTTATCCCTTTCCCCCACACACATGTTACTCCAATTTTACAAAATGAACGGCGCTGGCAATGACTTCATCGTCATTGATAACCGCGACCTCTCCATTTCGCTGGATGAAGACACCATCGCCGCACTGTGCGACCGCCATCGCGGCGTCGGAGCCGACGGTATTCTCGCCGTGGAGCCTGCGCAACACGGTGCCGACTTCCGTTTCCGCTACTACAATGCCGATGGAGGTGAAGCCGAAATGTGTGGCAATGGCGCGCGCTGCTTTGGTCGTTTCACCGCTCACCTCGGCGATGGCGAACCCAAAGAACAGGTTTCCTTCGAAACCATGGCCGGCACGCTTACCGCTCATTTGATTGGCGAAAACGTGCGCATCGCTATGTCGAATCCCCACGACCTCAAGCTCAATCTTGACCTCGAGATCGAAGGATTGGCGGGATCCATTCATTTCATCAACACGGGCGTGCCTCACGTGGTGGTCTTCGTCGAGGAGCTCGATCACGTCGATGTCCTGAAATACGGCACCTTACTTCGATACCATTCCGCTTTTGCCCCAGCGGGCACCAACGTCAATTTCGCGCAAGTTCTCAGCCCTGGTCACATCGCGATCCGCACCTATGAACGTGGTGTCGAGGACGAAACCCTCGCCTGCGGCACGGGCATGACCGCCGCTGCTCTCTTGCATCACCTCCTTCACGCCGCTGCATCTCCCGTAAAGGTCGATTGCGCAGGCGGAGACACCCTAGAAATTGGTTTCCTAGCTCATGGCTCCGACTTCACCCACGTGACTCTCTCCGGCCCAGCCGATTTCGTCTTTGAAGGCGCCATCGAAATTTAATCCATTCATTCTAACACAAACACTATGTCATTCCGAGGCACCTATACCGCCATCATTACCCCATTCCGCAATGGTTCCATCGATGTCCCAAGTTTTCGCAAGCACATCGAACACCAAATTGCAGGTGGTGTCACCGGCATCGTTCCCGTAGGCACCACGGGTGAATCCCCAACCGTTGACGCAGAGGAGCACATCGAAATCATTCGCCTCGCCATCGAATTTGCTGCGGGTCGCTGTGAAGTCATCGCCGGCACGGGTGCAAACGCCACCGCCGAAGCCATCGAACTCACCCAAGCGGCAGAAAAACTCGGCGCCACTGCCACTCTCCAGGTCTGCCCTTACTACAACAAGCCCTCTCAAGAAGGACTCTATCAACATTTCAAAACCATCGCCGCGAACACCAATCTCCCCATCATGCTCTACAGCGTGCCAGGGCGAAGCGGCATCGAAATCAGCGTCCAGACCACCGCTCGTCTTGCTGCCGATTGCAAAAACATCACCGGAATCAAAGAAGCTGGCGGATCTGTCGATCGCGTCAGCCAGCTCGTCGAAGCCACGCCCGCCGGTTTTTCCATCCTCTCGGGTGACGATCCCCTTACGCTGCCCTTTATGGTCTGCGGAGCTGTAGGACTTGTGTCGGTAGCCTCAAACATCATCCCTGATGTTATGAGCCGCATCGTCAAGCTCTGCCTGGCACAAGATTTCGCTGCCGCCGCTGAAATCCACAAGCAATACTACCCGCTTCTTCGCGGCTTGATGTCGATGGATGTCAATCCCGTCCCCATCAAAACAGCAGCACATTTCCTCGGCTTCTGCGATTTAGAACTTCGTTTGCCTCTCGTTGCGATGGACGAGGAAAAAAATCAGGCGCTGAAACTCTTGCTCACGGAGTTCAAACTGCCGCTCGTCCACGCGTAACGAGGCGCTGTTTTTTCATTCGCATGATCCAAGGACATCGCGGTAGCGTATTACACACGCGACCGTGTAACTCCCTGCGACATTCCGCCCATCATGCCTCAATCGCTTCATGTACTTCCGGAACCGGAAACCGAATCTTCCCAGCGCGAGGAAGATGCGGTGGTGCTTTTGTACCAGATTGGCCAAGAAGACCGCTTCGCGCTCGATACACTTTATCAATTGTGGGCACCCACACTGCTCGGTGTTGCCGTGCGCATTCTCCATGATCGCGAAGAAGCAGAAGAAGCCATCCAAGACACCTTCGTGAAAATCTGGCACCGTGCGGCTGAATACGATGCCCATAAGTCCAAAGCCTTCGTCTGGTGCTTTTCGATACTCCGCAACATCTGCATCGACAAACTCCGCTTCAACAATCGCCAGAAACGCAGCAGCGGAAAAACCATTTCATGGGACGAACGCGATGCTCCAGAACCACAATCCGACTCGAACGTGCTCTCCTTGGACACACTTTCCATCGTCCGTAACGCCGTAAGCCAATTGCCCATCGACGAACGCCGCTGTCTCGAACTCGCCGTTTTCCTCGAATACACGCACACCGAAATTTCCTCTGAACTCCAAACGCCGCTCGGAACGGTCAAAAACCGCCTCCGCAGAGCCATGGAAAAACTCCAAAAGATGCTAGCTGAACATGAACTCTAAGAATGAATTCCCCCTCGACTTCGCTGGAATCGAGACAAACCAAACCCCCAGCTGCCCCAAAAGCCGCGAGCAAAACAATGTCGCAGATTTGGTCGCTACCGTTGTGGCTATCGATCAGTCGCGCCCGATTCGCCCTCGTGCTGACTCGCTAAGCAAGATCCATCGTACCATTTCCCGCGAAATGCCTCTCACTCCGGCGCAACGATGGATCGTCTCCTCGGGTTGGGCTGTCGCGGCAGCCGTGACCGTATTCTTTCTCTGGAAACCCGTCACGCACTTCGGAAATTCTGCTCCCGAGTCGCAGATTACCGTGAGTCCACAGCCCATCCAGCCCCCGGAACATAAGGTGCAACCCGTGCCAAAGATCGTTGTCGCACCTGAATCGACTCAGCCGGAAATCGCAGAAATTTCTCATCAAGTCCAGAAGCAGAGCGTGAATCCTCGTGCTGACGATGTGCAACGCAAGCTCATTCAAGAAATCGAAGTCCTGCGCAAAGAAGTCGAAATTCTCGCCGTGCGCGATACCGAACGCCTGGTTGTCCAAGGAGGTGTTTCCTGGCCCATCATCATGAAGCTTACCCGCCCCGGCACCGATCCCGATTCCGCGATCGTCCAGGATCCCTTGCTCAGCGCATTTCTCGACAACCAAGTTGCATCAGGTGCACCTACCAATAACGAATCAATCGCCACCAACACTACCACGCCATCGTTACGCATCGCGGGCGTTCCAGGAAATGAAGGTGAATTGCTCGCACAAGCTGATGCGCAGCCCGCAGTGCCAGACCTGAACATGCCGAGTGCCGTTCCGGTCTATGACCCTGCCCGCGACGAAGGGCAATTCATCGTCAACAACCTCCCCGATCCCCAAGAAGGCAACGAATATTATCTTTGGGTGCAAAGTGACAAAGCCGCCGGCCCCGTCTTGGTTGGCACCCTACCAAACAACATCCAAAACAACGAAAGCTTCAGCTTCCAGCTCGGTTCCAAGGGTCTCATCCCCCAAAGCTTCCTCGTCACCCAAGATACCGCGAGAGCCCCCTCTGTGCCAAGCACCGCCAACACAATCCTCCAAGGCCCCCAAAGCCCCCCCGAACCCTAGTTCGGTTTTTTTCCCACCGAGCCTTTGTCACGCGCACGCAACTGTTTCTGCTGGAATGAGCTAAATCGAAGCATTGCAGTTAAACCCCAGGTCCGAAGTAGAGCGCCAAAAAGTCGCTGCTAGGCTTTGATGTGCAAGGCGTAAAAAGCCTCGCGCGGCAAATGGTAGCGGCGGATGGCGGCGTTATTCTTTCGATTTCGGATTGAATCCACCCCGATAAAAATCGAACAAGAGACCTTCTCGTATGGAAGGAAATTACAAGAACGTATGAGAAAAGGCGTTTCGGGCAAAGTCGCGAGAGCGATCCTGATTAAGCGGTACACGAGTGTGAGCAACATTTGGATTGCGGAGCGTCTAGGAATGGGGCATGATCGATCAGTGAGCCGTTTGATGAAGCAAGGAAAAACAGATGAAACAACGCAAAAGCAATGCAAACAACTGGAGAAAATGTTACAATGCGAGGACTGCCCCCCGCGATCGAACTATGAGGCGCCTACCTGTGACTTGCAGGGAGGTTTTGAGGTGAGATAACAATTGTCCTCAGCTCATGAGATTGTAACAACTTAACGGAAAGAAAAATCTCCTTAAAGTTTTTCTTTACTCCGCCAAGCTACAGGCAATACTGTTTACTATAACGTAGCCGTTAAGTGCGTCATTCTAAAAAAAATATGAAAATCAACACATACTCAGTAATTACTGCTCTCGTAGGTTTCGCACCATTCACCGCATATTCGCAAAAATATGAGGTGACTTCTAACGCAACGTTTGCATTAACGAAAACCATTGCAGCTCCGTCTTTGATCGCTAAAGAAGCTGACGGCACATTTAAGAAAGACGAAAATAATAAAACTTATCTAACTGACGAGAATATTTTCTCCACGGAGAGAGGAACAGTCATCACTGCAACCGAAGAACAAGGAACCAAACTGGTTACGGTAAAGTATTCCAATAAAGAGATTTTAACAGAACTGGTAGAAGCAAAAATAATCCCAATGATAACAGGATACTCGATAGCTTTCATTACTCATCCACAAGTGAACGGCGACAGTGAGGATATTGGTTTGTATGTGGTGAAAAAAGGTTTGGCTCCATTGAAAATTAACAACATCTCTTTCGGTTTTAAGAGTAAATCAGTTGAAAATTCTTCGAAAAGGATTATAAACGTTAGCAATTCCGCTACGGATGATGCGGACATAATTACAAAAACCGGAAGCTTAAGTGGCAGGGAGGAAATGTTTATTAACTTTTCTGATAACATCATTGTGAATGGCACGCACTCATTTTCTGAAACCTGGCGCATGTACGTCGATGGCGCAGCTAAAGAATGGATTTGGGTTCCAAATGCAGGAAAAATCACGGGGCTTGTTGGCGGCTATACTCAGGGAGGTAGCGAAGCGCTCATGGAGGGCTCATTCACCTATTCTTCTGGCGTGGTCAAAGTTCTCCCCAATCCTTAATCATTAATGCTACTTCGATTTACCCTCCCGTGCGCATCAGGTTTGAGGGACGGGGACTTTTTTACACTATATATGAAATCTAGATCCGCGTTCATTTCGGGATTTGCCATCATAGTTGTCGCTGCGTTTGCAATATGGAGCAAACTCAATAGCCAAAGTGGTGCGAGCCAATATCATTACATTCCGATACCACAGAGCGTCACAGCCACCAGGGCGAGCGCATTTTCGCATGGTGGTAAATCCTCCGTAGAAGTGCGAGAAGTTATTCCAATTCATGAGAATCCAAGCGGGCGAGTAGCCCATGAATCGGTAGAACAGATTCTAGGCGAGATCCACGATGCCAGTATCACCTATGACCCGCACGAGCTTTCTAAGATCGGCCCCTATCTGCGTCATGAAAACCCATCGGTGCGGGCGGCAGCCGTTGATGGTATGATCGTATTGGGGGATGCCAGTGCTGGCGTCATGCTCCGCGAGGCTGCAAAAGTCACTACTTCATCTCAAGAAGTCATCGCCATGCTACAAGCCGCTGATTACGTGGAGCTCCCATCGGCGACAGATGTGCTGCGCATAAAACGACAAGCAGCAGAAAATAAGCACCTTGGCACACCATAAAATACAAAAAACCTCATGGTCTCAGGGGTCAGTCAGCGCATGGTAACATTTTGAATTTCTGTAAGCCTAAAAAATCATGGATTTCACAATGAAATTTAAGAATGATAGAGAAGAAAATCGACAAATAAAACTTCCCGCAGAAGATATAGAGACCCAAGCAAAATGAAGGGATTCCGTAAGAAGAGTCGGGGAGAGCGTGCCGCCCACCAAGTGTTAGCGGTCAACAGAGCGCCTCTCAGGGGTCAGTCCTCGCATGGTAACAATTTTCTTGACATTGGATTCTCAGGGGTCAGTTCTCAGGGGTCATCTCAGGGGTCAGTCCTCGCATGGTAACAATTTTCTTGACATTGGTTAGTGTGTAGGTAGATTTTGCGCATGGCTCGACCGCTTCGATTTGTTTACCCAGGTGCAGTCTCAGGGGTCAGTCCTCGCGCGGTAACATTTTTTACGTTAGACTAACTACTTCTCTGGGTTTAGATGCGGCGATGCAGGCATTGCGCAAAGGCTGGTATCTCGGCGAATACACGTTCCGCGACAAGCTGCTCGCGCTTCTTGAAAAAGGAGCCAAAGCAATCAAAGTAAGCGTCCTACGAAGCACCTCTAGTCATAAACGTCGTAGATGGTAGCCTACGACGCTTATGACTACGACGAATGCAATAAAAAGTGACCAATAAAAAGTGACTGTCCCTTTGCACATCCCTTTGCACAATCCGATTCACTAGGTGAGCAATCCGATTCACTAGGTGAGCAATCCAATTCACTAGGTGAGCATATAAAAAAGTGACAGTCCCTTTGCAATGCCCCATGCTATTTTGTCGAATTTACCGTTTATAGGTGATGAAGGCTCCTTTATGACTTGGGGTCTCGGGAACTTCGACTGAATAGGCACTCACTCCGCGCGGAGCCATTGCTCTGGAAATGACTATAGAAGCGACGCCCGCTGAATCTGTTCTAACGGAAAAGGTCTGATCACCAATGAAAAAGGTAACGTCTCGTAAGGGTAACGGTTCATTGGTTTTTGAATTGCGCAGCACTGCTTGAATGAGTGAGCCATTACGTGACAAAGTGGGGCGACGGGTTTGCACAATCACAGCTCCTTTCAGCACTGGTGCGCCGATCACAAGATACCTAGTTGCGCCGAGCGATGCGGTAACATCGTGAACCCGCTGCGCAGTATTCAAGGGCACGCGGAAGGACATTTGAGCAACACCGCGCGAATTGATTTTTGCACTGCCTAAAAGAATTTGGTTCCACTGGAATTGCATCGTACGCCCGGCTGCACCAGAAGTTTTACGAGCCTTGGCAGTGACCGTGACCCGCGCTCCGGGGGTTAAGACGGGAAGTGGTGCAATATCGACCTCAGGGGAGAATGCTGCCAAATCAAACTTGGCGATATAGGTATCATCACCATCGGTGATGGTGCCCACCGCAATACGATTTTCATTCACGTCAGCAAGACTACTGGACACTCCAGGAGGAAGAGTGACGCGAAATGCCGTTCCTCCTTGCCAGAAAGTCCCTACAGTGAAAAAGCCCGTTTCGTCCGAGGTATCGATCGAGTAGCCCACCACATCATTTGCGTTGTTGATCCCACCTACTTCACTACTGGCATAGCCAGTGCTTGAATTTAGGAGAGTAAATTCGGAAGCCGCATTAATGGCAAAGCTTTGACGACCATTGCCACCAGCAAATCCTGATCCTGCAAAAACACCCTGATTGTTGATTCCTCCAGCATTCAGAACCACAAACCCGCCAGCGGGGCGCACGGTAAGCGCGTTTTCATTCCAGAAGGCGAATGCGGAGGGAAATCGCGGATTGGAAAACACACCTGCGATTTGACCGTTGTCCGAGATCACTTCGCCCGTTCCGAAAGGCTGATACATCTCGCCTTCGATGATCGCCGCATCCAATTGGATCAATTCACCTTGAGCATTCCACTTGGCGGGCATGTAGGCGAAATCGCTTGGCCGATAAATGACACCCGCTATTTCGCCTTGATTGTTGATGTCATTTGCCCGTCCTCCAGCTCCCAAGTCGGGCAGAATCCCCGGGACACCATCTCGCCAAACAACTGCTACGGTCGTGTCCAATGTGTTGCATGTTCCTACGACCGTCCCTGAATCATTGATGGCGGAAACTCCCGTCTGTAAAAAGTCGCCTTTGAGAAGCTCTTTTGGATTTCCCGCGTTGTCCCAAGCAAACGCGATGGGGTTTAAGAGGTTACCAGTTTCATCGGGCACGATGCCCAGCACAAGACCGTTGTCGGCGATGTCCACAGCATGTGCAATGATTCCTGGTGCAGATACCCGCGTGACGGTTTGCGATTGGCATACTGCAGAAAAGCCGAGGATCAGACCGATAGAGCGAAACGAAAACATCTTCCATGTAGTCATAAGACTGGGATTAGATGGTCGTGGTGCCGGTGTCAAGCGAGGAAAGGCGATTTCCTGTAGGATCATAGTTGTAAGTATGGCTGCGGCGGGCGACTGGGCCAGCGCGGAGACATGCAAAGGCACCGGTCATCCCCGAAAACAATGTGGAGATATTTCTTCGGAATTCGGCACGTATGATTCCACTTCTACGCCATCATGACAACCCATCCATTTCCCTTCCGCCCATGCTGTCTGATCCAAGCGATCACGCTACTTGCCCTCCTTCCGGCCGGCGCTGACGAAGCCTCGGTGAAAACGAAAGCCCTCGGCGCGTTTATCACTCCGGTCGAAGCCACCGCCTCCAGTTCCCAAAGTGGTGCGGGACGCACGCCGCGGAAAACCATCGACGGCTCCGGTTGGGATGAAAGCGCGCCCGGCAGCGCGGTCTGGGTGCACAGTTCTAACATTTGGGACGGCAAAAACATGTGGAACGGCGAGTGGGATTCCTGGCTGCGTTTCGATCTTGGAAAAACCTTCCATGTGGCCGGATTCCACGCGTGGAATTACAACGAACCGGGATGGACCAATCGCGGCATCAAGGAAGTCACCGTTTCCGCATCGGAGGACGGCGAGACCTTCACACCGATCAGTGATTTCAGCCTCCTGGAAGCACCGGGCAAAGACGACAAGGGGCAGCCGTTCGCATTTCCGAAAGCCGTCACCGCCCGCTATTTCAAGCTGCAAATCAAATCCAACCACCGCGGTGGTGAGCAAAGCGGCCTCGCGGAAATCCGCTTCTTGAACGCCGACGAAAAACCACCCGCACCGCGCCGGATCGTCTGGAAACCGAAGTATCCGCGCCCGACCCACCCACACCTCGCTTCCGGTTCGATCTTCCCCGCCGACGCCGGGGTCATCGACGTGACCCGGCCACCCTATCAGGCCAAGGGCGACGGCGTGACCGACGACACCACCGCGATTCAGAAAGCGCTCGACGATTATCCCGCGAAAGGCGCGATCCTTTATCTGCCTAACGGGACCTACCTCGTCAGCAACACGCTACGCTGGGGTGAAAACCAGAAGAACACCGTGCTGATGGGACAAAGCCGCGAAGGCACCGTCATCAAGCTGAAGGACTCGTGCCCCAACTACGGGAATCCCCGCAAGCCCAAAGGCGTAATCTGGACCGGCGAGGCTCCCGCCCAGCGTTTCTCCAATGAAATCCACACGCTCACGGTGGACACCGGAAGCGGCAATCCCGGCGCGTGCGGCGTCCAGTTCATCGCCAACAACCAGGGCGGGGTTTACGAGGTCTCTATCATCTCCGGCGACGGCCAAGGCGTGAACG
This sequence comes from Verrucomicrobiaceae bacterium, assembly GCA_027487435.1. Taxonomy (GTDB): domain Bacteria; phylum Verrucomicrobiota; class Verrucomicrobiia; order Verrucomicrobiales; family Akkermansiaceae; genus UBA956. Next base: position 6,210 of record JAIYDP010000139.1, on the reverse strand, counting down.
GTCTCGACCTGGGATTCAGCGACGAGCAAGGCCCGTGCCTCATCAAGAATGTGCGGGTCCAGGGATTCGACTACGGCGTGAAAACCGCCACCACCGTCAACGGCGAAACGCTCGAACACGTCACCGTCGTGCATCAGAACAAAGCGGGATTCCGCAACGACGGCCAGCCCTTCACCGCCCGCGGCTTGAAGAGCCTCAACGACGTGCCCGCCTTTCTCGCCCTCGGCGGACTCAACGTGCTCGTCGATTGCGATTTCAAGGGAACCGGCAACGCCGCGAACGAACCTGCCATCCTGCTGGAGGGCACGATGCTGGCCCGCAATGTCAGGACCTCCGGCTACAAGCAGGCGCTCGCGAATCACATCGGCGACAAAAACGGAGTCACCGGCGCGAACGTGGATTTCTTTGTTTCAAAAACACCGGCCAGCCTGTTTCCCGCTTCGAAGGGATCGCCGCCGCTTCCCGTGAAAGAGACGCCGGTCGCGCCGTGGGACGACTTGAAGGATTGGAAGGCCCCGCAGGCATTCGGCGGAAAAACGGACGACGACGGGGACGACAGCGCGGCCATCCAACAGGCAATCGACTCCGGAGCCACCACCGTCTATCTGCCGCGCGGCAGTTATCAAATCGGAGACACCATCGCCATCCGTGGCAAGGTCCGGCGCATCGTGGGTTGCCGTGCGTGGCTCACGATGTCCGACGAGTTGAGGACGTCAGGCAAGCCCGCATTCCGCTTTGAGGAAGGCACCGCGCCCATTGTCTTCATCGAGGGTATGAGCACCGACTTCGCCGGAGGAAAGCATTGCTTCATCGAAAACCACGCGAAACGCACCCTCGTCCTCCAGCGCCTCGCCATCAACTATCAGGGAGCCGACTCCTACCGGAGCACGGGCGGCGGCGGTGAGGTGTTCATCGAGGACGTCGTCGGGCACAACTTCCGCTTCACCAACGAAACGCTGTGGGCGCGGCAGTTCAACGTCGAAGGAGGCGGCGTGCATGTTTCCAACGAAGGCGGCAGGCAGTGGATTCTCGGCTACAAGACCGAGGGCGGCGGCACCCTGCACCAGACCACCCGCGGCGGCGTCACCGAACTCCTCGGCGGCATGGCCTACTCCTCCGGCCAGGGACTCACCACCCCGATGTTCATCGTGGACAACGCCCGCGCCCGTTTCAGCTTCTGCGAGATCGACTTCGGCGGCGGCCATTTCCACACCATCCTGAAGGAAACCCGCGACGGCCTAACCAAAACCCTCAACCACACGGATCCGGACTGGCAAGGAAACGCCGCGCTCATCCGTGCGGAACCTTGAACCGGTTCAGCAAATCCGCACATTCGCGGCAACTCGAAGGAGTGCAGGCTTATCGCCTGCACATTATAAACAAAGCCGGACGTGAGCCATCCCGCCCGGCTTTTTAATGCCTGGCAGCCTACCTGTTTCTAAAAATCAAATCACCCGAGTGATTCCTTCACGATGCGCCGCAGCACGGGCAACACTTCTTGGTCGAACCAGGGATTTCGTTTCAACCAAATGTTATTGCGCGGGCTGGGGTGGGGCAGCGGCAGAAGATCCGGGAGAAAACCGCGCCACGCTTGCACGGTTTCTGTCAGAGTCGGTTTCAGGCACGGGCCGAGGTGCCAGGCCATCGCGTATTGGCCGATGACGAGAGTGAGCTTGATGTCGCGGAGTTCTGTTAAAACTTTACCCCGCCAGGTGGCGGCGCATTCCGGGCGTGGTGGAAGATCGCCGGATTTCCCTGTGCCTGGATAACAAAAACCCATCGGCAGGATCGCCACGCGGCTTGCATCGTAAAAAGTCTCGCGGTTGATTCCCATCCAATCGCGCAGGCGTTCGCCGCTGGCATCGTCGAAGGGAATCCCAGAAGCGTGAACCTTGCGACCGGGAGCTTGGCCTACGATGAGAATCCGCGCGGTCTGGGAAATTTGCAGCACAGGCCGGGTGCCGTGTGGCAGGTGCGCGGCGCACAACGTGCAGCTACGGATGTCCCGCTGGAGTGCAGCGAAGGCGGCGGCATTCACGATTGTGCCTTGAGGATCTCCATCAGCGCCTCGCATTCCTCGCTGCATTCGGGGCATAGGGCCAGGTGCTGTTCCACCATAGTGAGCGCTTCATCGAGAGGCAGTCCGGCGAGTTTCGACTCGGCGAATTCTCCGGCATGCATGAGGCACTCGCCGCAGGTGAACTCGCGGTCGCGCGTGAGGTCCAACATGTTGACGAGACTGCCGATCTGTTCGTTTGTGAGCGGTTGTGGGTTCATGAGTGGAAGGCGGTTTGAATGTCTGCTCCGGTGATGCCGGCTTGGGTGAGGTGTTTTTTTAAGGCTCGTCGCGCATCGTGGACGAGTTTGTAAGCGGCGTTTCGTTTTGTGCCTAGTAGTTCGCAGATTTGGTCGAAGGGCATGCCGCGAAGCTCGCCGAGGATGGCCGCGCGTTGTTTGGGGGTGAGTTCCTTTTCGATGGCGGTGCGCAAGGCAGCGACTAGGCGTGTGCTGTCTTCATTCGCGCCGAGAACATCGTCTGCGATCATCGTGGGATCTGCTAGGTGCTCGCCATTGGCCATGAGTGCATCGAGCGAGACATCTTGCCAGCGCTTTTTGCGCAGCTCGGTGAAGGCGGTGTTGAGTGCGATGGCCTGTGCCCAGGTGGTGAATTGACTGCGACCTTGGAATTGATCGAGCTGGTCGAGGATGCGTAGTAGGCTCTCTTGGGCAAAGTCTTCTAGGTGAGCCTCACTCACGTCGTTTCGGCTTTTCAGGGCGATGCGCAAGCCGTTCTGCAAAATGTCGCGCAGCGCGGTCACAGCGGCGGATTGTTCCGCGCGGTCGGCGGAGCGTAGCGCGATAGGCCAGTCGATTTCGGTCTTCATCACGGAGATTGCATAGGTGAAACGAGCCGACCGAGCAAATGTATTATTTTTCACCCGTTGCGCTCCCAGCGAAATTTCCGCTCGCTCTCTTGGATGGGTTGGTCGTTGATGCTCGCGTAGCGGAATTTCATGTAGCCGAGTTCGTCGAACTCCCAGTTCTCGTTGCCGTGTGCGCGAAACCACTGGCCGCTGGCGTCGTGAAATTCATACTCGAACCGCACGGCGATGCGGTTGCCGGTGAAAGCCCACAAGGTTTTCTTCAGGCGATAATCCAGTTCGCGCTGCCATTTGCCCCTGAGAAAATCCACGACCTGGGCACGGCCATGGATGAAGTCCGTGCGGTTGCGCCACTCGGTGTCCTCGGTGTAAGCGAGCGAGACGCGCTCGGGGTCACGGCTGTTCCAAGCGTCTTCGGCGGCTTGGACTTTTTGGCGGGCGGCTTCCTCGGTGAAGGGTGGTAGAGGCGGGCGTGGGTTCATGAAAGATACGTTTTTGTTTTTATCCGGTTGCTTGACAATGACAGGCTTGGGGGAGCCCAAGCTGGGGGAGCACGGAGCCGCCCCTTATAGGGCTCAATATCCGGCACGAACCTACCCAGGGCGTTGCTCTGGCGTTGCCCTGGGCAGGTTTGCTGTTTAAGAGGCGGAATTTACGCCTGCGCCATGCCGCCGTCCACGAGCAGTTCCGTGCCAGTGACGAAGGCCGCATCCGATGACGCGAGGAAGGCGACCGCCTTGGCGATTTCCGACGACTCGCCGAAGCGCGCGAGCGGCACTTGCGCGAGAATGGCTCCGCCCATTTCGTCCATAACTGCGACTGGCAAACCCATCTTGTCAAATAAGGGAGTGGTGATCGGGCCGGGGCTGACGACGTTGACGCGGATTTTTTTGCCCGCGAGTTCGACGGCGAGCGTCTTGGCGAGGTTGATGAGCGCGGCCTTGGTCATGGAATACACGCTCGCTCCCGGCATCCCGAAATGCGAAACGGTGGACGAGGTGAAAATCACCGATGCGCCTTCGCTCAATAACGGCAAGGCCTTTTGCGCGGTGAAGTAAGCGCCTTTGACGTTGATGTCGAAATGTTCGACGAAAAATTCCTCAGCCGAATCCGCCAGCGGCGCGAACTTGGCGATGCCCGCATTGGCGAACAGCACATCAATGCGCCCGTATTTCTCGCGGATGGTCTGGAACGCGGCATCGAGTTCCGCGACCTTCGCTACATCGGCGACGAGGCCAAGCGTGTCGCCGCCGACGTCCTGGGCTGCTGCCGCGATGGCATCCGGCTTGCGCCCGATGATGATGACGTGGGCGCCCTGCGCTTTGAATTCATGAGCCGTGGCCAGCCCGATGCCGCTGTTGCCGCCGGTGATGACGGCGATTTTATTTTGTAGTTTCATAATGATATTTTCGTTTTTTGTTTTGTGGCGAGTTCACTTCACCTTGGTGTGAAGAAATTTCAAGATGTTATTCGCGATGAAGTCGCCTTCTTCCTCCAGCGCGAAGTGGCCGGTATCGAGCAGATGCACTTCCGCATGGGGCACGTCCTTAGTGAAGGCCTGAGCGCCTGCTGGGAAAAAGAACGGGTCGTTCTTGCCCCACACCGCGAGTACGGGCGGCTGATGTTTCCGCAGCGCGGCGTGCCAGGTGGCGTATTGTTTCACGTTGTTTTGGTAATCGTAGAAGAGCGCGAGTTGGATTTCGGCGTTGCCGGGTTTGTCTAGCGTGAGCTGATCGTGCGTCCACGCGTCGGGGCTGACGTTGGCGGGATTGCGGAAGCCCTGGGTGTATTGAAACTTCGTCGTTTCGAGGGTGAGGAAACCGCGCAGCTTCGCCTCGTTCGCGGGTGATTTGTCCGCCCAGTAATCGCGGAATGGCTGCCAGGCGGGGCTCAATCCGGCTTCGTAGGCGTTGCCGTTTTGCGTGATGATGGCGGTGATTTTTTCCGGATGTTTCACGAACAAGCGGAAGCCGATGGGCGAGCCGTAGTCCTGAATGTAGATGCTGTATTTTTCCAGCTTGAGTGAATCGAGCAAATCATCCGTGACCGCCGCGAGATGATCGAAGGTGTAGGAGAAGTCTGCGACCGATGGTTGGTCGGAATAACCGAAGCCCGGGTAATCCGGCGCGATGACGTGATATTTCTCGGCGAGGCGTGGGATGAGATTCCGATACATGTGCGACGACGATGGAAAACCATGAAGCAACACGATGGTGGGACGGGATGCATCGCCGGCTTCACGATAGAAAAGATTGAGGCCGTCAATCTTGGTGGTGTGATAGGTGACGCGCGGCGGCTCATCGGCGGAGGCGGATGGAGCGAGCGTGAGGCTTGCGGCAACGAAAGCTAGGGTGACGATGGACTTGAGTGTGAATTTCATTTTGATAAGGAAGTTTGATTGTTGTGAAAGGGCGGACGGCATCGGAGCACCGTCCGCCGATGATTGATTGTGTTAGTGAGCGCAGGCGCAGGAGGTGAGTTTCGGCGCGGCGGGGAAGTCCACCACCGTGCCAGCCACATGGTTGAAATAGTTGGTGAAAATGTTCAGCGCCGTGTTCGCGACGATTTCCGCGATGTCCCCCTCGGTGAAGCCATGCTCTACGAGGCCAGAGACATCGGTATCGCTCACGAGGCCGCGTTCCGTCACCAGCTTCTGTGAAAACGCCAGCGCTGCTGCAGTTTTGGCATCCGTGGATTCCGCAGAGCGTGCGGCGAGGATTTCCTCATTGCTGAGTCCGGCTTTCCCGCCTAGTAGGCTGTGGGCTGCTAGGCAGTAGTCGCAGGAGTTCGCCTCGCCGACGACGAGGGCGATTTGTTCCCGCAGTTTCCCAGGGAGCGAGCCCTTGGCCAAGGCACCGCTGAAGGCGAGGTAAGCTTGGGCTGCGGCGGGCGACTGGGCCAGCGTGGAGACAAGGTTGGGCACCATGCCCATGGCTTGTTTCACGGCGGTGAGGATCTGCGTTTGTTCAGGTGATGCGGTTTCCGCGTTGATTGTGTGGAGTCGTTTCATGATAATGTAATGTTAGTTTTGTTTGTTTGATGTCCGGCCTTATCTCGGCCTCAAGGATTGGATGCGGTGGCGGGCGGATTTCTTACCTCGGGGAGGAAGATTTTTTTGGAAAGCCATGAGCGGCGGCCTTGCGCGCTGAAGTTTGAGCATCATGCATAGCCTTGTTAGGTTATGAGCGAGCTTGAAAAATATTCATAAAAAGTGACTGTCCCTTTGCATAAAATATCCTCGACATATTTAGCGATTTGCCTAAAATTTGGGCATGCGTAGAGCGAGATGGATAGCACCTTGGCGAGATTCGGAGGAGAAACCAGCGAT
>JAIYDP010000055.1 GCA_027487435.1 Verrucomicrobiaceae bacterium | reverse complement strand
GCCGGTGTGGCAATTTTTTTTGTTTTTTTGTAGTGACTTTGCGGCACCCTCTTGGATGCCACTGAAGCTTGGGAAAACCGTTGTTAGTTTGGAGTCGTCAGTGGAGTCTGGGTTTGTGATTCGTGGGGAGAGTGAGGGACGGGTTTTCGTGTCTCAGTCTGTTAGCTTTGATGCTGAGTTTAGGTTTTTTGTTGATGTTGGTGTTGGCTTTGTTTCGTTCGACTGCAACGTTTGGAATTTTTCTACTGCGGCACTTGGTCGTGAGTTGGAGATCAAGTTCCGCTCTCCAAAAGTGTTAGTCGTGGCTCGTAAAGTTTCTCTTAGGAATTGGGCGCTGACTGAATTTAAAGTTCAGGGTTTTGTGGGCATTGGGGAGTCATTCTTGTCTTCATTTTTCCGCCGTCTTGGTCTTTCTTCCGGGTTTGTCAGTTTTGAGATTTGGTTTCCGCAGCACTCTTCCGTTGGAATTATCAAGGAATTTCAAGAAACGTTTACGTCTCTTGCTCCGGTGCCTGGAGACCTTTCGTACGACTCAGTGGACCGCGGTCTCTTGTTTGTGCTGTCTGTCAACATTTCTTCTTCTTTCCTTAAGTTTGGAGTGTCTCGCGAAGGGTCATTGTATTTGATAGCCGCAATCGAACCATCGAGGACAATGTTATCAGGACTTGCAATGAGTCTTGGTCTTTCGTCCATGTCAGTCGCTGGAATGGTAGGAAAGGACGCATTCTCTTTATCAGCGTCTTGTCTTGGTGGATATAACTCTTCTATTAAAGTCATGGGCCCTGGAGAATTGCATCTTCGGATTTCATCCAAAAAAGTAGATGAAAATGATTCTAAAGGAGGTTTGGATGTTCTTGCTTCGGCCTCGGTGGCGTTTTGTCGCGATTCGTCCGTCTCGTCAACCTGTTCTGAAAACCCTCTTTCATTCAGCTTCAAATATAGTGGCGATTTGATTCAAATGACCGCAAGTAGTCCGTCTTGTATTGGAAGCGTGGGTGCCTTTGGGGGCCGAACGTCTTTCCCGGTATCTTTTTGTAATGTATCTGCAACTGGCTTGTTTGAACTGAATCCGTTCAAGTTTGTTCGAGTTGATGTCAAGGGAACAATCAATTTGAAGCGATCTTTGTTTGGTGACGTTCTCAATATCTCTAATGTTGCTGTTTCAGGCTTTCTCCAAAATGTTGAGAGCCAGTCGTCGAAACCCGTTCGGCTTGAGTTCTTCTTTGGTATCCTCGTGCAGGCCACACCTCCTGCTTGGCTGCCGATTAAGTTCACATCAGCATATTTGTCTCTACGAGCCTCTCAAGGCGGATTTCTCGTTAGCGGCTCAACGAATGGAACCCTCTCCATCGGCGGACTCTTCATGAACATGCCATTGTCGATCGGTTTTGCAGTTGATACCTCCGAAACCAGTATGTTCTTCTCCGCACGCCAAACTGGGCAAATATTCTTGGCCTCAGGCCTTAATTCTTCCTTGCCTCTGCAGGATGCTGGCGTCGAGGTGTCCGTCAGGAAAGGAGTTTCTGGATGGAAGCTGGGATCAGTGCGGTTGTTTGCCAACGTCAACATACAGACACCATTTTTTGCAGCAGTTTTCAAGGCGTTTAATCTTCAACCGAGAACAGAGTCGTTGGTCCCTATAGATTTGTATTTGTTCATTCCAGGAAATTCGGAAGTGGAATCAAGATCGTCGGATGCTGTTCTTCCGATTTTTCGATCCGTGTTCCCATCCCTAGAATTCAATGGTCGATCACTTGCGCAAGGGCCCAAGAAGGGCAATCCTCTCTTTGGAATTGATATTCCTCTTTCCAATATCTCTCTCCCTGCCTTTTTGCCTCTCTCCTTTCCGGAGAGTAGTTCCGTTCACTTCTATGTCGTTGTTTCGGATTTACCCAGCGTCATGGTTGCGTTGCGTTGTCCAGTGCAATTACGGGTTCCGATGAAGGGCGGCTTTGGTCCGATTCTTCTTACTTCAATGGCTTGGTCATCATCTGATCCTCGAAGTGTTGATGTGTCTGCAAGGACACAAGCCGATCGAATTTATGATGTATTTGGTATCAACGGATTGAACTTGGCCAATCTATCTTTGGTTTCGACAATTGGAGGAAGCAATACTCAAACGCAGCTCACAGGCGCTGTTGAGTTTGATGGTTCTTTGGTTGGATTGTCGAAGTTGTTCAGGACTTCGATACCTGTTTCGATATCTATCGCCCCCGACCTCATCGACCTTCGAGGCGGGTTTCGATTTGATTTTGGGCCTCGCCTTCCGATTCTGGGTGGTGAATTTCTGTTGTCTATTAAAGTAGCTACGGTAAGTCCTCCTTCTGTATCGATTGGAGGGACAATGATAGTTGCATTCAAGAGTGGAGATGACCCTCAACGGTATCCAAGATTTGGGGTCTCGGCGAAGGTGGTTTTGTCTACTCTAGACTTAGTGCTGTCGGGTTTTTTGCAAAACCAGTGGACTGATGCATTCGGTATTCAGGGGCTCTCACTCTCTGATGCCTCGTTTGAGTGTGGGGTCAATCTTGCCCAGTTGGTTGCTTCTGGAGGTTTGGCAGCATTTTCTAGATTTGGAGTCCAAGGGAAGATTTCGATTGGATCGAAGTTTGCTGTTTTCAAAGTGCTTCTGTCAACAACGCAGCCTCTGGATAATTGCTTAGTGGCCGAAATCAATGAAGGCGTGACTCTTGCCGACTTTGCCGCCCTTGTTGCCTCAATGAGAAACAACTCTGGTTCTCGCAATTCTTCCGTCGCTACTTTCTCATCTCCATTGTCATTCCGCAATCTTCTAATCTCGGTAGCCGCTCAAGATGTCTCCATTGCTGGAAAGTTTTATCCGAAAGGGTTTCAGTTTTCTGCAACTGCCGTCGTTGGCCAATTCCAGGCATCGGCTGTGGTAACAGTGACGACTTCGATGTTGGCAGGATCAGTTCAGCTCCCCCCAATCCGAATTGGAAACTTTTCTATTCGCTCCGTTGAGGACCCCAACATAGGCCCATATGCAGCGTTCCAAGTAACATTTGTTCCCCCTTCTGTCAGCATGAAGGCAAGCGTGATGCTTCAGCTGCTTAGTGGTTACGGTCTGTGCCAATTGCGGCTCGACAACTTTGGAAATTTCTTTATTGCCGGAGAAATTGCTAATGTTTTTGGAGTTGAGGGCGCGAATGCGTTCCTGAACGTTTCCTTGTCAACGTCCAAAGCTGGAGTTGGGTTTTCCGCGATCGGACGTTTCTCTTCAAGCTTTTTTACCGCTGTCGTTCAGGTCATCCGAGATAAGATCATCAAAGTCCGGGATGCAGCGGTCGCCAAGGTGGCTGCAGCCCGAAAGAAACTTGATGAAACTCTTTCACAACTTGTTGCAAAGAAGGCTGACTTTGCAAAGAGGGAGCAACAAGAGGCAGAGGCCAAGGAGCGCGTACGACAAGCGAAAGTGCGCGCCGACAACCAAAAGAACATTCTCGCAAACGTTTGCACTGACAGGACATGTCCCACATCGATTTGTGTGCCAGGGATGAAATGGATGTCATGCACTCGCACGATTCGATTGTGCTCAATGGAGAACTTTGCTTGGGTCTGCAGAGATGAATGTTTAGGCGGTTTTCAATTCGATTCATGCATTGCAAAGGGACCTGACGCGGGATGCTTGTTTGTCGACACTGCTTGTGAGGCTTTGAATGCCGACTTGACGCTGGCCTATCAGCAAGCTCTCACGTTAGTCAATGCAACTGAGGTTGTCGCCGCTCAGGCAGGCAAAGTTTCACTGGAGGCCAAACTCGCTGTCGATTTGGCCATTAATGCGCTCGACTTAGCCAGCAAGTTCTTGGCTGGAGTTGAGGCTTCAGTGTCATACATTCTTGATGGTGTTGTGAAAATCATCGAATCAGGTTTGAGTGTTATTCTTCAACTGCAGTCAGCCAAGTTTGAAGTTTCATTTCAGGATGGATCCCAGCTTCGAGTTGTTGTTGAAATTGTGTGCGATATCAAGAATGTCACAAGGACTTTCCGCATCGAAGGATCGGATTTGGAGTCTCTATTTAAATCGCTTGTGGATGCAGTTGTTGATTCGTTTTCGAAAGGCTCAGGAAAATCGCTCGTTGTCGAACCGATCGATTCTGAAATGTTGTGCGAAAGATTTCGAGTTTGCACCGGTCCAACCGTATTGTTGGCGTCCAGCAGAGAAGATTCAGATCAAATCGCGTTTGACTCGACAAAACGGCGATTGGCCGCTCTGTTATCATCAGGTGCTTCGCTTCATTCCCCACTTGTCGCGCACGAACTCCGGTCTGCGCTATCCTTGAACGTCCCTAATGCTGTGGACGACATCGTTTCTGTCATGTCGCTACAGGTATCATCTTCAACAGACGAGATCAACGAGATTATTAGAAAAAAACTCAGCGAAAACATTGACATATATCCACAGGAGATCAAAGCCATTGTTCAAAAGGAGCTAGCCTCGGATGAAATCACTCTTTTTTCAAAAATCCGTTCGGTTATGGCGAATTTTTCCCAAAAGTTGTCGTCAGATGGGGATCTTCGTCAACAAGGACTTCAATGTGTTTCAAGCCTCATTGGTATTGCATTTCAGGGTCGAGATGTCGTTGACCAGCAGTTGATGAAGTGTCGGACTTTGCTGGCAAAGAGCGAAATGTCTGAAAATACTCGAAAGGACGATCGAGCTGTGCAGACCCTCGCCTCTGATTTTCAATCTCTGACAGACGTTGTCAGAAAGAAAAACATTGACGTTCTTCTGTCGATTTCTTCGTTGATCACTTCAAAATTTGGTTCAAAGCCGGACTTTTCAAAGTTGCCCCCGTCCGATCAAAAAGGTTTGAGTGACACCATTAACAAGATACAAGGTGGGGCTTTCGCCGACATCAAAGCATCGTTCGGTTCGTTTCAGGATAAATTTGGCCAAATGCTAGTGAACGCTTTGTCACGAGCAGCAGCGAATGTATTGATTGCTTCTTGGTCCTCTCATTTTGTAGGTTTCTTTAGAGGGCACCAATCCTGCACGCGGAATTCAAAAATTGCTTGAGGCAGCGAATTCGCTGCCTCTTCATTACGTCAACATGAGGGTTGTAACGCATGATGGCTTGATTCCGAATCCTTCTCAGCTCGAAGAGATCGCTGCAGACATTGCCTCCTCAAGAGGACTTACGGTAAACAGAGGCACTTCGCAGCATCTTGTTGGTACGATGGCATCAACGCAGCTTGCAGAAGGAGATTACCAATCTGTTTTCATTGGGCAGCCTCTTCGATTTAGTTTTGACAAGTTGAATGATGTGTTGGCTCAAATCGGATCTCAGACTATTTTGAGCGCAAAAGATTTCCGAGCAGCAACTCAGTCAGACCACGTTGAGCTTGGGACTGCGAAAAGGTGGGCAATTCTTGAAGATGGGTCAGTCGACCCAGCAGGTATTGGAATCTTTGATCGTTTGTAATGGCAGTGAATTGAGCCTAAGATCCAAAAAGAGACTCAATCCATTTACGCCGCCATTTGAAAAACATACAACATGACCAGATTTTAACGTTGTTGGGCACACAGCACAACGACAGGGACAACGGGGAATTGTAAACAATTGAAGCAGAGCACTCGCGTGCAAAGACGTTTAGGAGATTCACAGACTGCAATTTCGCTGCCACAATCTTCGATCAGAAATGGATGCACTCAACAACCATGAATATCGAGGCTTTTGTTTAACGATTTCCGAATGCAAAGTGACAGCAGTAGACCATTGCATTGTAAAAACAATTGTAGTCTAGGATTTCGGTAAGCGCTCACACGCATCCCAAAACCTACGTACGCACTTTGGGTTGGTTTGGGTGTTAGGTTTTTAGGTTTTTGGGGGTTTAGAGTCCATTTCTCACGTGCCAATGTCTACAAGGCGCTCACGTTACAAAGTTTTCGAATACTTACGTCTTAAAAAAAAAAAAAAAAAATATTTTCACTGGTTTTAGGGTTTAGGGGTTTAGGGTGAGGGGGATGTTTACTCACATGCCAATGTCTACACGGCGCTCACGTTACAAATTTTTCTAAAGGTTGGGCTTAGGTAAGGAGGTTGTTTACTAATATTTCAATGTGT
>JAIYDP010000445.1 GCA_027487435.1 Verrucomicrobiaceae bacterium | reverse complement strand
GTGGGGTGTCGTCTGGGAGTGTGTGTGCGGCGGGGACGTACTCGAGTACTGGGTTGCAGCCTTGTGTTGCGTGTGTTGCTGGGACGTATCAGAGTGGGGTGCAGAGTACGAGCTGTGTTTCTTGCCCATTTGGTTTGTCGTCTCTGGTTGGTGCCGTTGCTTGCAATATTTCTTCAGTTGTTGGTGGTGTTTGTGGGGCCGGGCAGTTTGTTTTTAATGGGTCTTGTTTTTTGTGTCCCGCTGGTTTTTTTTCCGCGTCCTTGAACACGAGCTCGTGCTTAACGTGTGCACCGGGTATGTCTTCTCCAGTAGGTTCTTCTTTTTGTGTCGGTAATTGTAGCGCTGGTTCCTTTTTGATCGGCAATGGATCTTGCAGTAGTTGCCCTGCTGGCTCTTTCTCGTCGATTGGATCGTCCACGTGCTTTACTTGCGTTGGTTCTTTTTTGAGCAGCGTAGGATCTTCCTCTTGCAATATTTCCGTGCCTCAACATTGTCCTCCCGGGTTTTTCTCTTCTACGGGTCTTGTTCCTTGTTCACCTTGCGCACAGGGTTATTTTTCAACTTCCGTTAGCAGTACGTCTTGTTCTCAGTGCCCTGTGGGGTTTACGACTACCACGTTCGCTAGCGTTTCTCTTTCTTCTTGCAACGTGTCGTCATCTCAAGTTTGTCCTCCTGGTTCATTCTCTTTCACTGGTCTTAGTCCTTGCATGAATTGCTCTGACTCGTTCTATCAACCATTTGCAGGACAGTCGTCTTGTTTTGCTTGCCCTGCTGGATCCATTTCTTCAATCAATTTTACTCATTGCGTTCCGAGTTCTTCTGATTTTTGTCCTGCTGGATTTTTTTCTACTAGCGGCAGACTTCCTTGTTTTCCTTGCAGTGTCAACATGCACTCTTCTCAGGGTTCAACATCCTGCACTTCCTGCCCTTTTGGGACCCAAAGTTTTGATGGAATCACTTGTCGAAGCTCATGTTCTCCTGGTTTTTTTTCGTTAGACGGGTTCTCCCCTTGTTTTCCGTGCCCTGCTGGTACTTTTCAGGCAGCTGCCATGAGTTCAACTTGTATTCTCTGCCCTCAGGGTTTCATTAGTTCGGGTGGAAGCGTGTCATGCGCAAATTCATCAAGCTCCGTGTGTCCTCGTGGGTGGTTCTCTGCAAATGGTCGAGAACCTTGTCTACCTTGCCCCATTGGTTCATTTCAGGACTCGTCGGGTAGCACGTCATGTAATTTATGTCCTGCTGGTACGTCGTCGTCGGTATCGTCTATCTCTTCTTCAAATTGTTCCAATGTGAGTATTGCGTGTGGTCCAGGGTTCTTCTCGTCGTCAGGATTGGAACCATGTAGTTCCTGTCCTCTTGGTTCGTTCTCCTCGGGTCTAGGATCTCAAGGATGCACTGCCTGTCCATCGGGTCAGACGACCGCGACGGTTTCCGGTTCGTCCCTCTCGGATTGTCGCTTTTTTTCGAACATCACCTGCCAAATAGGGTTTTACTCGTTATCTGGATTTGTTCCTTGTTATCCTTGCCCTCCTTCAACGTTTTCGAGTACATCACAGCAGCAGTCTTGTGCCCCTTGTCCTCCAGGCTTTTCTTCTGTTGGAGGGTCGTCAAGTTGTGTTGTATCTAACCAAACCGGACATTGTCCACCGGGAACTTACAACAATGGATCGTCGTGCCCACTATGCGAAATTGGCTGGATATCGTTCACGTCCAACATGTCAACTTGCGTGCAGTGCTTGCCAGGGTCGTTCACTGCTGGAGCAGGTCAGTCTTCTTGCTCGTCGAATTGTGCCGCAGGCACTTTTTCAGTCTCTGGTGTTCAACCTTGCCTTAGTTGCCCACGGGGGACATTCCAAGATTACACAGGGCAATCATTTTGTCGATCTTGTCCTGCAGGTTTATCCAGTGTGCCAGGGTCTACAGCATGCAATGTCCCCGACTCAAATGCCTGCCCCATGGGATTCTATTCGAGCAATGGAACGCAACCGTGTTTTCCGTGTCCGCTGCACACATTCCAAAATATGACACATCAAACTTCCTGCATTCAATGTCCTGCTGCGCTGGGTACGGCATCCATAGCGTCAACCTCGGCTTCAAGTTGCATCTTTCAGAACAATGCGTGTCCCCCAGGTACATATTCACTTTCAGGATTGAATCCATGTTTCCAATGCCTAAGAGGAACATATCAAAACATGTCCCAAACAACATCATGTGCCCAGTGTCCAAACAATCAAACCAGCCAACCAGGAGCAACCAACTGTTCGCAATCTGATACGATTGATCTTCCGTGTCAACCTGGGATGTTCTCGAGTACTGGGTTGCAGCCTTGTGTTGCGTGCGCGTCTGGGACGTATCAGGGGGTTGGGGGGCAGACTGGATGTGTTGTGTGTCCTGCTGGGATGGTTACTATTGGGAGTGGAGCGCAGGTGTGTAGTACGCCTTGTCCTGCTGGGAGCTTTTCTGTGAGTGGGTTGCAGCCGTGCAGTTTGTGTCCTGTTGGGACGTTC
>JAIYDP010000104.1 GCA_027487435.1 Verrucomicrobiaceae bacterium | reverse complement strand
TTACCTCCATCTATGCCATCTTACCTGTTGGCCACCAAGACCATCAACCAGCGCAAGGTCTTTCCTGTTTTAGGACTCATGTCTGCGATGATACAGAGGCTCCGCGCAGATATTCGAGCGTCATGCGATCTTGGTTCTTGCCAGAAGCCGATTTTTCGCACATAAACACCGCCCACGATATGAAGCCTCATGAACTTTACAAAGCCGCCGGATTACCACTCGTTGCACAGATGCTCGACTGGTTCCGCACGCACGACAAGAATGTGTACAAGCACGCCATTGCCACTCTTGCCAACTCCCGCAAGCTTCGTCCCCTTTACGTAACGAAGAAGTCCAACGCTGAGCAATACCAATGGATCTACCAAACTCTGCAACTCCGCGCTTCTGATACCCTAGGCGAAAACCTCCTCCAAGCTTGGTTCATGGCTGGCCATCAGCCCATGCTAGGCAGCTTCTGTGATGCCCTCGCCATTCCGCATGATGGCAAAGGATCGATCACCGGAGATCTGCCAGCCACCATCGAAGATGCCGCCATGGACGCAGGCATTGCCAAACTCCTCGAAACCTACGATCCATCGCTCGTCGCCCTTTACCTGCACGTCTTCAACATGCAGCAAGAAGGTGGCTGGCCGAACCTCAGCGACCGCCTTGCCAATCATGAGGCATTGCGCATGCAAGCCACTGCGTAGGGCTGATCCTGTCGTTAGCCGTCCATGCCCTCCCACGCATTTCTCGGAGCCTATCAAGGCGCTCTTGCAGCCGATGCTGTATCCATGCCCGTGCATTGGTACTATGACCGAGAAGCACTGCGACGGGAATACGGCGACATCCGCACCTACCTCGCTCCCAAAAACCCGCATTCTGGTTCCATTCTTTGGCGTTCGGAATACACGGCGGCAAATGAAAAAGGCGAAATCCTCCATGACCAAGCCATCTACTGGGGACAACGCGGCATTCATTATCATCAATTCTTACAGGCAGGCGAAAACACTCTCAATTTCCGCCTAGCCACAGAATTGGTGGATTTTTGCCAATCCCACGGCGGCTATGATCCCGATGCTTGGCTGGAGCACTACATCGATTTCATGCGCACGCCAGGACGTCACAACGACACCTACCTCGAAGAATACCATCGCGGCTTTTTTACGCGCTACGCCATGGGCAAAGCGCCGCGCAAATGCGCGATCCACGATGAACACATCGGTGGACTCGCACAAGTAGCCGCTCTTTGTTACGCCCTGCGCGATGAGGACGAGGAAATCCTACGCGCTACCGTCAAGCTCCACGTTGGCCTCACCCACGCCCACGCGAATGTTTTGCGTGCTGCTGACACCCTGGTCCGCGTGCTTTGCCGCATCCGCGAAGGACTCAACGTCCACGCCGCCATCCAGCGCGAGGCAGGCGACTGGATTTCTGGCTCCAAAGCCGAAAAATGGCAGACCCAGCCCGATACTTACATCATCGGCCAACGCTTCAGCCCCGCCTGCTACATCGCCGAGTCCATGCCTGCATCCTTGTATCTCTGCTGGAAATACGCCGATGACTTTGAAGCCGGCATTCTCGCCAACGCCATGTGTGGCGGCGACAACTGCCACCGAGGAGCTGTGGTAGGCGCCATCCTCGGAGCCGCTCATGGTGTTCCAGAATCATGGATCACTGCGGCTGCAAAAATCGCCCAAGACGAATCGACCAGCTAATTTCCTTGCTCCGGCATCGATCTCGCCTAGTCTTTGTCCATGCTTCCCATACTGATTTCGCGCCTACACAGCCTCTTCGGCCTGCCGCTCCTTTTCGCCGCTTTAGGTTCTACAAGCCTGCACGCAGCAGAACCAGCACAAGCTGCCAAAGAACCCGGCTGGGTGTCGTTGTTCAATGGCAAAGACCTCGAAGGCTGGATCCCGAAAATCTCCGGCTACCCTGTCGGCGAAAACGCCCTGCAAACCTTCCGCGTCGAAGACGGCATTCTCAAAATTTCTTACGCCAACTATGAAAAGTTCGGCACCAAGTTTGGCCACCTCTACTCAAAATCTGCCTATTCTCATTACATCCTGCGCATGGAGTATCGATTCGAAGGCAAAATGATGGCCGATGCCCCCCACTACGTAAACCTCAACAGTGGAGTCATGTATCATTCCCAATCCGCTGCCACCCAGAAGCTCGACCAATCATTCCCCGCGAGCTTAGAGTTTCAATTTCTCGCGGATGAAGGCAAAGGTCCTCGCTCCACAGGCAACCTCTGCACCCCCGGCACCCACGTTCACATGGACGGCAAGCTCGTCACCCAGCACATTGTCGAATCGAGTGCCGCGACTTTCCCGCCCGACGAATGGGTAAAAATCGAACTGGAAGTACAGGGAAACGAGCAAGTCATCCATCGAGTCAACGGCAAAGAAGTGCTACGCTACCAAAATCCCGTGCTTGATCCCGCCTACTTTTTGCCAAGCGAGAAACGCAGTGAAAAAGCCCAAGTCGGGGAAAAACTCGCCACTGGCCACATCGCCCTACAAGCCGAAGGTCAAGGCGTATGGATTCGCAACATCGAGATCAAAGAGACCCCCGCCCCCGCCAAGCCCTGAACAATTTCCGCTTTTACTTACCATCTCAAGAGCCCCCTCCATCTGTGGTATTCTTCACCGCAAAAACGCTAAGGGCGCAAAGGTTTTGAAGTTTTCTCAGGTCATCCAATCAATCTTTTCAACTCCTCAGTGACCTCTGCGTTCATCTGTGGTAAAACAATCCTCTACATCCCCCTCCATTTGTGTATTCTTCACCGCAAAGACGCTAAGGGCTCAAAGGTTTTGAAGTTTTCTCAGCGCATCGAATCAATCCTCTCAACCCTCTGTGTCTTTCGTGTCCTCTGTGGTTCAAAATCCCCTCCATTTTCCCCATCTGTGGTATTTTTCACAGCAAAGCCGAATAAAAAACAACCTCGGGGTTACCGAGGTTGTTGGGAAAGGTTATTGTTTTCGCTTCTTAGGCAAGGCTTACGCTTGCTTGCGACGGCGGCTCATCAAGCCAAGACCAAGAAGACCTCCGACGAGAAGGTTGGAAGCTTCTGGAACGGCGGTGAACTTGAGACTATTATCAGTGATGGAGAATGATCCGAAAGTCACAGCACCTGTGAGACCTGTGAAACTGAAATTTCCAGGAGTGAAGGTGGTTGCTCCTGTCCAAGTGGCAAGAGTGTAAACGTTGCCGATGGTATTTGGGGCAGACCCCATAAAATCGAACTTAAACGTCGTTCCTGACCCTTTGGTGAAGTCTCCCGTAATAGCAAGTAAATCCGAACTACCTGCGGCTGCGGCGAGGTTGAATTGGAAAAGATTTGCTCCCCCATTCCAAGTGGTAGTACCAGTGTTGAGGGTTCCGATAGCGTTTGAGGCATTTCCAGGAGCCAGATTGCCGCTGACGGCAAGCGTCCCTGCAAACGTGCCCGAACCACCAAGAGTCGCGACCGAAGCGACAGTGACTCCGCTCGTCGCGAAGGTGTCCGCAGCAGCATCGCCCATCAGCAGCGTGCCAGCATTGATTGCCGTCGCTCCTGTGTAGGTGCTAGCACCCGTTAATGTCTGCGTTCCAAGACCTGTTTTGGTAAGGGTCATGGCAGAGGCGCCGTTGGCGATCACACCTGCGTAACTTGGACTTGCACTGGCACCCGGGTTTAACGTTAACGCCGTCACAGCCCCGTAACCGCCGGTTGTGGTGGTGAAGACACCACTAGCCGCAGCGAAGTTTTTGTTACCAGATAAGCCGCCGAGCGTCATCGTAGTTGTGGTGGTTCTAATACCGACAGTTGAAGTACCTGCTGCACTCGATGTCGTGTCGAGTGTGCTGTTTTGCAGAGCTAGAGCGTTGGTCAACTCGAGAATGCCTGCCGCATTGGTTGTAGTGCCCGTAAATGTATTCGCGCCAGAAAGAATGATTCGACCAGAGTTGAT
>JAIYDP010000122.1 GCA_027487435.1 Verrucomicrobiaceae bacterium | reverse complement strand
CAAGAGGACTCCGTCGGGTGCGTACGTGTTAACACGGGATGCTCTGAGAAGTCTCGACGTCGCCAGCTGGCCTCATTATTCGTTATCATGTTCATGCCTCAATAATGAATGCAGGGAAGATGAGCGTGAGAAGGCCATTCTAAACGCCTCAAAAGCAAGAGAAGAATCCCAATGTAGTGGCGGGTCTTGCTTTCTAACGTTTGCAGCGACGTCACCTGACGCCGATCTTGAGGTGTTCTTTGTGTCGCTGAATCTAAAGCCTTAAGTTTGAAGAGTGTCGCTCGATGGAGCCATTATCGATAGAAGAGGAAGAAATAATCAGGCTCCATGAGCAATCCAAGATTGGTCAAGTCTCTGTCGTTTAGTCTAATGAAATAGAAATTTGCCCCACTATCAGCTCTGTCGATGAAGAGCGAAGATGGAAAGCCCTTTTTCGTTCTAGGTACAGTGTCTATCACAGTCTCGACCGCAAGCTGCAGCAGAACAAAGCGCAGTTCGCAAAATTGGGCCAACGGTGACTTCTCGCTTTGTTTGGTAACTCTGAAGGCTTGACGCTGCGCACTCGGAGGAGGAAAGAGAGAGGGTGGCGCGGGTCATTCACAAGACCTGCCGCTCTCGTGAGAGAGACATTAAGAGGATTATGGCCGCATTTTGCAGTTTGCATGCTGAGCTCTCCTCCGTTAAGGTAAACGTCGTTTTGTCGTCGTTGATCCAGTTAGAAAGCGATTGAAGCTTTTCACTTGAATCGCAAGAGTATGTAATCATGTAGTCATAATGTACACGAATCAATCAGACTGAAAATGCTCAATCTGAGACCGGACCGCGTCCGAGAGGGCTTCTCGCTTGCCTCGCAGCTTCGATTGGAAATCGTAACGAAGAGCAGCGATAGCATCCCCGTGTTGCTGGTCAAGTGATTCTGCCAAGTAAGAATGCTTCCTGCTGGCGGTACCAATCGTCGCCTTTACCCGTTCCTTAATCTTTGCAATTTTGCGCAACTTTGCCTCCAGTTCCTCTTGAAAGTCTTCACACTGTTTCAATTTTTGGTCTCTCTCATCGTTGAGCTACAGACGTTACAAAAACAACACAGCCTGACTTCTTTGATACGGTCTTGTAGTTGGCCAAACAATTCTTCTTCGTATCTTCGAAATTCGTCCTCACTCTGACATTGCAACTGCGACTCAAGTTTTGCAAGTTTGACTTGCCTCTTCCTAATTTTAAGCTTTTGAGCAGCTTCTTCTAAAGCCTGGAGCTGGTGCTCAATGGCGACTTCTTCGTCAGCATGATCTTTTCCGTCACTGGGCTCGTGAAAAGCTGAAAACGAGGTTGTCCCATATGTCGACAATCTAGAGCGATTTGGGGAACCAACAATCTCAGACTCAACGTCTTCAGCTAATCGGGCTCTGTTTTCCGGTGTCCGTGACGCTGAGGGCTCTGCAAGAGGCTGGGGAAGAAAGATTTCGGTTCGAGAATCACTCCATGGGTTCTCTGTGATCACTCGAACTTTTTTTGTTGGAGTTCTTGTCGCTGGTTGTTGATTTCGCTTCGGAGTCTTTGAACTGCTTCGAATGGCCATAAAATAAACAATAATTTTGTAGCTTTAGAGGTGTCATGTGTGTCAAATGAATTCGGCACAATTTGAAGCCATCGTATCAACGCTGCAGGTACACTCTACCTGTCTCATCTAATGAAGGAGTCCAATGATCCATTGGCGAAGAGAGAAGCCGAGCTGACGCTTTTGGATGTCAGAAAACGCTCAGAATGCATACCATGTCTCTCTGAAGTCATCTGTTTGAACAACCAGATTCTCCTCACACCTAAGCAACGTCAGAAAATGTAAATACGTTATTCCAGGCGCTTTTGTGTTTTCGAGATTGCGTTATTTTCAACTTTTCTCTCTTGGAGTCAGGGAAGGCAATGTCTTTGTTCAGCCACGTCGCCACGACCGGTATCCGGCGTTCTCAACTGTATGCAACGTAATTCAGCGGCCTTAATTCCCAGGATTCCCCATTTTCTCAAATCGCAGTATTTCCAGACAGCTGCATGCATTTTGAAGAGACAATGGCTCGCATTGGATTCAACGATGAAAGAGTCCGTTTGGAGCCAAGTATTAGGCCTTCTGGATAGCGCATCCGTAAGAATCTTGTTTCTCATTAACTCCACAGACTGTCGACGCGGGACTGAGTTTTCTGAATGCTCTAGTCGTCGAGCTCAGCTGTAACTCAACTTTTCCTGGGGCTTCTGCCAACTACTCAAATTCCGTTCGGTTCTCTGTGATAAGAATGGATATCTTGCTCAAAGCTGCGACGTCTCTCCTCGGTTTACTACAGAGCAACATCAACCCTCGCTTTGTGCCACCGGTTCTCCTCTGTCTCAACTCTGTTCTTGCATTTGATGCCGGAGACCTCTGTGGGATCCTTCCATCATTGCGTTGACCATGAAGACACAAGTGGTAGGGTGCGGCTAGAGCTCTCAAGAAAATGGCGTCCAGTTGTCTTCAATTCAGCTCTTTTGGACTTCGTGTTGCAAGTTTACTTTTAAGTTCAATTTTCATTCATTAGTGTGGAATTTCGCAGCCTTGTGAGTCTGTGGGCATGCAAGCACGACAGATTTTGTTGTCTTTAGCTTCGTTGAGGGGAGAGATATTTGAAACATCTGACGATAGTTCCTCGTTCATGACCTCCCTTCTGTCTTCAGTTTCAGTTCGGTGGATGCCGTGTGCGCTTATTGCCATATTCCTGACCCCTCAGCGTTTTGCTTTCTACCCTTTCTGAGATGGTTTGCCCCATCAACGATCATAATTTAGCAGGATGCGTTGCAGCAGCTCTATATCGACTTTGGGCTTGTTATTGACAGGATAGTTTACGGTCTTCCGAACGTCCTCTCACTTCTGTGAGATACGGACCCTCGTTTACTCACGCAACAGCTCTGAACAATATTTTCCACTGCTCTCAGCGTTATCCAATGTATAACTTGATCTGTCGAGCTCATCCCCTTTTTTTTTTTCCAGTTAACAGTAGCTCTCTTGCCCTGCTATTCCCCACTCGCATGTCCCGATGCAGCTGATGCATTGACGTCATTTTGGGCATCAGCAGGTTGTCGAGTCTGCTTTTCTACTTATAAGCTAGTATCGCTGACTCCAGAACTTCATCGTGGGTCTTGGTATCCCCTCATCCTCCCAGTGTCTAAGTGAGGCAATTGGTTCGGCGATTGACCTTGCAGAGCGTACGTACAGACAATGCTGGGGTCTGCATCTTCGAGCCTTGAACTTTGGGACGAGAAAGAGGACGAATTTGGCGACAACGAAGGCGAATCTGAGCGAATTTCGAAAATGGCAATTTTGTCGCGTGTTTGCTGCCAAGATCTTGTCCCTCTCCTTGTTTCCACATTCAGGACGCTCTCTTCCTCTGAGTATTTATCACCTGTCTGATCTGAACTGCGAGAAGGCTGTCGCCCCTAGCATGTGAGCAACTTTCGTTTCTGTTGGAATTCTTGCGTAACGTTTGCATGGACGAACAAATGAACGAATCCAGTGGCCCGTCCAGGATGGCTAATTTTGCATTTGTTCGGATGAAGTGCACGCTTTTTGAACCAGTTTTAGGAAGGCTCGACGCTGGGCATTGCAGTGCTGGATATGAGTTCCACTCTATTACAGAAAACGATGTCAAGCCTCCAAACTGGAGTGATCACGTCGAAAGTCTTCGAGATGATATCCCAGATTGGTGGCTCTGCTTCGCTTGTCTCCGAAATTATCAAGTTTGTTCGCCTCTTTTTGCTTGACCGATTTTCCTCTCTGACAGATTGGTCTTTGTTCGTTTTCCGGATTGACCCTTGTAGTGACTATGATCCCTCTTTACAGTCAACATTTGATAGCTGCATTTCAATGCTCCCTTCGGTTTTTCTATCACTTGCATCCGAAAAAGAAGTGTGTGGATCTATTGTTGAGTGTTTCTCCTCCATTTCTTCCTCTGCTGTGCGGGCTGATTTTAAATTCTCTTCAGGTTTACACATTTGAGCTGCATTGATCACTCAGAGTCATGGACCACAGCTATGAACTCGTTTGGTCGCTCTCTTATTGAGCTTCTCCTTCCGCTTGATGAATCTTCCCTCATGTCAGACCAGCTCATGACGTCTCACCGTCCAGAGAAGTGTCCAAATCTTTCTCGCACTCAAGTTCTCGAGACGGTCAGCAATCGTTTTCTGGATTTTGCCGTGTTCTGCAAGTATCGAATGGACGGTGTTCCCTAACGAAGTAGCAAGCGCTGCAATCCGATTTAGATGTTGGGGTCCACCTCAGAGGAAGGTCGATGTTTTTTCAGCATGTCGCAACCCTGAGAGGCTGCTTGCAGGGTGCTCAGATGACATCTTGCTCAGATGTTTGTTATGTTGCAATGTCTCTCGCGCTTCGCGCTTCCTGACGCCGCCAGCGGTTTTTTTGCAGCTTTCAGCTTGAAGTCAAGTGACATCTCGGCAGATCCAGACCTTCTCTTGTGCCTCTCATTCGTGCTTGCTGACCTGACGGAGCATCAAGTTGACTTATTGCTGCTTCGCTCACTGCCAGATTGCATTTGTCGAACCTCATGTTGCTACACAGATTTATTCAACCTGCATGGGCCTTTAC
This sequence comes from Verrucomicrobiaceae bacterium, assembly GCA_027487435.1. Classification (GTDB taxonomy): domain Bacteria; phylum Verrucomicrobiota; class Verrucomicrobiia; order Verrucomicrobiales; family Akkermansiaceae; genus UBA956. Next base: position 1,269 of record JAIYDP010000122.1, on the reverse strand, counting down.
GCGCTCATTTCAGGAAGCATTCATTGTTCTTTGCATTTTCTGGTCAATCTAAAGCTATAGTGCAGCAGGAATCCACAGAATCGGCACAAATTGTTCGGCGGCAATTACTGTCTGTGTCCCTTCAAATTGCGTTTCATTTGATCGCAAAGCATGCACTTGACAGCGATGGTTCTGAGTTTAAGTTCTTCTGTCATGGCGCAGGGACGTTGCAGCTGCAATTGCAAGACACGATCTTCTCCGGCATATCATTGGTGTTTCGATGCTTCTCTGACGAAATGCTGAAGGTCATCTTCCCCTTCTTCTTGACGATTCAGTATCCGGACTTCGCAGAGAACTTTTTTTCCGTCTTGGGTTGGGTTTTCATCTTGTTCAATGAGTATTTCATGTCTATTGAGCCGTCCCTACAGACTGCCCTGTTTTCCACTGTCATGGTCGGTCTGAAAAAGTCGAAAGTGCTGTCTTGATGTTGACTTTGGCAGTGGGCACTTACGCGTTGTGGAAACGTCTCTTGAAGCAATCCGATCGTTTGCTGGATTTGTTGAGAAATCGAAGAATGGTTCGTTCGCTTTGGTTTCCTGTTTACGCTGCAGCGCCCCACTTCGCTCATTTGAGCGCCATTCTCGTCCAGTTTAGAGATAACTTGATTAACTCTCTGTTGCGCTCGGAGATATCGAATTCCCTTCTGTCGGCTGCGCTGGAGTGTCTCTTTTGTGTGGCTTGTGTAGATCTAGTTCGGCCGCATTATTTCTATTTGATTTATCGCGAAGGATCATTTTTTATCGTTTTTATCGTCCTCGTTTCCGATGGCAATGCAGCCTGGCGTTGTGGAGGGCTTCCTTGCCTCTAAAAAACTTCTGGATGATGCCAGACAGCAACATCACTTGAGCAAGCCCATAGTTTCACGAATGAAGATGAAGGCTAAGGATAAATTTGTCACAGCACTTGAAGTCGTTGTAAGTTCTTGTAGAATTTCGTGAGAGGGATGGTGAAGTTTGAAAGCGTCGTCCTTCTTCACATCCAACTTCGATTCATAGGCCACAAGACTGTTGGTGTGCCTATGTTCATGGAATGTGTTGTGTATCGCCCATTTCCTCCGTTCTCAAGGACAACTGCACTCCCTTGTCCACCGCACAACCAGTTTTCTTGCCGGGCGTCTCAAACGTCAGCCAAGTAGCGACTTTCTGACCTGTTAGCTGGTGCAGAGGACCCCCTTGCTTAATCTCTCATGAACACACTCGCCGCCTGTCCATGGAAGAGAGATTCCTGTTG
>JAIYDP010000175.1 GCA_027487435.1 Verrucomicrobiaceae bacterium | reverse complement strand
ATATTTGCAACTACATTTGTAATATTTGTTAAATTTTCTCAATTGGCTAAAAAGAGTCAGCAAGCTCACTCAGATGAATTTTGTTGATAGGACGGAAAAAAGCGCCAGATAATTTGCTTGCCTCATCTTAGGTGAGAAACGAATCTTCGTTACAAGCAACATCCCTGTAGTACCACCACCACATCATGAAAATCAAAGCATGCGTGCTATTTCCCATCTTCACTTTGCTGTCCTCCTGTATTACGTGGTATGACAGGGCGGAATTCGCTCCTGTGAGAGACAAGAACTACGCCCAAACGGGAGTGCCTTACACTCACATCGACACCAATGACACTTCGGGTTTGAATGGCATCATCAAGAGCACCAAGCCATACGACATCTGGGTTCTTTACCCCAATGCTCATCCAGAGACCGCGGCTTACATCGAATCCGTTGTGATTACGAAGTTCACTGTAACCTATGCCGACGGCACCGTGGATCCCGGCACGAAAGCGCTCAAGCTCCCCATGCGCATCAAAACTTTTGTTTATGATGGCACCGACAGGAATTCCGACGGCTCCATCAACCACTCGAAAAATCGCAGGATCGAGAAGGAAATGACCGGCGTCGTTTCTCGCGACGAGCCCTTCACCCTCCAGATTGAGGGGCGCTTTACCAAATACAGCGGCACCACCAACCCTTTCAAAATCAAGATCAAATACAACATGCAATGGGACCGACGAATCGATATCGTGACACTATTTGACATTATCGCGAACATCTAAGTCACTATATCATTGGGCATACCATGCTCTCGAAGTGAAAGCACACGACACACGATGAAAACAAAGTCTTTTGCCATCTCATCGATCCTGCTCGCCACCGCCTGATTGTTGCCCTCGTGCAATGCCAAATACGACACCTTGAACTTCCAAGCCGATGGCACGGTGGATCCCAGAATCGCAGCACTCAACTTTCCCATGAGCTTTCCTCAACGCTACAGCGAAGAGTTACAATTTGTCTCAGACGGTACTTCAACCATCAATAAGTCTTGCAGAATTCAAGCAGAGTTCCGGGGCAATGTCACCCGCGACGGGGCTTTTACACTACTGATCGAGGGCAAATTCACCAAAGACAACGGCACGTCATGCCATTCAAGATCAAGGAAAAATACACCGTCACGCATGAGAAAGGAACACAATCCTGGGCGGACTATCTGAGCGGTAGCTGAAAACGCATGGGCGCAGATGAAAGATTCTAGGGAAATAACACCAAGACAGTTGCAGTCATTTCTCAGAGGACTCCGCGATAGACACACTCTGTGACGTCGTCCAGCCAGCGGACATCTTGGTTAAGGGCGGAGGCGGCCATCGCCCCTTGCATGGCGGAGTAGATAAAGCGAGCTTTGCGCCGTGCGGATTCCAGATCTTCGCCCGCGAACAGATTTCCCAACCAAGCGACGTTTGCTTCGGCAAATGCGGCGACCTCTGCCCTCACCTGCTCAGGTAAAAGCGCGGCCTCATTCGATAATATGCCACATAAACAAGCCCGACCACCATCCAGGAAGGCCGAGCGGAAAAGCGCGCAGTATCTAGCCATTCCATCTTGAGGCGTGGCTCCGGCTGGCAGTGCTTGGCCGAGAGTTGCGAGAAAGTTTTCCGCGTAACGCAGCGCTACGGCAGCAGCGAGATCTTGTTTGGTCGGGAAATGATGATGCACAGACGCGCTTTTGATGCCAACGGCGGTGGCGATTTCCCGAAAACTGCAATCGTTGTAGCCGCCACGACGAATGAATTTCTCAGCAGTATCAAGGATCAGCGTGCGCGTGTCAGACATTTCACCTATCTACTGATAGATTTGTCTTGACGCAAGGAGAAATATGTTTCATTTTCCCTCGACTACCTACTGATAGGTAGTTATTTAAATGAATTAACGAAATCTATGAAATGTTCCACAGATACAGATACCTGCTCGAATCCTACCAACACAACCTACCTCATCGGCGGCTCCAAGGGCATCGCCTTGGACACGGCAAAGTTGCTCGTCGCCAGCGGCCAGCCAGTGACTCTCGTCGCCCGTGATGCCGTAGCACTCGCCTCCGCGAAGGCGGAACTCGCGAAAATCGGTGATGCGGCCGTAGAAACAATTGAGTGCGATCTCTACAGCATCAGCGCCCAAGAGAAACTCATCGCCACCATCAAAGCCGACGAGCGCCATATCAACGGACTCGTCAATGCTGCCGGATACTTTTTCCCGAAAGCCTTCCTCGAACAAAATCGCGAAGACTATCGCAAGTATCTCGATATCAACGAAGCGTTTTTCTTCATTACCCAAGCGGTGGCGGAAAACATGAAGGCGCACGGTGGTGGTTCCATCGTCAACATCGGCTCCATGTGGGCAAAGCAAGCGATTAAAGCGACTCCATCCAGCTCCTACTCCATGGCCAAGGCTGGGTTGCACTCGATGACCCAGCATCTTGCGATGGAGCTTGCCGATTACAAAATCCGCGTCAATGCCGTCTCTCCCGCCGTTGTTGTGACCACGATTTACAAATCCTTTATCGCAGAGGATCAGATCGAATCCGCTCTTGCCGGCTTCGACGGATTCCACCCGATTGGTCGAGTAGGTCGTCCGGCGGACGTTGCGTCTGCGGTGAATTTCCTCCTTAGTGACCACACTGGTTGGGTCACAGGCGCCATCTGGGATGTGGACGGCGGCGTAATGGCCGGTCGCAACTGATTTTCCCGAATTCAGGAGACGATCCACATCGCCGCCGTACTTCGGGCAGGTGCTGCCATCACCCACGGCACGCGCCTGCTGAACGATCCCAGTTGAAAGATTTCATCGGCAGTGCGACCCCACGCGCTGTCGATGATTCGTCTGAGGCCGCCATTGCATAAGAACTAGAGAAGTCGTCGTGTTCTTTCCGCGATCACGAGCTTGCGGAATCATCTTAGGAAAACCATTTTCTTGAATCCGCGATTTTGATTTCAGCGAATCCTGTCTTGTAACCCACTCACGGGAGCAAACAAAAAGACAGATCAACCAAACGAATCAACGACTATGAAAATATTCACGAAAACACTCGCCGCAATCCTTGCCATGGCAAGCCTCGCAACGGCAGATGAAAAAATAACCAAGCCTGATGCCACCGATGCCGGTGGTCGAGTGGCATCAACCAAGTTCATGGGAAACCGAGCCGGGGAGGAGCGTGAATTCGAGATCGCGCCCGGTGTAAAAATGAAGTTCTGCTGGTGCCCAGTGGGTGAGTTTGTGATGGGGAGTCCGAAATCCGAGAAGGGCAGGGAAAGCCGAGAAGATCAGGTCAAAGTCACCCTGAGCAAAGGCTTTTGGATTTCAAAAACCGAGGTGACTCAGTCGCTGTGGGCGGCGGTGATGGGAAGCAATCCACTGGATGGCATCGGCCCCTATGGTAAGCCTCACCCCTAGAAAAACAAAGGTCCCCATCTCCCCATTGTGGGCGTCAGTTGGGATGACGCCCAAGTGTTTATGGAGAAGGTCAATGCGAAACTTGGGAACGCGGATGGAGGGACGATGTCGTTGCCGACCGAAGCACAGTATGAATACGCGGCGCGTGCGGGTGAGAAGGGAATGTCCCCCGGAGGCAATTTGGATGAGGTGGCGTGGCACGATGGAAATAGCGGCGGCTATATGAAGCCGGTAGGCACCAAGAAGGCGAATGCCTGGGGCCTGCACGACATGAACGGAAGTACCTGGGAGTGGGTGCAGGACAGTTTCTCCGAGGAATTGCCGGGCGGAACGGATCCGCTTGCGAAGGAAATAGGATCAGATCGGGTGATCCGTGGCGGCTGTTGGTTCAAGGAAGCCACCCGTTGCAGATTGGCGACCCGTAGCTATCGGTGGCAGGGTGCGAGTCAGTGTTTCAGCATCGGGTTCCGGATTGTCCGCCATAGCTAAACGGTGCAGGTAGTTGCGTTTGAAATGCTGCCACCTGCATCCGAAAAGCCGCATCACACGATGCGGCTTTTTTTGGCGCGTGAATTTCGCGCAATAGTACGTTGCGCCAGTGTTCGGTCTTCTTCATCATATTCACACTAAGCCCGAAATCCGAATTACAACGCCGTCATCATTTGCCGCGCAAGGCATTTCAGACCTTGGGGCAGCATCTTTGGATGCAGCCCACTGCGGCAATGAAACGCCTTGCACATCAAAACCTGGCAACGTCTTTCTGGCGTTCTCATTCGGATTTAGGGATAATTTGCATCCAATTGGATCTTTTAAGCGAAAACCAATTTGTAT
>JAIYDP010000281.1 GCA_027487435.1 Verrucomicrobiaceae bacterium | reverse complement strand
GGTGGGTGTGGTGGGTGTGGTGGGTGTGGTGGGTGTGGTGGGTGTGGTGGGTGTGGTGGGTGAATTGCTCGGCTTCGTCGGGGGTGAGGGGGGGGTGGAGGAGGGGTTGCTCGCGGTAGCTAAGCCACTTTTTGAGGACTTGGTAGCCGCCTAGGGTGTAGTTCCAGACATCGGTGGGGACGTCTTTCCAGCGGGTGGTGGCGTTGAGGTGGATGTCGAGGAAGCCTTCGCCTCTTGTGCCGATGGTGGTTTTGCCGGGGCCGGGCATGGTGTTGCTGTTCTGGGCGGGGTAGCCTGATGTTTCAGGGGTACCTGCGCCGAGGGATTGATGAAGGTTTTTGAAATAGTCTTCGACCGGATGCACGCGCGTCACTCTAGCGAGATCATGCAAACATGGCAGCTTTTTTTTGTGCATTGTCAAAGCATAGTAAGTGCTTGAGGTTTTGGGGACAGGCGTGGAAGCCCGTCTGCCGAGACAGACAAGATGTCTGCCTTCCAAATACCTCTCACTTTGGGGCGGGGATTTTTGTTGTGGTTTGCGTTCGCTTGTGAAGGAAGTTTTTCCGATACATCCTACTCAAGAATTCGATCCAGCAAGGGCTGGTTGGCTTCGTATCGTTGCAAGTTGCTGAGGAAATGGCGCACCAGCGCGCCTGCTTCATCGGTGAATCCTCCTGCGGTGTGAGGGGTGATGTAGCATCGCGGGGCGATGCGTAATCGGTGATCTTTTGCGAGTGGTTCTGGATCTGTGACGTCCAACCATGCTGCTGCGAGGTGGTTGGTCTCTAGGGCCTCGGCTAGCGCATTTTGATCCACTGTCGCACCGCGTCCGATGTTGTAAAAAGCGGCTCCTTGTTTCATCTGAGCGAAACGTCTTGCATCGAAGTAGCCACGGCTCTGGGCATTGTCGGGTAAAATGTTGATGACGTGATCGGCTGCGGCAAGTTCGGCATCGAAGTCTTCTAGCTTCACCATGCGGATGGGCTCATCGCCGCGGGGCTTTCGCCGCATGGCTACCAGCTCCATCCGAAATGGTGCCAGCACTTCCACCAAGCGTGCGGCGATGGCTCCATAGCCCGCAATCAAGACCCGTTGCCCGATGAGCAATCGAGATCCTTCGCGTAGGGCGTTCCACTCCGCAGCACCATTCGCACATTGAGTCGATAGATTTTGCGGCAACATTCTCGCCTGCGCCAAAAGGAATGCCATGACATGTTCCACGCATGCTTCTGCATAGACCGAAGAACTATTGGTGACTTGGATGCCGCGTTGTTTCATCGCTGCGCGGAAATCGGCGGTATCATAGCGAGTGTAGCCCGCACTGGTGAGGTGAATCCATTTCAGCTTTCGCGCCCGCAAGACATCCGCCACATCGGGCTGGCCGAAGGCAATTTCTACGTTTTCGATCTCTGGCCCCGCTTCACTTTTTCCTAGCACAGATGCAGCAGGATTCTGCGCAGCTACCAAGACATGCCCCTCCGTGCCTTGGCGTAAAAGTGCCATGGTTTGTTCAGCAAAAGCCGTATCACAGAAAATGCGTATTCCCTTCATCGCCAAGCATCATGCGGAAAAGTACCCGCCTTGCGCAAGTGGTATCTTGGGAAGACCATTCGAAGATCGGCAGCACGCCGTTACGCATCGACGTTGTTCTTTTCGCGAGAAGGTGATTTTTTTGGCAGAAGCGGATGGAGCAGTTGCCCCGCATAGCTGCGAGGAAATGGTTCGCTTAGACCCAGAGCCTCGGGCTCATGACCCGGATGACGATAGGTGCCAAAGAGCAGATCCATCAGGGGTGAGAGATTGGCATAGTTCCCCGCAAAGCGTTCTTTCGCATGATGCCAGTGATGCAGTTCAGGAGCACCAATCAACATGCGCAGCGGCCCGAGCGGGAGGCGCACGTTTGAGTGAATATAAATCGCCCAGATGCCGCGAAATGCCGTAAAGCCCGCCAGCGTAGCAAGATCAAAACCTAACAAATAGGCTGGAAGGTTGATCAAACCAACGGTGTAAATCGTATCGAGCGGGTGCTCCCGATGTGCCGCTAGCCAATCGAGGTGCTCCGCACTATGATGCACGGCATGGAAGCGCCAGAGAAAGGGCACTTGATGTTGGATGCGATGGCCCCAATAGATGAAAAAATCACTCAGCAAAACCATCGCAATCGCCTGCGCCCACCAAGGTTGTCCTTGCACAAAGTGGCGAAAGCCTGCGGGGGAAATCGTCGAGAGCCATGGCAAACAGTAAGCCAATGCGCCGAATACCAAGCTACCCCAGATCAGGTATTGTCCGAGGAAAAAACACAAATCCGTGAGCCAAGCGGGCCGGAAAAATTTCTGTTGCTTGGCAGGAAAGCAGCGTTCCAGTGGCGAAAAAATCACGGCAAGAATGATAAAGCTCAGCAGAGGAGCTGCGAACCAATACAGCGCATTCATGGCTCGGAGGGTTTTTTATTTTCGCCATCAATCAATTGCTCGACTTCATCAGGTTCGATCAATTGCATCTGTTTGCTGGACGGTGCCAGATCCTTTGCTTTCGGCTGCAATTCTTCGCGCTTTTGGTTTTCTAACATTTCCCGAACATCTTCCTCACTTATCGCCCCCCCAAATTTGGAGCTTCTCATCATAGCATTGCGCGAGGCTTTCACTTCTTCATCGGTTACGACTACTGGTTTTTCGCTCAACGGCTTTGATTTCTTCGTTGCAGGAGGAGTCGTCGCGGCAGGGGGCGGCGTATTTTTTACTGCTTCCTGTTGTTTGCGATTTGCGTTCCATACATAACATCCCATGCCAGTAATGGCGATGGCGATCACAAGCAGTTTCATAAACGTTGCTTTCATGGGCGTGTTCTATGTTGCCACATCCGAGCAGTCAAGATCGTAAAACGTGTGTAAAAAGAAAGAGGAGCCGCGAACCAATACAGCGCATTCATGGCTCGGAGGGTTTTTCGCTCTCGTCTTCGAGAGCCTGCTTGATTTCCTTCGGGTTGATTAAGATGCCAGACTTGCTCGATGGTGCAAGGTCAATTGCGTTTTGTTGCAAGTCTTTGCGTTTTAGGTTTTCTAACATTTTTCGAGTGTCTTCTTCACTCATAATTGGTGCTGATTTTGAGCTGGATAACATCGACTCAGGAAATGGTGTCACTGCTTGATCCGTTTTGGCTTCAGGTGTTTCGCTCAACGGCTTTGCTTCCTTCGTCGCAGGAGGAGTCGCTGCAGCAGGGGGCGGCGAATTTTTTGTGGCTTCCTGTTGCTTGCGATTCGCATTCCAAACATAACATCCCATGCCAGTAACAGCGATGGCGATCACAAGAAATTTGTTTAACGTTTTTTTCATAGTCGAGTTCTATGTTACCTCATCCGAGTAGTCAAGTTCGTAAAACGTGTGTAAAAAGAAAGAGTCTCGAATGCACCTTGCAAGGAGAGCGAAATAGCTCAGTTTCAAGAAGTGGGCAAGTGAGAATCCCAGCGCGGGTCAGGCTTTGGCCTTCCGACCTGTCCAGGTTTAGAGTCTGCCTCTGCGTTTGATGTCCAGATAATGCTGGGCAAGCGCGATGGGAAGCTGCTTGGCGGTGGTATCGAGCACATCGGTGCCGGTAGCGCGGAGGTTGGCTAGGGCAAGGTTGCGTTCTTGTTGTTGGAAATGGGCGGTGGCTGTGGCTAGTGCTCCATCGTAGTCTTGCGGCTCGGTTTTTAATGCCGTGGCGATGGCGTTATCTTGCAGGCTGGCGACTACGGTGAGGTGGCGGCGGCGTAGCACTTGCAGCGCAGGGATCAATGGCTCGCTGTCCTCGCTGCGCAGGTTGGTGATAATCACCAGTAGAGCTCGCTGCTTTTGACGGGCTTGAAGTTGAGCCGCTGCTGCAGAGAAATCCGTGGAGTGATCGCTGGTGTGGTAGTTGGCGATGTGTTCGAGCAAGGCGGTGATCGAGCCAATCCCACGGCGTGGGGGGAAATACTGCACCTCGGCTCCGAGACCGAGAATGCTGACATGATCGCCTTGCTTGAGTGCGAGGTAGGCTAGCAGAAGCAGAGCATTGAGTGCATGGTCGAATTGCGGTAGGCCGTCCTCCACAGCGCGCAGACGTCGCCCACAATCGATGGCCAGCAATACGTGTTGATTGCGTTCTTCACGATATTCTCTGCTGATGAGCGATAGTCGTCGTGACGTGGCACACCAATCGACAGAGGCGAGGGAATCACCTTCTTGATAATCCCGAAGTTGGTGAAACGAGCGGCTCGCTCCTTTGCGCTGCCGTTGCTGGAGGCCGTCGGCGGTTTCTTGGTGCGCTAGAGCAAGTAGAGCGTGGCGGACGATGGGTTGATAATTCGGATAAACCTGCACGGATCTTGGGGAATCGGCATCGGCGTAACGATGCCACAAGCTCCATGGCGATTCCCAGCGCACTTGCAATGCGCCAAAATGATACATGCCACGCGGGTGGAGCGTGAGAGAGTAATCGAGAGTGAGTTTTTGCTCGGGCGGCACCTTAGCAACCCAAGGTAGGCCTATGGTTTCGGCTTCGGCAGGCACACGATCCAGTACGGTGACGCGCAAAGGTCGCGATCCACTGTGACGGAGAGTCAAGCGAATGTCATGAGGCGTGGATTGGGAAAGTCGCTGCGGTAAAATTCGGGTGGCCTCCGGCGCGGCTGTGCGTGCGAGGAAAACGGCATCGATGACCCCCACAACAGCAAACGCAGCGCCGAGCCATGGCCAGAGCCATGCGATGGCAGGAATGATGGCCGCGAGCACGCCTAGGGCTCCCCAGAGGAGAAAGGCAGCTACCAGGCGAGGAGACGGGCGCATAAAAAAATGTGGGCGATTAGCGGCGTGGAGCTGGCACAGATTTGAGCAGGGCCGATAGCACTTGGTCAGCGCTTTGCCCACTGATCGCAGCTTCGGGCGCTACTGTCACACGATGACGCAAAACCGGCAAAGCGGCAGTTTTGACGTCATCTGGCACCACGTAGCCACGTCCATCGAGCAAGGCGTAGGCTCGCGCGACTTGCACTAAGGAAATCGCACCACGTGTGCCAGCTCCGAGGCTGAGATTCGGAGTCGAGCGGGTAGCTCGCACAAGCGAAAGGGCATAGCCAATAACCTCAGGTTCCGCGGCTACGGAGGTAGCGATTTCTTGGCACCATGCGAGCTCTTCTGGCGAGCACACTGCGGTGAGATGACTGGCGCGGAGACCTTCTCCGCCGGCTGCACCGGCTGCGGCTGTGACGATGCGCTGCTCTTCCGCCGCGTCGGGGTAGTCGATGACAATTTTCATCAGGAAGCGGTCGAGTTGCGCTTCAGGAAGTGGATAGGTGCCCTCTTGTTCGATGGGGT
>JAIYDP010000462.1 GCA_027487435.1 Verrucomicrobiaceae bacterium | reverse complement strand
CCCCCCTCCACTCTCGTTTTCTCTTGAGCTGATTTCTATTCGCCACCTCCCCCCTCCCTCCCCCCTTCACCGGTATTTAATGAACCCGATGTACGTGTGTTTACTTTCTGTTCAACCCCATTTCATGATGACTCAACAAACTTAACAGCAGCAAGCAGCGCCTCGTCAACTTTCGCGGGGTCCCCCCCCGTACCCTGCGCGCGATCCGCTTTGCCACCTCCTTTCCCTCCGCAAGCACCCAACGCCGCCGCAAGCCAAGCTTTCGCGTCCACCGACCCCCCCTTCGGCACAACCGCCAGCGCCGACGCCTTGCCCCCCTCGGACCCGATCAGAAGCGTCGGCAGCGCCGAGCGCTTCAAAACGGCGTCGATGGCAACGTTGAGGGCCTTTGCGTCTACATCCGACGGCACCACTGCCGCAAAGAAACCCGCCGCAGGAAGGGCGACGGTTTCGGCCCACTCGCGCGCCCTGTTGACTCGCTCGTTGGCTGCAGCTTTGTCAGCAGCGACGACCTCAAAGCGTGAGTGTACAAAGAGGGGGAGGTACCTTATCCTTAAGCTTGTGGAGGGTTGCGCGCGCAGCCTCGGTGAACCAAACGGGGAGGGGGGTCGTATCGATGAGCTTCGACACGCGCACAATCTCCTCCGCCAACCCCCCCACAGCCATGGCCGCAAGCGTCTCCAACTCAGCCGTCACGGCCGTGGCATTCGCGCGTACAGCGCGCGCTTCCTTGCCCGTCACGCCGACGATGCGGCGGATACCCTTGGCGATGCCTTCCTCAACAACGACCACAAAGTCTTCAGCCTCTGAAGCGTCGTCGAGATGCGTCCCACCGCAGAATTCAATCGACAGCCCCCCCCACGCTTCGGCGTCCGGGTTGGCGAGCAGCTCCTCCACAGATGCGCCGACGCTGACGACGCGCACAGGGTCCGGGTACACTTCGCCGAAAACAGCCCGCAGATTGTTGATTCGCTTCGCTTCAGCGAGCGCAACGTCTTTGCGGTGGACTTTTGCGCCAGCGGCAATGACGCCGACGACGATGTCCTCCACTCGCTTCGCTTCGTCACCCTTCACCGGCGCGTTGTGGCTGAAGTCAAAACGAAGCTTCTCCGCGTTGACGAGAGACCCCCGCTGATCCACCCCACCCCCCAAGACCTTGCGCAGTGCAAAGTTCAAAACGTGCGTCGCCGTATGATTCTTCGCAATGTCCGCGCGCCGCGCGAAATCAACAGCTGCGGTCACCTCCACTCCGGTTGTTATGCGACCCGCCATGACGGAGCCGACATGCACAACGAACGGGCCAAACTTCTGAACGTCTGTGACGGCAAAGCTCGAGCCATCGCCTGCGCTGAGGGAGCCGACGTCTGCGACCTGGCCTCCCGCTTCTGCGTAAAAGCTTGTTTTGTTCAGCACAACGCCAACGACTTGACCCGGTGTCGCGGCGTTGACGAAGTTCTTGCCGTCAAAGATGGCTTCGACGGACGCGACAACGGCAGCGCCAGCGCCTGTGGACACCCAGTCGTACTTAAAGGAATCGTCCGTTGGTAGCACACCAGCCTTGGCAAGATGGTCCGTCTGCTCAGCCTCTAAGACAATTGCCACCCCAGCGCCACCCTGGCCCGCAGCGCGAGATCGCTCGCGCTGTGCGGCCATGGCGTCCTCGTAGCCCTTGAGGTCGACGCTAAGGCCACGCTCCTCTGCCATGATTTGAGTCAAATCGAGGGGGAAGCCGTAGGTGTCGTAAAGAAGGAACGCATCGGCACCCGCCACGACCGCGCCCTTGACGAGGCCTGCGGAGATTTTGTCAAAGCGGGCGATACCTGCGACGTGTGAGCGAGAGAAGGAGAGCGGTGAGAAACCATTGTCGAGGGTGCGGAGGAAAGTGTCCTCCTCCTCCTTCAGCGTCGCGATGATGCCCGCAGGGTTGGCATTGAGCTCGCTAAAGAAAACGCCCATCCGTTTAACGACAAGGGGCACAAGGGCATTAAAAATACCCGGCTTCGCTTGAAGAAATTGCCGGCCATAGCGCACAGCGCGACGCAGAATGCGGCGGAGGACGTACCCCCTCCCCTCATTGGAGGGAACAGCACCGTCAGCGAGGGCGAAGGTGAGGGTGCGAACATGATCGGAGATGACCCGATAAGCCATGTCAATGCGGCTGACATCAGCGTCGCCCATGAGGCCCTGATAAGGCCGCACCCCCGTGAAGGCGGAGATGCCCTCAAAGATATAACTGCAGTGTAAGGCCATGGGGGGGGGGGGGCAGGTACCCAAAGAGATCGGTGTCATAGTTTGACATCTTCTGCTGCAGAACCGACACGAGGCGCTCCAGCCCCATGCCAGTATCGACGTGCTGAGCAGGGAGAACTTTCAGAGACCCATCGCGCTCGCGGTTAAATTGGATAAAAACGAGATTCCAAATCTCCAGCACATTGGGGTCGTCTCGGTTGACGGCAGCAGCAGCGTCGCGACCGCCGATGCGGTCGTAGTGAATCTCGGAGCAAGGGCCGCATGGACCTGTATCACCCATTTCCCAGAAGTTCTCCTTCATCCCAAACGGCAGCACGCGCTCCGAAGGGAGGAAGCGGAGCCACAGGTCACGCGCTTCATTGTCTGGCTCGAGACCGTAGCGGGAGTCGCCGCCAAAGTATGTTGCATAGAGGCGGGATGGGTCGAGTCCGTAGGTGCTGGTGAGGATGTCCCACGCCCAGTCAATCGCCTCCGTCTTGAAGTAGTCACCAAAGCTCCAGTTTCCTTACACAAGTCAGACGGGTCTTGGTGGCTCTAACCCAGCATCTCGAAGAATGTGTGGTGGTAGTTGTCCTTTCCAACGTCGTCAAGGTCGTTGTGCTTGCCACCTGCGCGAATGCATTTCTGCGAGTTTGCAGCGCGCTTAAGTTTGGCCAGTGGGCTTGTTGTGTCAACCTGTCCAAGGAAAATAGGCTTGAACTGCAACGTAAGTAAATGCCACCGATTTCGTGGAGTGCATTTGAACAAAGATCACTGAAGTACCTGGTTCATGCCTGCGTTCGCGAACAGGAGGGTTGGGTCGTCATGAGGGATGCAAGGCGATGACGCCACGAACGTGTGGGCAGCCTTGTCGGAGAAGTAGTCGATAAACGTTTGGCGAACGCGATCACCAGTCCACTCCTGAAAAGAGTGAGGCAAAAATAGGAAAGCACACCATGGTACTAGTCAAAGTCAAGTCAAGTCACCCGTTCTCAAAGCAGAAACTCTTATGTCGCATACAGTAGCAAATGTTAAATTGGGCCTTCTACCCATTGTGGACATCATTGTGTACGGATTTACAGTGCTTGGATAAGGACAATTACCAATTTTTGTGGAAGCTCGCTGTTTGCCATGAACAAAACGGCCAAGAAGGAGACAGATGCTGCGGCCGCTGTTTGGGGCCTTTTTGCTATAGCAATGGGTTCCCCTCCGGCATCTTCAGCACCTCATCTAGAAACGACAGTTAGAAAGAAAGTTTTTATCGTGGCGGTCTTGAGCTGACCTTGCCCAGTTTGTTGTCGACCTCGATGCAAGGCTAACCGGCGAGCCGGTCCAGGAAGAGTTAGACTTCAACGACCTAGAAAAAGATATTACAGCGCCGGAGAGTGCGGTGGTGTCATCGAACGCTAATGCCTTGTAGTTGACAAAGAAAAGTTCAAATGGAGCGAGCAGGCATACTCCCTCTTCCAAGTCATTTCGGAAGGCAAGAAGCTGCACAAAGCTTACGGGAAGCACTTTTGCGCTGCCTACTTCTCACAACTTGAGTGACACCAACGTGTCACCTCCATCTGACCCTTGCAGCCTCCAATCTCAGTCCATCACCCACATCTCCCCCGAGATAAAGCTATTTAAGAATCTCAAACATCTTTCTCTAGCAAGAAATTGTACGGGGTACGTCTTTTCGCACACGTTGACCCGTCAGTCCTCTCCCATGTCCAGCACCTCCCCCCCTCCCTCATCTCACTCTCCATCAACAACAACAAGTTGAGGGACTGCTCTAACATCTAAAAGCGAAGGTTCACAGAAATTCCAAGCATCCAAGACCTTCCAAACCTGCGCTCGTTGTCAGCGGCGTACAACCGCATCGCCTCTGTTTCCAACGCATCGCAGGTCATTTTTTCTAAATATAGAATGATGTGCTGTCAATTCAAGTGCCTTTTTTTTGTTTCATTGCCGTGTCCGTTTGCTGACACAAGGAGTGGTCTCAAGCCAGCGCCGACAGCCTTTTCCTCCTCGACCTTTCCTTTAACGACATCTCAAGTTTTGAAGATATTTCGTCTTTATCTCGCTGGTACATCACCCTTCCTACCCCCCACCTCCCCTTCCCCAACCCAACAGCTCGAGCCTGCGCGTGCTCTTCCTCCAGGTGGATCCCTTCGTCTCCCCGCGACTAACAGCTTGTTAAGGGCAACCCTTTAGCGCTCCTCCCCCACTACCGCAAGCGCGCACTTTTCACCCTCCCCCTCCTTCCGTCTTTTGACGGCTTCAACGTCAACGACGAGGAGCAACAAAGCCGGGAGCGATTCGCGGCAGGGAGTATTTCCTCAAATACGCGCATTAAACACCCAGAGCTTCGAATCCCCCCCTCCCCTTCAGCACTCTTGACTATCCGCGTCGAAAGCGCCGTCGGCGTGAGGGAGCCCTCCCCCTACCCCCCCCTTCCCGAGCCCCCTCCGGCTGCCGAGGCGACTTCTCCTCCCCCCCCCATCGCTCATTTTGGCAGCCCCCCAAACCCGTGGGCAAGGGGGCGAAGGATGCGAAGAAAAAAGACGTAGTCGAGCTGCCCCCCCCCATTCAATATCAAGGGTGGGGATAACAACTAAAGACCTTGATGAATTAGTCCTTTCTTTTACGTCAGAGTGTCGGGCATCCCCGGCGGAAGTTCAGTCGCGTCGGTAGGATCCCCCCGCTCATCCAGCCCTCGCAGCCGAGTGAAACCTAACCCCCCCCCCCCCCCCCCCCAGAATGAAGTGCTGTGGGCGCACGACATGCCCATCGCCCTCTCGCGCGACGTTGAGGTCCCCCCTATCGCATCGGCGGCGGACTGCCTCCGAGGTGTCCCTTCGACAAAATGCTAAATTAACAAAATCTAGTTTACGGGCTTGAATTTGAGCTCTTCCGCAAAAAGGTTACACTTAAGACTCCCCCACCCCCCATGGGTTGTGGAGCCTCCCCCCGCCCCTGACGTGCCTGCAGACGAAAACGGCAACTACACGCAGCCCCCCGTGTCGACGACGGAGGAGGAGGTGAAGCTCATTGGCAGCGGCAGGTGCGAAAGAGAGGGCGGGGGGGGGGGGGGGGGGTTGACGATCGCCAGGCTTCGAGCAGCGTCTCTTTTCCAAAATCATGTGACATGACGAAAGTGGGGGGGGGTCTGACGGCGCAGGTGGAGCTCGCGGAGGAGGTTGCGCTCGAGCCTCCGGCGGAGGTGGAGAACCCCCTCAAGGAGCGGTCGCGCAGCGCCAAGGGGGGGGACAAGAGGGGGGGCAAAAAGGACGATGCGGGGAAGAAAAAGGTCTGGCGAAATGGAGGGGGGGTGGTTATGCCCAAGGCGAAGCTGCCGAAGCTGCGAGTGCATTTGAAAATCGAACAGCCTGCGGTCGAAGACGACGTTGCGGCGGCGGCAGCAGCGGCGGCGGCGCAGCCGGTTGTGGAGGCGCCACCTCCCAAAAAGAAGTAAATCTGTTATGTGGGCTCTAAAGGACCTCCTCCGCCTCCCAAGCGGCGGTGAGGACGCGCGCGAGCTGCGTGAGGGGGACGGCGGCGCTGAATTCGTCCACCAGCGCGACCTCGGCCTCCACGTGCGCGTCGGAAAGCAGGGGTAGGGTTGAGCGGCGCACGCCTTCTTTCCACTTCGCGCGTTGGGATGAAAACACGGCGTCTCCTGGCGCCGTTAAGGGGGGCAGGGGGGGGGTATTGGAACCAAACGTAACCTTTGGAGAGCAATAGTGGGTCCATCCGGGAGGCGATTCGGCGGGACGAGGAGGCGGCTGTTTGACGCCGCTGCTGCTTGCGCGAAGAAGATGCGAGGAGGGGGGGGCTATGGCCACTGCGACGGATCGGCTGCGAGCCCTTGCGGCAGACTTTGACCGGATTGGTTGCCGCGTTTGAGAACTCGTGGAGTCGCCGGACACGTCAGTGGCGCGCGCTGCTCGCCTCGAGGATTTTGAGGGGGTGGGCAGATCGCCGTTGAGGAGGAAACGGGTGTCTTCGCGCGCGCTGCCGAAACCGTTCTCACGACGGCCAATCTCCTCCTTCTTCTTCCCGAGAAGATGCCATGGGAGATCTACTGATTGCCTGATGCAAGAGTAGCGGCAGAACTCGCCCATGCACTGGAACATGTCCACCGCATGGCCATGGAAGGGGGCGCTGCTACTCGAAAACGCTTCGAGCTCCGTTGTCGGGGATGAAGTTTGACGAGGTTGGAGGTGTTGGGCTATGCGCAGAACGTCGAACATAAAATCAAGAGGAGAAAGCTCTGCAAATACATCACGGCCAGACATCACCTCTAATTTCTAAATAATGCTTTTTATCTCTTCTGTAAACGGGACTGACAGGAGCCTTTTCTTAATTTCGACAAGGTTGAAAGCTCTAGGTCCACCAGAACTGGAGGACGTAGTGGCTACGAGTCGCCGGAGGTCTTCTCTTCAGTCGAAGCGGGGAGAGACATTGGCATTGGCCTCTCTCCCCGCTTCCACCGAAGAGAAGATTTCGTAGCCACTACGTCCTCCAGTTCTGGTCGACCTAGAGCTTTCGACCTTGTCGAAATCTGCATCCGAATTCGTTGCTACGAACTGCTTGGTGGCGCCCGCCGTCTTCCTACGCTCGTTGGACCTATGTCCTTTCGTTTGTCATGAGTTCGATCCCAAGTTTCAGGGAGTCCAGTTCGGATGATCAACTCAAGGAGCTTTCAACTTGGTTCGTCCCGTGACTGTACACGGCGTTCTCGGTCATTTGTCATCCGGGGGACCTCTGCGTGGAGCAATTCATCTCGCCCTCTCCCCCCCCCGTCTCCGCGATCGTGTTCGCTTCGCGAAACCAACCTCACTCCAGGCCGCCTACGCGTCTGCTCGCACCGAGGCCACCATCCTCCTACATTGTCAGCACGAGACTAAATTGCTCACGTACGAGCGACCTCGCTCAGGTTTTATCCGCCCGGACTCTCGTCCAGAGGACCGTGATCGATCTCACTCCTCCCCGTCTCCGGCCAAACCACAAGACTCTACGCCTTCCGCCGATCGTGATGACAAGAAATCTGCACAAAGTCGATCTCCCCGTGTGTGCGACAATTGCGGCGCAGTTGGTCACATTCGTCCGAAATGCCCTCTTCTGGCACATTCTTCTCCGTCTCCAGCCGCGGCGCACACTCGATCACGTGTCGATCGCTCTCGCCCTCGCGACACCCATTCTCCCTCGCCCGGCTCTCAGTCTTCTGCTCCTACGAGCAATGCAGCCACACCAAATCATGTTTCTATGGTGTCAGCCCCTCCTCTACCTTCAAGAACCTGGTCCGCCGGCCTCCCCCGCAGATCTTGCAGATCACTGGAAAGACGTTCCCTCT
>JAIYDP010000178.1 GCA_027487435.1 Verrucomicrobiaceae bacterium | reverse complement strand
CTTGATGGCTTCCTGCGCAATAAACCCCCCCCCCCCGCACCCGAAAACCTCGTAGTACCGCAGCGACTCGTAGCACTGCCCCAACGCGCACCACATGCGGGGGTCGTACGGGCGCAACGTCGACGCCTTGCGATAATAATACAGCGCGTATTTGGGCATCATACGGAACTCATACGTTTGTCCTAAGCCGTACCACGCGCGATAATCGCGCGGGTTCAAGTCTGATGACTATTGGTTGATGCAGGGGGGGGGGGTACCGAGGGCCCTGCGGTAGCACTCGATTGCAGCCGCAGAGTTGCGGAGCTCCACAAACTCGTGGCCCATGAGGGTCCACGCGGAGAGGTAGGAGGGGTTGAGGAGCAACGCGCGCTTAAAATAGAGCACGGCGCGCTCATGAAGGCCTTTCATGGAGTAGTAATTTCCTTAAAGACTATTAGAAAGAGAAAATTGAGAGTCTTGCTGAAATCGAGCCCCAACAAATCATTACCATCTATCAAATACATAATCGCGAACAATGATGTGTCGCAGCGCAGAATATGGCATTCTTTAAAAAAGGATTTGCAGCAGCACAAAACATCTGTCAAAATGACATCAACTGCAACGGCAGGCGCAGCTGAACTCCCAATTTTTTTTGAGCTTCAAGATTTGTAAAATTTGCTCCAAATTCTTATGTAAATAATACATTCGCTAGAAATAATTATGTAAATTTAAAAAAAAAATGTATCAAAAAAATAGTTGCGTCCTCGTTAGGAAAGGGCAAGCTCAAAACTCTAAAAGACTATGCGATACCTATTACGCAGCACGTTTCAACTCGGAACTTGTCAATATTGACGACTCTATGCGCGAGGATGCTGAGCTGCGCCGCGCAGTCCTTCACATAAAGAATATTTGAATAAACGTCCCTGGCGACGTCAAAAAAAGCCCGCGAAGGCGCGTGACGTGCTCTCCAGCCGAAACGGGTCAACGGCGAGGACCTCCTCAAATATTGATTGACTCTCGTCATAATCTCAGAGGTGAGGGTGAGGGGGAGAGGGAGGGGGTACCCCTGTTGTAGTAGGACACCAGCGCTATTTGGCTTTTAACGTAAAGACTATTGGGAAATAGAGCCGCGAGGGATTCGTACAGCTGAGCCGTCATTTGGTACGACGACAAGGCGGCGTCAAAAAGAAGGGGGTTCCAAAATCAGGTGAGATGAGGGAAGGGAAAAAGGAAGGGGGGGGGGGGCTGACTGCTCTGGCGCGGTGGTTGTGCTGCAGCTCAACGAGGTAGTGGCCCATGAAGAATAAATACATAAAGTGGTCCGGAACTTTGAGCTCTTGAATCTGCGGTGGTCAATTTAACAGAATCATCGGATCTGTTAACTTTTTCCTCCGATTTGGCGAGCGCGGCGAGTTCAATCCAAGCGCTCCAATTGCACGGGAAGTCGCGAACGGACTCAAAAATCACTTCGAACGCCTCCTCCACGTGTCCGGAGGACTTTAAACAAATGCCCAATCTTACTAGGTGGGACGGGGGGGGGGGGGGGGGGGGGGTACAAATAGTTCAAGAACGCATCCAGCTTTTGGACGCTCTGTCGATCCCGAAGCTCGTGGACAATGGCTGGTATCTCTGCGTTGTCGGCGGCAGTCTTTCCTCCGCCTAAAAATGTTAAAGACTCCCCTATTAAAATTAAAAATGGATACCTTCATGTCGCGCCTCTTCCCGTCGTTTCTCCCCAGCGAGGTACAGACTGTACCCGCGGATAAAGCATGCCTGGATGCATGATGGGGACAATGACATGACGGAAGACCTTGTCGCTTGCACATCCTGCGAGGGCAGAAGCTGCTCTTCGGTACTCTTTCATTTCAAATCGAGTTCGCGCCAACATGATCTTCTCATCGTCAGGGGTCGATTCAGGGGCAAAGGGAGCAGAGAGAAGTGCGCTTTCGTCGGCGTCGTCGATCGACACTGCTAGCTCCGCTGCCCTTGAGAGTAAGGACAAGGTCGCAATGGAGGACCAATTGGCGGCAATGTGGAGCCCTCGTTGCGATAAAATGGTCACACTTCGCGAAAGATCTCGCCTAGCTTGAATAGGTTTCACTAAAGTCGAGATGAGCCAGTCAATAGAACTTTGGAATTGTTGCAGAAGCTGCTCCTTTTCCATCCAATATCCAAAAACTATTTAACGATTATTCTTTTGGGTATTAAAAGAGCTGTTAAGTCAAGATGATGGAGAAGTCCATGGGCAGCCCAGAAGATCGTGCTCGAATGAAGGCAGCTCTCATCGCTGAGGTAAGAGAGCGAAGTTTTTCCATGACATCACGAGTTTGGTTGTTTTTCTCATGAGCGCAGATCCGTGTTGTCGAGGAGTCGCTGGCGGACAGCGAGGCAAACCACACGTACGAAGTAAGGCACTGCGAGATAATTTCTCAAACTTCAGAATCATCTAGCTCTCGCAAAATATTATCACGAGCTCGCTCTTTGCAGTGACCTTCAGAACACTGCGACCCTTTGTCACAGAGGCATATCCGAAGCAAGCAGGGCCATTGCGAAAAACCCCGAAGGGGCTGAGGCGTATGGCGTGATGGGAGGGATCTACAATATGATCGGCCTCCTCAATCTTGAGTCTGGCTCTGCTATCATCTACTTCAACCGAGCGCGCGACCTCCTCATGAAAGCCCATGAGCTGGACCCCACCAACCCCCACTACGAGGCCATGCTCGTGCGCGGCACGAAAGTTCCCGCCCCCTCCCGCTGTCGCGCTCACCTTTTGCAGGCTGATCAAATGCAACAGGAGTTCAACGAGAAGGTTTTGTCCGACGAGAGCGAAGGGGACCGCGCACTCGCCAGTGCGGCGCGCGACGCGGCAGCAGCCCTCAGCATCACCGCTGCGACTGGGCGGCACGTGCAGCCGCCGCCTCCCCCTGTGCGCATCACGCTCTCGAAGGGCTGGTATGACTTCATCGGGTGGGGGCTGTTCTTGGGGGGGTTGTACATTTTGTCCGCGATTGCATCGCGAAAAGGGCACTAAACCTCTCTTTTTTTCCATTTTTAAATACAATCTCATCGTTAGGGTACAACTTCAAAGACAAACGGACAACGCTCATCAAGTTTCCAAAAAAAACACTTCCGAAAGTAGGATTGCACCGCCGCAGCGCCGCACGCAATCTGTCAACGTTGCCCTGGCTCCATCTCCAAACGCCCCCCCCCCCGAGAGGCAGAGCTCGGCCTGCATGCGCGCATTGATGTACTTTTGAACGCAACGGCCCTTGTGGATGAAAATGGCGCAGGGGCAAGAAGACAGATGGCCTCTGATCGCATGGGGGGGGGGGGTGAAGACGCTGGACACAAGAGGGCGTAGCCTCGGCACATTGGGCAAGAAACGAGGGGGTGGTCAGCGTCCTGCGACGTAGGGGGGGGGCGCATTTGAGCTGAATCTGCTGGGGGGGGGTCATTTTTCCAAGCGGTGACAATCGGGGAGCGGGGGCGGCTGTCGAGGGGGAGGAGGGCGGAGTCCGCGTACGCGCAGCTGAAAGGGGCGAGGAAGCGGCGGAAAAAGGAGGGGGCGCGAGGAGGGGGAGGGGTGCCCGAGCGGCTCGCGACGGAGCGGAGGGGGGAGACGGAGGGGGAGGTTTGATAGGAGGGGGGGGGCGAAGGGACAAACATCGAGACCTCTTCACTTGGGCTGCCATCACAGTCGAAGAAATGGCGGGAAATTTCCCAGGGAGAGGGGGGGATCGGGTCTGCAAGGAGAAAGCGCCTGCCTTGAGCTATTTGATGGGGGGGGAGGCTATCGCCAAGAGGGAGCTCGCGCACTTCGGAAGCAAAGGGACTGACCGAATCGAAGTGGAAGGGCGGAGACTCCTCCTCTTGAGAGGGGGGGTCCAAAACATCATTTGTCTCTTGAGGCTCTGATGGCTTCGCAAAGATAGATGGCCCGGACCTACTGAGACGCCGCGCGTCCTTTGAGCTGACGCGAGGCTCCAACGTCGACTCGTCGTCCCTCAGAGCGTCCAACGGGCCAGCGCCGGTGACGCTCGCATCAGGGGGGGGGGGATCCTGCGGGTTCCCTTGCGAGGAGAGAGGGACCGACAAGTTCATTGGGGAGGGGGGATCTTAGCCGCACGAAGGAGGGGTCTGAAATTGTTGCACGACGAGCGCGAAGGCGAGAGCCCTCAGTCACGCCGCCACGTCAAACGTTTGACACTTATCCAAACCGACGGCGCTTCATATGCGAGGAGGGTCTCAGCTTCTTCGCGGCCGGAATATTGGATGCGTTGTGCCCCATGGCCTTGCGCTGCGGGGGAGGTGATGTGAGCTCATGGCGCAGCTTGTCGCTCG
Organism: Verrucomicrobiaceae bacterium; assembly: GCA_027487435.1. Lineage (GTDB taxonomy): Bacteria > Verrucomicrobiota > Verrucomicrobiia > Verrucomicrobiales > Akkermansiaceae > UBA956. The sequence continues at coordinate 3,135 of JAIYDP010000178.1, read as the reverse complement.
CCTTTTCGCTCGTTTCGTCGCCGTGGACGGGGGGTGGTCCCTTCCCTCCCTCGGCCCAGGTCTGCGGTGTCTTGTTAACAAAAGCTTGCTTGCTTAATCAGCGGCCATGCTCACGACGTCAACCAACTCAACGGCAGCCCCACATCGCCGGGCGCACGCCTCCAGCTCGGCGCTGAAACGCCGCCCCGGCTTTTCCACTCCCGCGCAGCTGAGCTCCCCGCCGCATCCGCGTCGCGCCCACCCGTTCAGCTTCAGCCCCCTCACCTCTACGACTACTCGAGCAGACAAAACCGCCGCAGGCAAGAGCCCTTGTGGACGAACATTCGGCAGACGCAAGAGGTCAGAATCCCTGTCGCTTTTGGATGGGGGGGGGGGGGCGTCAGGTGTCATGGGGCAGAGCGCGGCGGGAGTGTGGCAGATTTTTCACGTGGCGATTGGAGAGGTGGCGAGGCTCTTCATCGGGAGGAGTAGATGATTGTGTTGGAGCTTTCCAGCGGCAGGAGAGAGGGGGGGGTTGATTTGAAGCCCCCAAAGCTGTGAATGCGTCACGAATCGAAGCGATAAACGATTTAAACTTTGAGAGGGAAGCTGGAGATGATGGGGGAGACACGGGCGAGGATCGGGTGAAGGGCGCGGCAGAGCGTCAAGCCATCGGGGGGAATGGGCATTACATCAAATGTGATGGAATCTGACATGGCCGTGGCCAGGTCAACCGCGCTAGAGCAGCCATCAGAGTGGGGAGCTGTTTGATGGGGGGATGTTGAGGACAGGCGGATGAAGAAGGGGCGCGCGGGCGCTGTGGGGGGTTGTGTGAGGGGCCGCAGACGGAGGGAAAGCGGAGGTGGGCCACGTTCTTCGCAAATTGATGTGTCCACTGATGGGGGGGTCCTCTTTGAGGTCGCAGACGACGCAACAATATCCCAGGGGGGTCTCGTCTGAGCATTGCGCATCATTACTTAGGCCAAAACTGCTCCAAATAGGGGCTTTGAAGCCTTCAAACGCAAGGAGGGCCTGAAGGGACGTCAGGGGGTGAGGCTGCGCTGCGGAGGAAGCCGCTTGACGCGATTTCGTTTGGTGGTGGCTCGCCATGGCGTTGGTTTCGAGGCGCGGCGGCTGGGCCGCTCACATTTCAAACCGACCCCAGCTCGCAACCAAATCTAACTCCCTCCCATCACGCCGGAGGGCATACCCTCTTACCCCATCCCCCCCCCACTCACATCGCCGCCTCCGTTTGAGTGCCAGCCCCGTTTAAAGAGGCCCTTGAAGAACGACATCCCAACGGACATCAACGTCAAAGTGACTGCTCGCTTCTGCAGACCACGGCGTTGTCATCGCCCGAAGGAGCCCTCGGCCATCGCCGCTCATCAGCAGAACGTTCGATGTCTCTTTGACGTCGCAGCGCATGGCCCCCCTTGACGCCTTCGCCTCGTCCTCAAGTCGGGCCGGGCCGCACAAGCTCGCGGGCCCCCCCCTTGCGCGCGTACGGCTCTTCCGGAGGCGCAAAGTCGTAGCTCAAAGCCCTGTGCGACCCCTTCGAAACTCCTCACGATAGGGTCGGCTTTTGCCCGACGGGAACGAAGTCTTCGATTTGATGGCCTCCGAGCCGTCTGCGCGCTGATGGCGGCACGAATTCCGCCAATGGGGTCGCGGCTGCTCCGTTTTCTTTTGCTTATTCGTTTTCAGCGTTTTGTCTATTTTTAGCAGCAGCGAGGAGGCGTGGGGGACGGACAAGTTCAGAAGTCCAACGGGGGGCACCGCGGGTTGAGCCCAAATTCAAATTCAATTTTTGGCCGCTGTCCTCGGCGAAGTGGCGCCAGCGAAGGCGACGCCACTTCGGAGCCAACCCAACGCATGCCTCGCTGTTTAAAAATCTGTCAGCGAAGTCGAAGCCGCAGCCACGATGAGGCGACCTGATGCTTTAGGACGAGCCTTTGGTGGGGGGGAAGGGTGAGAGAGCATTTGCATTCCGTTTAACATGAAATGATAAGCCATCAAGAAAAATGTCTTACCAAACCACCCCCCCCCTTTTAAAATCCTTCGCGGGTGCGCCGGGGATGCGTTTTGCAAACACGCAACGTCCTCAGCTCAAAAAAGGTCAAACTCTCACCGCCTCCCTCCGCACCGCTGATGGGCGGCCTTTCGCTTCGCTTCGTTGCCGACTTGTGGTTGCGGACGTGTTGTCAAATTTGTGGCTGCTGCCCCTCATCGAACCCCAACGCATGCCGTCCGAGAGCAGAGCTCATCTGGCTGCCCATCACATCAACCAGAAGCTTTCAAAAAACGACCCCCTCCCTTCTAACGTCCTGTCGGAAGACAATCAAACGGATTGGCCATCAATTTTGGCCCCTCGTCCCAAACTCTGTCCCTCCAGCTCAGAGCAGAGCCCTCCTGTCCCTCTTCGCTCGGGCAAGAGCATCCCTTCGCTTCGCGAAATCGACTCTCTACCCCCTCGAGATGGCGCGACGGCGCGACGTCAAGTCCCTTCCCTCGCCCCAATCCAAAAGCCCTCCCTCTGGATTCTCGCCGAGGACTCTTTCGCTTCGCTGCCCCGAAAAAGCATTCCTCAGCCCATCACACCCCCATCACGCGAACTGTCGTTCGACTTCTTGCGTCCACGAGCGCATCGCCACAATCTGCCGCGTCTTCAATTCCGCCCATCCCCTCTCATAAATCCGCCCCCCGCCTGCATCGCCCCAAAGCCAACACCCCCTCCCTCCTCTTTCTCCCGCGTAGCGTCAAAATTCCGTTCCATCGCCGCAGGGCTCAGCTGCTGCGCGACCTCCTCTCTCCCTCACCCCCCTCCCTTCTTGTGGGCGCCTGAATTGGAGTCTCAAAGTGATCCCCTTCAACCCCCTTCTATTCAGTTGGCAGCTTTCGACATCTTGCGGCCACTCCCTTCGCAACGCAGTACCTCCTTTGCAGCCTCCCCCCCCCCCTTGTCAGTCGTCGTTTGCCAAGTCTGTGGAACCTCCCACAGCCTCGTTCCCCCCCGCGCAAACGAACTCCCCTCGGGGGTGGGCCTGTTGTCGACGTGTGGATGCAACATTTTCATCCACAGGGGAGGGGGGTGCAGCAGGCGGTTTGTGGTTGCGAGGATGCGGGCGTCACAGGTGTTGGAGGAGGGCGGGTCGTTTT
>JAIYDP010000384.1 GCA_027487435.1 Verrucomicrobiaceae bacterium | reverse complement strand
GGCATCATCCTCAATCACTTGGTCGATGAGCTAGATACCGCCAGCATCTCCAACAAAAAAGTCATCCCCCAACTCTGCAACGCCCCCCTCCGCGCCGAAGTCATCCACGGCCAAGACTGGATCGACCTCGATTGGCCATAAACGATATACATTATTTATCTCCTAACACACATCTGAAAAAATCAGTTGTTAAATCCTCTTTGACATTTTCTCGATCTTTGATTCATTGCTCATCTGCCATGCCTGATACTGTTTCCTCTTATCCCGATGCTACGGGCCACTTTGGTGCCTTTGGTGGCATGTTCGTTCCGGAAACCCTCATGACTCCGTTGCAGGATCTGGCCATCGCTTATGCTGAAGCCCGTCGCGATCCAGCTTTCCAGATCGAACTCGACGATCTCCTGCACAATTACGTAGGCCGTCCTACCCCTCTCTACCTTGCGGAACGCTGGACGCAGGAACTCGGCGGTGCAAAAATTTACCTCAAACGCGAAGACCTGCTCCACACCGGAGCACACAAAATCAATAACGCCCTCGGACAAATTCTGCTCGCTCGCCGCATCGGCAAAACCCGCATCATCGCCGAAACCGGAGCCGGTCAGCATGGCGTCGCCACCGCCACTGTCTGCGCGCGATTCGGCATGGAATGTGTGGTTTACATGGGCAAAGTCGATATGGAACGGCAAGCCCTTAACGTCGCTCGCATGCGGCTGATGGGTGCAAAAGTCGTCGCCGTCACCGCAGGCCAAGCCACGCTCAAGGAAGCCGTCAATGAAGCCATGCGCGATTGGGTCGCTACGGTGGAAAACACCCACTACATCATCGGCTCCGCCCTTGGCTCCCATCCCTTTCCGATGATGGTGCGGGACTTCCACCGCGTCATTGGCGTAGAAGCCCGTGCGCAAATCCTCGAAAAAGAAGGCCGTCTGCCTGATCTGCTCGTCGCCTGTGTCGGCGGTGGCTCCAATGCGATCGGTCTCTTTCATCCGTTTCTCGAAGATCCAAGTGTGCGCATGATGGGAGTCGAAGCTGGCGGCGACGGCATCATTCCCGAGCGGCACGCGGCGCGCTTCCAAGGCGGTAAACTCGGCATTCTCCAAGGAACCAAAACCTGGCTCTTGGCCAACGACGACGGCCAGATCGAGCTCACCCACTCCGTCAGTGCTGGTTTGGATTATGCCGCCATTGGCCCCGAGCACGCCTTTTTGCAAAGCATCGGACGCGTAGAATACACCTACGCCACCGATGACGAAGCACTCGAGGCATTCCGCAGCCTTGCCACTACCGAAGGAATTCTTCCTGCGCTCGAAAGCTCGCATGCCATGGCCTATTTGCGAAAAATCGCTCCCACGATGTCCAAAGATAGTATCATCATTGCCAACCTTTCTGGACGCGGCGACAAAGATGTAGAACAAGCGAGCAAGTACCTTTTACGATAAGCGATAGCATCAGTTGCCCGACAACAAAAATTTTTCTCATTTTTCGACTTGCCTTTGCAACAAAAACGGGTAATTTTCCCCTCCCGAAAAAAATGGTGGTCGTAGCTCAATGGTGGAGCCCCAGATTGTGATTCTGGTTGTTGCGGGTTCGAGTCCCGTCGATCACCCCATTTTTCTTTTCGGATACCCTCCCATCGTGCAAGTGCCTCGCGAGTCGCTTCACTACCTTCAATCAGAAATCAGATGGGCAAATAAGAACGAAGTGCTTATGGAGAGTATCGAAGTCAAAATCAGCTATAAATTCCGCAATCCCTTATTGTTAGCGGAGGCTCTCACCCATCCCAGTCTCGCATACGAATCGCATAAAGCACAATTCGACAACCAGCGTCTGGAATTTCTCGGCGATTCGGTATTGCAACTCATTTTAACAGAGCATCTTTTTCGCAAATTCAGCGTTTTCCCCGAGGGGCGAATGACCAAGTTACGGGCTCAAGTTGTTTCTCGGGATGCCTTGGCGCAGTTCGCGAACTCCCTGCAACTGGGAAGTTACATCCTGCTCGGCAAAGGTGAAGAAGCCAGCGGTGGTCGCAAGCGAGCCTCTACGCTCGCCGATGCTTTCGAATCATTGATCGGAGCCATTTACATCGATGGCGGCATGGAACCCGCTCGAAAGCTGGTCGTCGATCTCATTGACCCGGAAATTGATGGAATTTTAGAGAACCTTGATAGCGGTAACCCCAAAGGCACTCTGCAAGAAACGCTACAAGCCATTTCCACCGACCCACCCCGCTACCGAATCATCGGCGAGAGCGGCCCTGATCATCGCAAGGTCTTTCATGTTCAAGTTGTCTGGAAAGACATCATTCTTGCGCAAGGTCGTGGGAAAAGCAAAAAAGAAGCCGAAGTGCGAGCCTCTGTGGAAGCGCTACGAAAGAAACTCTGGCTCGAATTCGCAGACTCCTCTGCTACCTAATCCGTGGTTAGCCTGATTCAGGTATTCGTCGCGTATTGCTATCGCCGCAAAAATGGTTCGACTTTCATGCGAGCTTGGATAGTGTCAAAGCATGTGCTGTTTTAGTCGTCCCGTAAAATTTGTTGGTGCCACTCAGATCTTTGCCCGTTTTCTCGATGGCGTAGATCAATGTTTGGTTTACGAAATGAAGATTGATGCCGAAGAAGATCTCGCGATGATTCTGCCGATTCCTGTCAGCCAACCCGCCAAGGATGATGCGGTTTCATTCATCGACCTAAGCGGATATACCGACTTTTTTCAAGATCTCGATCGAGCTTACCCAGAACCCGAATACGCTTTTTCATTGAGAAGCAATAGCAAATCTGTAGTCCCAGCAGTACAGTCAGTGCCATTGGTTGTGCAACGTGTTGGATCGTTCGATGCTTCATTTGTGCCATCGATCCGAGACTTTGGCCGACTGGACGCGCAATTCCGCCTGGAAGATGCGGTTTGGAAATCGTTGCCTCAGTATGCCACGTATGGATTTGCGGTGTTTAAGTTACGCAAGGGCAGTCAGCACGTGCATCCGATGGCGTTTCGTTTCCCCACCGCCACACCCGGCCAATTGTTTTTCCCCACAGTTCACATTCACGATGGCAAAGTGCATGCGGAAGAGGAATTCGATCACACACTCTACGCTCAGGCGTGGAAAAATGCCGTCGTCAAGGGAGTCGATTGGGAAGAATCCGCAAAAAATGCTGGTCAATTTGTGGACGCCAAGCGCGACAATGGTTTGGTATGGGGAGGTGGGCATTTGTATAAAAAATCCATGTCCGGCAAGGCTAAAAATACCGACGTCATCGCCGAAACACGGAAGATGGGGTGAGTTGCAATCGATCCGGTTAGGGATCAAATGCGTATTCACTCACCTGATCGACACGCGTTGTTTTGATTTGCGGAGAATTTGATCAGAAATACCAATCATCGGCAGATTTGTGAGTAGTCTTTTCTTACATCTCTGTTAGTTTTCTCGCCTATGCCTGCGCCTGAATGCCCCGAATGCCCGCAAGTCAACTCATCCCATAAGGTCTCTGACAACGATATTTCCGAACAACTTCATTACGAATTGGAGCATGCCGAGCGCTCTTTTCTTGCCGGACCTCGATCGCGTATCGCCGACCTTACAACGCTTTTTCGTGTCTCATGGGATTTCATCAAGGCCTTTCGTGTGCTGCATTTCGTCGGGCCATGTGTGACGATCTTTGGCTCCGCTCGTGTCAGAGAGGGAACTACCTACTATGAAATGACTCGCGAAATCGCAAAGCGCATGGCGCAAATGGGCTTCACCGTAATGACAGGCGGCGGCCCGGGAATCATGGAGGCGGGAAATCGTGGGGCTTTTGAAGTCGGCGGACGCTCGGTAGGTGTCAACATCCAGCTTCCCTTCGAGCAAGCGGGCAATCCTTACGTTGATCGCGAGGTGACAATGCGATATTTCTTCACGCGGAAAACCGTCTTGGTGAAGTATTCCTACGCGTTCATCGTCATGCCGGGTGGCGCAGGCACTTTGGATGAAATGTTTGAAACGGTGACCCTCATCCAAACCGGGAAAATTCGCAATTTCCCCATCGTCTTGATGGGCCGTGACTATTGGCAACCGCTTATGGACTTTATTTACAAAATGGTCGATGAAGGAATGATCAGCCCGGAAGATCCCGATCTCATTTTCTTTACCGATGATATGGACGATGCCGTGGATCACATCCAACGTCATGCCATTCGCCAGTATGACTTGAGGAGAAAATCGATGCCCCGCAGCATTTCGGTGCTGGGAGAAAAATCCATCGACAAATCAGGAAAGTAGCCAGACTGCAAAAAATTTCCCCGCGCTATGTCGAATCGCCCACTCATCGAAATCTGCCTGGATCGCATGGACTCGATTCGTCACTGCGCTGCGGCTGGCATCGACCGCATCGAACTCTGCCATGCGCTCTCTGAAGGCGGCATCACCCCAAGCCTAGGCATGATCGCTCAAGCACGGCAGATGTTCCAAGGCACCATCATGGTCATGATACGTCCTCGACGCGGAGATTTTCTCTATGCGCCGGAAGAAATCAACATCATGCGCCGCGACATCGCTTGCGCCCGCGCAGAAGGAGCGGACGGAGTCGTTTTTGGCTGCTTGCTTGCGGATGGCAGCATCGATGAATCTGCTATCGAGCCATTGTTAGAAGCCGCCGCGGGCTTAGATGTTACATTTCACCGGGCTTTCGATGTCTCTCGCGATCTGCCTGAATCGTTAGAAACCTTGATCCGCCTCGGTATCCCACGCGTCCTTACCAGCGGCGGAGAGCCAGACGTGTGGCGCGGCATACAACAGCTTGCATCCCTGCACGAACAAGCCGCAGGACGAATCACCTTGCTGCCCGGTGGCGGCCTCACCGCAGCTCGCGCCGCAGAATTTTTACAACAACTCCCCGCGACAGAAATCCATCTTTCTGCTCGCAAAACCTCGCCATCTGCCATGATATACCAGCGCGATGACATGCCCATGGGGGCGACATCTTGCCCGCATGAAATGATTCACCAAGCTGCCGATCCCCACGCTTTATCGATACTACGCCGCCTCTGCCTGCCATGAAAATTACTTTTGTCCATCGCCTCCTCCTTTACGGAACGATCATTGGCTACGTCGTGCTCGACATGAACGTCTTTCGCGGTCCATTGCGTCGTGCCATTGATGATCGCCGCATCGATAGCCAAAAATCCATCGAACTCGCTCATCAGCGGGGCCTCGCCGCCGTTGTCCTAGGACGTTCCATCACCACCGCGCAGATCGACTACGCCAGCCGCGAACGCGTGTGGATGCAGGGCCTGAATTGGGATAGCCTGGCAAAAGGCGTGCGTGATCTCTATCGAAAGACCGCATTGCAAGACCTCATCGACCATCAAATCATTCGCACCAAAATCAAGGCAAACAGCACCAACATCGCGGTCGATGACAAACTGCTAGAGCAGCGATGGAAAGAATTCACCGAACGCTTCGCAAATGCCGACGACATGCAAAAAACGCTGAGCCTGCATGGAATTTCCGGCGAGGCTGAAATGCGCTTACGCATCAAAGCCTCCCTCGAACAAGACCAATACATCGCCCGCCAACTCGATCCTTTGATACAAGTCAGTGAGCAGGAGATCGTGGATTTCTATCAAAATCACCAGAAAAAACTGGCCATCCCCGAGCGCGTCCACTGCCGCCATATCTTCTGGGCTTCTGTCGAAAAAGACCCAGCGAAAGTAAAGACCGATGCTGAATCCGCATTTGCCGCCCTAAGCTCGAAGCAAAGCACTTTTGAGCAACTTGCCGCCGCCCACAGCGAAGACGAAAACAGCAAGACCCGCGGCGGCGACCTCGGCTGGCTCCACGCCGCACGCACCCCAGCCGATTTCTTTATTCCCTTGCTCGCGCTAGAACCACAGCAACCCACCCTTATGCAAACCAAGCTCGGATGGCACATCGTGGAAGTCCTCGAAAAACGCCCTGCCCAAGAACGCTCGCTCGACGAAACTCGCGAGGAAATCCGCCACACTCTCGCCGATCTCAAGCGCAAGCCCGAACTCGATCGCCTTCGCCAAGCCTTGCGCCGCGACCACAAGGATTACATTCACATCTATCAATCCGTCATCGATGCCATGCCATGAAACACCTTGCCACCTTTCGTGAAACGTTAGAGAAATGCCATCATCGCGCCCTCGCTGCGGCGGCTCGCATTCGTTTGCCCCTGCAACGCCGCGTCTGGAGTGGGCAAGCTGGAGAATTTGCCGGCGCAGGCACTGGATCTTCGTTAGACTTCCAAGACCACCGCCTTTACGTACCGGGCGATGACCCACGCCACATCAATTGGCAAGCCTACGCCCGCACCGGCCAATACTCCATGAAACTCTATCGCGAAGAAGTTCGCCCCGTCGTAGATCTCGTGGTCGATGTTTCCGCCTCGATGTTTTTTGACGAAACCAAAGCCATACGCTGCGCGGATTTGCTCTACCTTTGCGTCGAGTCGTCGAACCGCAGCGGAGCCTCGATGGCGATCCATTTGATTTGCGGTGATCAGACCCGCTACCTGCCCTACGATGCTGTCGCCAGCCACGCATGGTGGGATCAAGTCGCCACCCTCAAGCCCCAAGATGCCGCCATGCCGCCGCAACTGCAACGCATCCCATTCCGCGCCAATGCCATTCGCGTTTTCCTCTCCGATTTGTTATTCGCCGGCGAACCAGAACCACTGCTACGCACCCTTACACAAAGGCAAGGCAGCGGCATCATTTTTGCGCCCTTTCTCGACACGGAAGCCCGCCCGCAATGGGCAGGCAACTACGAATTTGTGGACGCAGAACAGCAAACCCACCACCCACGTCGCATCGAACCCGCGACGCTGAAACGCTACCAAGATGCCTACATCCAGCACTTTAGCCTGTGGAAACATTCCAGCCAACGCCAGCAAATCCTGCTCGCCCGAGTCCCGGCCGATCTCGACCTAGAAAAATCCCTCCACGCCGAGGCCCTATCCATCGGCGCATTCGAGAGCCAATAACAAGCCCGCGCGGTTAGCCCTGATGGCGGCGGTTTGCAACTGCCATGTCCAAGTCTTCTAAACAACCGAAGCAGTAACAATTTCGCACCATCTCCCGAAAGATTGGCATGACAGATGAAATCTGCCGCAACAGTGCGCGTCCACCCGCAAGCCCAAAGTTGCCAGCTTTCGCATCCCTAACTTTTGTGTGGACTCTCCCTAGATCGACAAAACGCACTCCGAATTTCCCGAACGACCTTTGTCAATCGACAAAACGCACTCCGAATTTCCCGAACGGCATTTGTCGATTGACGAGAGGCATTCCTAGTTTTCCGAAGGGCATTTGTCGATTGGCAAGAGGCATTCGGAATTTACCGAATGGCATTTGTCGATTGGCAAGAGGCATTCCGAATTTTCCGAATGGCATTTGTCGATTGGCAAGGGGCATTCCGAATTTTCCGAACGGCATTTGTCGGTTGACAAGAGGCATTCGGAATTTTCCGAACGGCATTTGTCGGTTAACAAGAGGCATTCGGAATTTTCCGAAGGGCATTTGACGGTTGACGAGGGGCGTTCCGAATTTTCCGAATGTGTGTGAGCGGCTAGGCTTTGATGGGTGCGGGATGCGCTGTGGGTGTTTTCAGAGGGTCTTGATACGACGTTCTAGGTCTTGGCGCGGGATGAGGTCAACGACGTGGAGGACCTCGGAATCGAGACGGAAGAGGAGGCGGTGATCGATGCCGATGCGGGCGCGGAGGGTGTCGGGGCGTTGTTTGAGGCGGACGACGCCGATGAAGGCATCTGGCTCGCCGGCGGCGAGGCGGCCAAGCAGGACGAGGGCACTGCGGGCGATGTGGCGGGGGTGGTGGCTGAGGGTATGATGGAATTTTTTGGGGAACTCGATGATGCGGGGGGGCTGGTTGCCATCGATGTCGCCGGGGATGATGTGGTGGTCTTCTGCGTCGTGCGCGGGATGGGCGGCGGCGGGGGCGGTGGATTTGGATTCGCGGAGGGATTCGAGGTCGGTGAGGGTTTTGCTGAGGTCGCGGCGGAGGGTGTCGCGCTCTTGGTGGTGGTGTTTGAGGGCGGATTTGAGGGTGGCGACTTTTTGGCGGAGGTCGCGGAGGATTTCTGGGTCGGGAGCCGGGGCGGGCGCTGGGGTGTTTTGTTTTTGTTGTTGTTTTTGTTGTTGTTTTTGGGCTTGTGTGGCTTCGCGACGCTCTACTTCGGAACGGAGGCGGTCGAGGTCTGCCTGAATGCGGCGAACTTCTTCGGCTTTGGATTTGAGTTTTTGGCGGGCTTCGCGGAGTTTGGCGGTTTCTGGGGCACCGCCGGCGATGGCATCGTTGGCGAAGCGTTTGTCGAGGATGTCGGCGGCGGGTTCGTTGGGGCAGAGGTTGAGTTTTTCGCGGGCGATGAGGATTTCGTCGAGGAGTTTTAGGGCGAATTCTTTTTCGGCGATAGGGATGACGGCGCGGGCGACGAGGATGCCGAGGGCGGGATGTGGGGAGAAGAGCAGGCCGAGGGCGAATTCGTAGGCGGCGATGAAGTGGTCTGCTTCTACGGACTCGAGGGCGATGTCATGGATGGTTTGGAGAAGGGCGAGGGGCTCATCGCGGACGAGGATGAGGCGGACGTAGTCTTCGGGGACTTCGCGGGCGGGTGGGTCGAGGTGGAGGCGGCGAAGATCGAGGAGGCGCTGGACGAGTTCTTTGCGACCATCGCGGCACATGTGGAAGAAGGCGACATCGATGGTGGGATGAATTTCTTTGCCCCAGCCTGCGTTTTGGATGGAGGTGAGGTATTCTTCCCAGAGGTGGTATGTGCAGAGGCGGGTGTGGAAGAGGGAGAGGAGTTCGGGCTTGATTTTGGTGGAGTCGATGCGGATGAGGTCGGTGGGGTGGGTATTGAGAAGGGTTTTTTTGTCGAGGTGTTGTTCGAGGGAGGCAGCGACTTCGGCCTGGGTTTTGCCCGGGATGTGGGTGGAGTGCTGGAGACGCTGGATGTCTTTGGTGGAGCAGCAGTGTTTGTATTTTTTGCCGCTGCCGCAGTGGCAGGGTTCGTTGCGTCCTGTGTGCTCTACGGAGCGGCGGACGGTGAAGCCTGCGAGTTTGTGGTGGTGCTCTTTGGGGATGATGGTGGCGATGGATGTGCGGAAGAGTTCTTGGCAGGTGAGGCTGAGTTTGGTAGATAATTTGAGGATTTCTTCGTAACCTGGGGAACCTGATGGGGTAGTGACGAGGAGGCTGATGAGGCGCTGGTCTGGGAGGGAGAAGCCGAGAGCCATGAGGAAACTCCGGGCGTTGGAGTCGAGTTTTTTGGAATCGCGGGCGAGGAGGCGGGCGTGGGTGAGGAGTTCTGGTGGGTATGTGCCGTTGCGGTGGATTTTGCTCCATTCAGAGATGGCGCAGTGGAGTAACGCTTGGTCTGAGGGGTGGAAAGGGTGGTCTTGGAGGGCTTGTAGGACTTGCTCGGGGATGTCTTCGCCTTTGGCATTCCAGACGAATAAGCTGGGGTGAACCGGGGAGGTGAGGAGGTGAAGGCCGCTACCGATGTGGGTGGAGGCGATGTGGCGTTCCGTAAGGAGGGCGGCGCTGACGAGGTAGGTGAAGAGTGCGGCGTCGCGCTGGGTGGTGGCCTGGGTGAGCCAGTCTTGGAGTTCGGCATCATCGGCGGGGAGGAGGCTGGCGATTTCTTCGACGGCACTGAGGATGAAGATCGATTGAGCAACAATTTCGCGAACTCTCGGGTGCATGATTTTTTATGAGGGCATCTGGTTTTTCAATGGTTGGCGGGACGGCAAGTAGGTTAGGAAGCTTTGCGTTAGAAGGATCAAAGATGCTCTTCGATGAGGCCGAGAAGTTTCTCGCGACGCTCGCGGACGAGGCGGACGATGAGGGATGTCCAACCGGTTTGGTGCGAGGCTCCTAGGCCTTCTCCTGTCTCGGCGTGGAAGTATTCGTGAAAGAGCAAGAGATTTTGCCAATGCGGAACATCGGTGTAGCGATAGGCGTCGCCGAAGCAGGGTCGGTAGCCCGCAGCATTCGGAACGAAGAGGGCGATGAGGCGATCACAGAGATCCAGCGCGATTTCGATGAGATTTTTCTGCTGGCCTGATCCAGTGGGGTATTCGATGAGGAAGGTATCGCCGAAGAAGTAGTGGTAGCGTTCGAGGGCTTCGATGATGATGAAGTTCGTGGGGAACCAGATGGGGCCGCGCCAGTTGGAGTTGCCGCCGAACATGTCGGTGTTTGACTCGCCGGGGGTGTAATGGACCTCGTTACGCCTGCCTGAGTGTTCAAAGACAAATGGCTCGGTGGCGTGGATTTTGCTCATGGAGCGAATGCCGTAGGGGGAGAGGAATTCGTTTTCAGCCAGCATGCGTGTGAGGGTTTTCCGCAGACGTTCTTCGGTAGGTAGGGCAAGTAGGCAGCGTCCAATGTTTTTCGCGCCGGGGGCCTTGCGAAAGCGGATGTATTTCATCAAATCAGGCCGTTGGCTGAGAAACCAATCGAGTCGCTTGCGGAAGCCGGGTAGCGCATCGATGGTTTTTTGTTTCAGCACGGTGACGGCGCAGAGCGGCAAGAGTCCGACCAGAGAACGGATGCGCAGCGGGATGGGGTTTTCTTGGTCGATGATGAGCTGATCGTAGTAAAATCCATCGGCTTCATCCCAAAGACCTGTGCCGCCAAGGCTGTTGATGGCATCGGTGATGTTGACGAAGTGCTCGATGAACTTGGAGGCGATGTCTTCGTAGGCAGGATTGATGGACGCGAGTTCCAGCGAAATGGAAAGCATGGTGAGGCAATAAAACGCCATCCATGCGGTGCCGTCGGCCTGATTCAACCTGCCACCGCCGGGCAGGGCGTGCGAGCGATCGAAGACTCCGATGTTGTCGAGGCCGAGGAAACCGCCGCCAAAGACGTGTCGGCCCTCGATGTCCTTGCGATTGACCCACCAGGTGAAATTGATCAGCAGTTTTTGGAACGCACGTTCGAGAAACATGACATCGCGCTGACCTTTGGCATCGGCAATTTTATAGACACGCCACACCGCCCAAGCATGAACCGGTGGGTTAACGTCGGAGAAATTCCATTCGTAAGCGGGAAGCTGACCGTTCGGGTGCATGTACCACTCGCGCAACAACAGCAACAACTGATCTTTGGTGAAATCGGGATCGATCGCCGAAAAGGGAATCATGTGAAAGGCGGTGTCCCACGCAGCAAACCAAGGATATTCCCATTTATCGGGCATCGATAGGATATCGCGGGCGAAGAAATGTTTCCAATCGGCGTTTCTGCCTTTCTTGCGATTTTCATTGCTTGGTGGCCCTTTGGGGTCGCCGTTCAGCCAGTCATCGACGACGTAATGGTAGAATTGTTTCGTCCAGATCAGACCTGCATAGCCTTGACGACAAATGAGATACTCATCGGCTGGAATGTTGGGTGTGATCACTTGGGCGTAAAATTCATCAGCCTCGGCAATGCGTTTCGCCATGGTTTCCTCGAATCCCTCACATCCTTTGAGGTCATTGTGTTCACGTTCGGCATGGAGTCGGCAGTGGATGACAACGGATTTGCCTGCTGGGATGGAAAATCGCATCAATGCCGCTGCCTTGGTGCCGACCTCGATGGGATTGACGGCATTTTTTTGATCATGGATCAGAAAGCGATGAAACGCATCTTTGACGTAGGGTTGTTCATTTGGCCCCTCCCCCATAGCTTCGCGATTGCTTTCGTTTTCCGTAAAAAGCCAGAGTGGTGGTTGGGAAGCATCCGCAGTTTCGGCATAGAAGCGGTAGCTACCAAGGCTCTCGTGAGAAGCTCGGATGTAATCCCCTTCACGGCTGAGATTTGGCTTAAAAATCGGATGCTCGCGCTTATCGCCCCAGCTCCAGGTGTTGCGGAACCACAACTGCGGCAGCACATCGATGACGGCATCCTCCGGCCCGTGATTGGTGACGGTCAGCTTCCATAAAATATCCTCCGGGGAGCGCTTGGCGACTTCTTGCAGGACATCGAAGTAACGGCCTTCTTGAAATATACCGAGATCGGCAAGCTCCATTTCCGGGCCATTTCTGCCAAGTTTTTGATTTTCTTGGATGATGGTGTTGTAGGGATATGCCGCGTGTGGATACTTGTAGAGAGCCTTGGTGTAGGAATGTGTGGGTGTGGCATCAAGGTAGTAATAGCATTCCTTGACGTCTTCGCCATGATTGCCCTCATTGCCGCCGAGTCCGAACAGGCGTTCCTTGAGGATGGTGTCTTTGCCGTTCCATAGCGCTAGCGAAAAACACAACCGACCTTTGCGATCAGACCATCCCTGCATGCCATCTTCGCCCCAGCGATACGCTCGCAAGCGCGCATGATCATGCGGCACAGCGACCCAGCTATTGCCATGATGAGAATAATCCTCGCGAACCGTCCCCCATTGCCGCTCGCTCAGATAGCTCCCCCAGCGCTTCCAATTCGCTTTCCGTTCTCGATCCTCTAGCAGTCTTTTTTTCTCTTCACCCATCCAGCGAAGGGATAGCACATACTATGCCGACTGTCGAGAAACGAATCATCGATGAGAAAATAGTAAAACAATGCAAATCCATGCTTGCCAAACGTCTGATTTTTGTCCAGAGTCCCTCTCCCGCGCCGAGATGGCGGAATTGGTAGACGCGCTTGGTTTAGGTTCAAGTGGATTCATCTGTGCAGGTTCGAGTCCTGTTCTCGGTACTTTTTACAATGCATCGCAATCGCTATGAAAAATAGCACATTGCGATGTTTTTGTTTTTACGGGCACTGATTTCGCATATTCGCTATAATATGTTCCATCTGCTTGCGATGCAGGCGCATGTGAAATGCAGTCATGAAATGCCATGTCCATGCATCCATTGCACCAAACCACGGATGATCAAACGTCATTGATGTTTTAAGATCCGTAACGCTGGCAACGGTGGCGATAAAATCATCACAGCCTTGCTCAAACGAAGTGATGACTTCGACTCCCACGTTCTCGCTCGGCTTAACTTTCGCAATGTCTGCCGCCTGCTGAGGCAAGGTCCCTGCACTCAGACAGCGAATCACTCCCCCAATTTGTTCATTCACGATACGCAAATGATCCACCACCATCAGCAGCGACCAAAATCGACTGCTGTCTTCCAGTCCGGGCAATCGTTTGATCAAGACTGGCTGATGCCACGCCTGCTCCCCTACCCCGCTAAGCAGCTTGACGATACCAGCCCGCTCGGTGGCAAAGAGATCTGCGGTTTCCTCCCGCGACGTTCTGCGAGCATTCCAGCGAATCATGGCATTCGCGATGAATCGCTCTATTTTCGGCAAACCCGCTCCAGGAGGAGCAAGTGACGGCATTTTTTTCTCAGATAAGGTTCTCATACTTGCGAAGTGCAAGTAAGTTGACCGCAATGCTTGTTGATTGCAAGTATGAATTGTGATAATTTTTTTGCATGCCCACGAAGAACAATGCCACGAAACCCACGGAAGCGATGAAGCGACGCTCACCTTGTCCCGTATCCTGCGCGCTTGATATTTTTGGCGACCGCTGGACTCTCCTCGTGATTCGCGATCTCATCCTCGGAAAATCTCGATTCAAAGAATTCCTCGCGTCTCCCGAGGGAATACCCACCAATATCCTGACCGACCGATTGAATCGACTCGTGGAATCCCTCATTGTCAACAAAACCAACAACATCGATGGTTCGCGCCATCTTATCTACCAACTCACGGAAAAAGGTCAGGCTCTTCTTCCCGTCGTCAAAGCGATGAAGGATTGGGGCCTCGCATGGGAAAAAGGCAGCCGAGCTTCGCTGACATTGCCGAACGAACGCAACATCAGTTTGCACTTGTGAGAACACTCCCCTTCGTTAGATTCGCGTTCACAATATCGCATGAAACTCCACATCTCGATTGACGATCAGACCCTAGAACTCCGCAACGGCGATGAGGTCTTGCGCCGCTATTCTGTTTCCACAGCAACCAAAGGCATCGGTTCTCAAAATGGCAGCTTTCGCACTCCCATCGGACGCTTTCGCATCAGCGGAAAAATTGGCGAAAATCAAGCGCTTGGCACCATCTTTCGTGCGCGCGTTCCAGCAGGGCTTTGGCAAGTAGGCGAAACCATCGCAGGCGACCTGGTGACGACGCGCATCCTCCTCCTCGATGGCATGGACGAATCAAACAAAAACACCTTGGAGCGTTACATTTACATCCACGGCACCAATCACGAAAATCGTATCGGCCAGCCATGCAGCCACGGCTGCATCCGCATGCACAACTCGGATGTGATCGAGCTTTTCGACCTCGTCCCCACAGACACCGAGGTGTTCATCGAAGCGCCTACAAAGAAGTCTGGAAAAATCATTTTCTTCGATTGTGACTCCACGCTTTCGACCATCGAGGGCATTGATGAACTTGCGCGCTTCCGTGGGGAAGAGACCTTCCGCGAAGTCGAGAAACTCACCAACGCAGCCATGAATGGACTGGTTCCGCTCAATGATGTCTTTCGCCGTCGCATGGAAATCATTCGCCCCGATCAATCCGCCTGTGATGCGGTGGCTCAACGATACATCGAAACCATCGTCCCGGGCGTTGAAGAAACCTTGGCCGAACTTCGTGCGCAAGGATGGACCATCGCGATCATCAGCGGTGGCTTCGCGCCACTGATCCGACCACTCGCCGATAAGCTCGGCATAGCTTTTGTGGAAGCCGTGCCTCTCCACTTAGATCACGCCGGAAATTACCTCAGCTACGGCAGTGACTACCCCACCACCCGAAATGGCGGCAAACCCGAAATCATTCGGGAGTGGAAAAATGCCTTACTTCCCAATCTCACGGTCATGGTCGGCGATGGCATGTCGGATTGCGAAACCATTCCTGATGTCGATTGCTTCATCGGCTTCGGCGGTGTCGTGACTCGTGAAAATGTCAGGCTGGCATCTCCACATTTTGTTACCGACTTCTCAGAAATATCTCGGATCATCGAGACTCTCGTAAAATCTCAGTCGGCCTAGGGCGCATGATCTCCGCTCCGACGAATCATTATCGAGCTGTGCGCGATTTTATAGAAATAATACGCATTTGACACTAGCGAACCTGAGAATCGTTGATTATGTTTGCAATCGTAGTTGCGCGTCATCCATTCGCAGCTACACAAAAACCCAAAACACATGTTTCTTTTCGTGCAGATTGTTTCTTCAAAGATCCAATCTGCCGAAAAGAAATTTTTGTCATGCCATCCAACATTCTCATGCCGAAACGAAAAAAACCATACAACCGAAATTTCCGAGCGACTTGGCAAATCGCGCTGTTTTCTGCAATCCTTTGCGCCGTTTCGACAGCACAAGAAGTCAAAAAGAAAACGCCACCCGTCGAGATGCTCACCCATACGACCAAAGACGTTCCGGTTGTTGACGTATCGATGCATCAAATCGCCATCAACCAAGTCGGCTATGAAACCCAAAAGCCGAAGCGATTCACAGCTCCGCTGTCATCAGACGGCACATCCTTCACCGTTCGCGCCAGCGACCAATCCACCGTCCTTTACCAAGGAAAAATTGCCAAAAATATCGGCGATTTCACCTCATTTCAGCCCGCTGATTCGACTACCCACTACGTCATCGAACTTCGCGGAGGCACCCTGAAAGACGGCATCAGCCATCCGTTTTTGATCCGCAGCAACCTCAACCAAGAACAATTCTGGCAACCGGCTGTCGATTTCCTCATCGATACCCGCTCGGTCATCGGCACTCATCCTAGTGCCTACGGTGGCTGCCCATGGCGCGATGGCACCTACTACGATGCGATCATTCCCTCCTTGGCGATGTTTTATATGTCAGACAAAAAAACGATCGATGCCATGCCGCGGCAGATTGATTGGGCATCCGACAAAGCCCGCGTTTCCGCGCCGACATTCCGTTTCGATGCGAAAAACCCCAACCCCGAGGGAGTCATGGACGCCGTTCTCGCCTACTATGAACTCGAAGCTCCCAAGCCAGACGCGCCTGACGTAGTAAAATTGATCCATTGGGGAACGGGGTTTTATCTCTGCAACCCAGCCACCAAGGACCCAAGTGGCGATCCCGATAAGCGAAAAATCCACGCGCAGACCGTAGAGCAAGTCGCTTATGTCCTCTGGGCATGGCCGTCACTGCAACCTTGGCTGCCGGAATCATTCTACAAAAAATGCCGCGATTTCTGTTTTGCTAACTGGAAGCCTTCGTTAGAAATCAGCAAGTGGTGGCAGCCCAAGACCTATCTTGCTCCTGAGCAACTCAAGGAGGGCAACCCCATGGGTGGCTTGCTCCATCCCTACAAAGGTCGCCATGCGCCTGGTCATTCGATTGTGCCAAACCTGATCATGCATGAAGTCGCGCTGCGCGAAAAACGCGATGACGCGAAGATCTACCTCGATGCCGCCATCATGCAAGCAGAGTGGTGCATCAAAAACCTCGATTGGAATGACCCTCGCACCACCAAAGGTCACCGCATGAGCGAGCACCGCACGATTCCGAACCTCGTCTGGCTTTTGCAAAAATACCCGCAACACGCCCCTTCGGGTCTGAAAGAAAAAATCAGCGCATGGGTCGATGTCGCTCTAAGTCGTTCGGATAATCTCTGGGACTTCCGCCGTTACGACATGGAGACACATTGGACCATTCCGAAAATCAACGATGTCGGAAACTCCGCCAGCTTGCCCGCATGCTTGATCGCCGCTTCATGGGTAGTCGGCCCTGAAAAACAAGAGCGCATACAGCAAGTATGCTATGGCTCCATCGATCACGTTTTCGGTCGCAATCCGCGCCTTGCTGCCGCGCCGAGCAAACCGCAAATGGGCTTTCCTGAAATCGAACAAGGCTGGCCATGGTCTCACAAAGACAATGTTTGCGCACGCCTAGAAACGACCCGCGGCAACATTTCCAGCTTGCCTGGCAGCGAAATGTATCCCTTCACACCCACTGCAGCGCATCGCCATGCCGAAGGCTGGGTCAACTACGGTGCCTCTTGGTGCATCAGCCTCGCATACCTGAAATGGGATGCTTCCACCAAATCCGTTCCTACCCCTTGATCCATGAAGATTCCCGGAATGCGATGGTGGATCATCGTGCTAGTTTTTCTCTCTGCGGTTCTCAATTATGTCGATCGTCAAACGCTGTCGGCTCTTGCCCCTACAATCCAAAAAGATCTTGGTCTCGATGACCGCGATTACGCCAACATCGTCAATATTTTCCTCATTGCCTACACCATCGCCTACCTCTTAGCGGGCAAGCTCGTCGATCGCATCGGCACGAGAAACAGCACCCTGCTTTTTGTCCTTTGGTGGTCGCTTTCGAATGTCGTCACCGCTTGGGCTCAGGGCATGAAATCGATCAGTGTCATGCGATTTTCTCTCGGGCTTGGTGAAGCGGGAGTTTGGCCTGCGGCATCGAAGATTGTCTCCGAGTGGTTTCCCTCTCGTGAACGCGCTCTAGCCATTGGATTCTACACCATGGGAGCCACGATTGGTGCTACAGTGGCACCATACATCGTCATTCCTCTCGCGGAATACAATTACGCAGAAAAATTGCCATGGGTGAATGGCCTATTTGGTCACGGCACAGGCTGGCGCATGGCATTTTTGATCACTGGACTTGCAGGCCTGATTTGGGTGATTCCTTGGCTGCTGCTTTTCCGCAAACCTCAACAAAGCCCTTACGTCACAACCGAAGAATTGGCGCACATCGAAGAAGATGAAAAAGGTCAAGAAGTGGTCAACGCTCAGCCCTGGAGTTGGAGCCAAGTGCTGTCGTTCAAACCGCTTTGGCTGCTGCTCTTCGCTCGCTTGATGACCGACCCTGTCTGGTATTTCTATCAATTTTGGTTCACCAAGTACCTCAATGCGGATCGCCAAGTGCCGCAATCCGAACTCTCCATCACCTGGGTCGTGTATGCCGCAGCAGGTGTCGGCTCGCTCGCAGGCGGATGGCTCTCTGGTTGGCTCATCAAGCGCGGAGTTTCGCCAATCAAAGCCCGCCTTTGGGTGATGCTTGGTTGCGCGGCACTGATGCCCATTTCGCCCTTCATATCGAGTGCTTCCGGACTCCCCTTGGCGATGGTTTTTACCAGCGTTGTGGTGTTTGCCTCGCTATCGTGGTTGATCAACATCAGCGCCTTGATTGTCGATGTTTCACCCAAGCATTCACTTGGCACCATCTTTAGCGTCGTTGCCGCTGGCAGCACGATAGGTGGGATCATCATGAACATGATCGTCGCTTCGATGGTCTCCGGCCCATCCACCAAGCCGCCTGGGTTTATGGACATTGCCTTCCAAAAGCTCATGGGCGGTTTGCTCGAAATGGTTTCTGGCAAAGGCTACGGCTCATGGTTTCTCGCCATGGCCTTCTTGCATCCTCTCGCACTACTACTGCTTTGGCTCGGTGGCATCTTGCGCAGCAAAGACCCAAAACTCTCCTAAGACCATTCTTCTACAGCTATGATTATCGAAAATCCTACTCATCGTCGTGAACTCAAGTGCGTCACTCACCAAGCCGATCTCGTGGTCGTTGGTGGCGGACTCGCTGGTGCTTGTTGCGCCATCTCTGCCGCCCGCGAGGGACTGAAGGTCGTGCTTGTGCAAGACCGTCCTGTGCTTGGAGGCAATGCTTCGAGCGAAGTCCGCCTCTGGGTGCTCGGCGCGACATCTCACATGGGCAACAACAATCGATGGTCGCGTGAAGGCGGTATCATCAATGAAATCATGGAGGAAAACCTTTATCGTAACCGCCAGGGCAATGCGATGATTTTTGATACCATCTTGCTGGAAAAATGCATGCAGGAAAGCAATCTCACTTTATTGCTGAACACTGCCGCTGTGGATGTCGAAAAAAGTGACCCCGATACCATCTCCGCAGTCCACGCGTTCTGTTCGCAAAACTCGACGCGCTACCTCCTGCAAGCGCCGCTATTTTGCGATGCCTCGGGCGATGGCATCATCGGCTTCATGTCCGGTGCTGCTTTCCGCATGGGCGCAGAAACCAAAGAAGAATTTGACGAAGGCTTCGCTCCCGATGCTGCCTACGGGCAGTTGTTAGGGCATTCGATGTATTTCTACAGCAAAGACATCGGCACACCTGTGAAGTTCGTGCCGCCAAGCTGGGCCTTGGACGATATCACCAAAATCCCACGCTATCGGCAGTTTCACACCAACATGCAAGGCTGCAACTTCTGGTGGCTCGAATACGGTGGTCGTCTCGATACCATCCATCAAACGGAGGAGATCAAATGGGAACTCTGGAAAGTCATCTACGGCGTTTGGAATTATTTCAAAAATTCCGGCAAATTCCCTGAAGCCGAAACCATGCAACTCGAATGGGTCGGCACGATTCCTGGCAAGCGCGAAAGCCGCCGCTTCGAGGGCGATTACATGATCCGTCAACAAGACGTCGTCGAGCAAACGCCGTTCGAGGATGTTTTCGTCCACGGCGGCTGGGCAGTGGATCTTCACCCGGCTGATGGCGTCTATTCGGAGCGCTCTGGCTGCACCCAGTGGCACGCCAAAGGCGTTTACGGCATCCCCTATCGCTGCCATTACAGCAAAAACATCAACAACCTGTTCCTCGCCGGACGTATCATCAGCGCGACTCACGTGGCCTTCGGTTCCACTCGCGTGATGGCAACCTGCGCTGCTGGCGGCCAAGCCGTCGGCGTGGCAGCAGCTCTTTGCCGCGAACTCGGTGTCGCTCCTCGCGCTCTTTCCCATGGCGATGGTCTGCGTGAATTGCAACTCCGCCTTGATCGCAGTGGTCAATACCTTCCCAATCGCCATGTCATCGACTCCGCCGACCTCGCATCGACAGCATCAGTCACCGCCAGTTCTGAATTGCAACTAAGTCAGATTCCGGCCAACGACCAATGGATCAAACTTGAAAGTGGTTGGGCCATGCTCCTGCCCTTGGCTCCTGGTGCCTGCCCGACCTTCGGCTTCCTCTGCAATGCTGAAGCCCCGACCAAACTCCGCGTGGAGCTCCGTCGTGCGACAAAGGCGAGCAATTTCACGCCAGACGAGACGCTGGAAGTCATCGAACTCGATCTCACCGCAGGCGAATCTGCGGCACAAGTCCATTTCGCCAAAGAAATCGACCGCGATGGATACTACTTCGTTCAACTCTGTGAAAATCACGCAATCCATGTTCGACTCAGCGACCAACGCATCACCGGCATCATCGCAGTGACCAGCGCCTGCAACAAGCAAGTCGCTACCTCCAACTTGCAATCGCCTCCCGACGGCATCGGCATCGACACCTTCGAGTTTTGGTTGCCCAAACGCCGTCCCGCAGGTCACAACCTCGCGCTCACCATCGATCCACCATTGCAATGTTTCGCACCGAGCGAAGTCACTTACGGCCCCGCTCGCCCGACCATCACCCCGAATGCCTGGGTTGCCGACCCCGCCGACACCACTCCCGAGTTGCACCTAAGCTGGGTCGAGTCGGTTTCGATCAATCGCATCATCGTCGAATTCGATCCCGATTGGGATCACGCCATGGAAAGTGTCCTCATGACTCATCCAGAAGAAACAGTGCCATTCCTCGTCAAAGATTTCGATCTTCTCGACGAAACGGGTGCAGTATTGTTCGAAGCACGCAACAACCATTCCACACGATACCTGCATACATTCCCAACTACGCTGCAAACATCAAAACTCTCCCTGCGCATCCACGCCACACACGGCACCCCAGCCTCAGTATTCCGCGTTCGTGTCTTTTCTTGACATTGTCCTGCGGCTCGTAGTTCATTCCTGCCGATGAAAGATCAATTGATTGCCGTTGTCGGCGTGGGAAGAATGGGAGCCAATATGGCGCGTCGTTTGAAGGAATGTGGACACACCGTCACTGCGGTTTATGATGCCAATCATGCTGTGGCTGAGGCTCTCGCTGACGAACTCGGCTGCATGGCGGCGACCTCGCTCTCCGATCTTGCGACTAGCGCCGAAGTCATCTTGACCGTAGTCACCGATGATGCGGCGATGCGTGCCATTTTCCTCGCTCCTGGCGATAGCCTGCTTCAACACGGCAAGGCGAAAACGTTTATCAACTGCGCCACACTCAGCCCCGCAGTGCAAATCGAGATCGCTGCCGCCATTCACCAATCGGGCGGAAAATGTGTGGAAGCTTGCATGGCCTCCAGCATCACTCAAGCTCGTCAAGGCACTTTGTATTTGATGCTCGGCGGCAATGAAGATGAAATCGCCGCTTGTGATGAAATCCTCGCCGACCTCTCGGCCTCGCGCCGTCACGTTGGCCCCGCCGGGCATGCCGCGAAGGTGAAAGCCTTGGTCAACATGGTCATGAACATCAACACTGCCGCGCTCGCCGAAGGCTTAGGTCTCGGCCAAGCTCTGGGCGTGGACTTGGATGTGCTACGTGAAGTTTTCAGCCAAACAGGTGCCAATTCTCGTGTGCTAGAAACCGATGGCGCAGATATGGTTTGCCGCGAGCATGATTGTTATTTCTCCGCCGCTCATGCTGCCAAGGACAGTGGAATCGCCAACGATCTCGCCGCAGGACTCGGCATCAATGTCCCGCTCTCTGTTGCCACAGAAGCACAGTATCGCAAACTCTGTGACATCGGACGCGGAGAACTCGACAAATCGGCGATTGCCGAACTGACCTTCCCTGGTCGCGCACAGAGCCCACTCTAACACAATTTCTCATGTTCACGACTCTTACCAACACCCAGCAAGAAACGCTGGATTTCGCATTTCACCCCGGCACAAAAAACAACGCGCTGGTCATTCTTGGCCATGGCGTTACTGGCAACAAAGATCGGCCTTTGTTGATCGCTCTGGCAGAGTCTCTTGCTGCAAACGGCTGGCCGTGTCTGCGTCTTTCCTTTAGCGGCAACGGCGATTCGACAGGCAGCTTTGAGCAATCGACCATCACCAAGGAAATTGCTGATCTTCAAGCCGTGCTCGATGTGATTCCCGACGGCACTCACGTTGCCTACATCGGCCACAGCATGGGTGCTGCCGTGGGTGTATTAACAGCGGTGCGCGATGAAAAAATTCGCGTACTCGTCAGCCTTGCGGGCATGGTGTTTGCTGCCGATTTTTTCGAACGCGAGTTTGCCGACATCGTGCCAGGACAAGGATGCATGTGGGAGGAAGAATCTTGCCCTCTGTCACAAGAATTTGCCGATGACCTGCGCCAACATCGCGATCTGATCGATGCCGCAGCAGCTATCGAAATTCCTTGGTTGCTTCTTCACGGCACAGCCGATGACGTGGTGCCTGCGCACGATAGCGAATCGGCCTTTGCCGCTGCTACTGTCGGCCAAAAAAAGCTTTGTCTTCTCGATGGCGCGGGGCATTCCTTTGATGAAAGCACCTACCCGCAACTCGCGGAAGAAATCAACGCATGGCTCGCCTTACATTTGCTGTGAGGCTGAGATGGATTTGCTAAAAAAAACATGCCCCACCCAAGATGAGTGGGGCATGTGGAGACGGAATTAGCGGTGGCTGCGGAAGCTACGCGAAAATTCAGCAAAGGTGAGTGAACCGCTCTTATCGCGATCCAATCCACTGAACAACATTGCCACTCTCTCAGGTTCGCGCTCGGCGAATGCTGGTAAAGCCGCAAATTCTTCGGCGGAAATCAACTCATCCTCGCCTGCCGCTTCGAGGAATTTCGCAAGACGGTTTGCTTGAATCTTCTCACGAAGACTCTTGCGGAAGGCAGCCATCTCGGTGCGAGAAAGTTTGCCATCACCATCTTTGTCCCATTCTGCGATGATTTCCTCACGTTTTTTCTCGAGGTAATCTTTTGCAGCGAGACGCTCTTCTTCATCGAGCTTGCCGTTACCATCAATGTCGAACATTTTCAACAATGAGGTAAGCTTTGCAGGACGCAACACTGGTTTTGCCATACTGGTGGACAAGCCACCGACGGCAAAGAGTATCGCCACTGCTACTATGTTTTTCGTTTTTGTTTTCATCTTTTATGTTTGTTTTTTGGTTTTGGTTTGGGTTTGGGTTTTCCGCGCGGAAATTGTTTATGCGTCATCCCTGAGGATGTCGTTCGCAGGCTGCTCTTCCTCAGCAGCAGAAGATTCCATTTGCTCGATGGCGTGATCCCACCATGCGGCATGATCCATGAGCGATTGCTGATACAAGCGTGCACGATCGGGATCCAGAGCGTCGGAAATCGCATCTTCGAGACTCTCAGCTTGAAGAGAAATTTCAGCAGCATCCACAGCACGATCGCCGATGCGCAAGGCGACTCCTTCAGGTGCCGAGAAGGCCAAGATTTGTTCCAAGATGCGATGTTGTTGGGCAGAATTCAGTTTGAGTTCTTCATCAAGTTTCTCGACGCGCTTCATCGCTGCCGACTTCCATCGTTGCACATCCAGAGCATGCACCGGATCAACGGACTCCACATTCTGCCACTCACGATGTCCCTTGCTGCTATTTCGATTTCTCTCCCCACTTGGGTTACGAAGTTCTTGCCGAGCAGGCAGATTCACTCCCTGGGTCACAGCACTTTGTGCCGATGGATCAGACATCGAGCGATGAATGATCAACCCAACTGCGATGGTCGCACAGCTTGCAGCAAGAATGACTGAGATGGATTTCATGGCGAAGAGTGGTGGAGCAAACCTCACGTGCAAGAGCCGCATGAGGTGTCTGGGAATGCAAACGCCAACCACGAAACGAAGTTGCGAATTTTTTTTACATTCGAATCACTCGGAAAGGTATCACGCCCCCGGACTCTTCATAAACCGCAACAACCAGCTTCGTGATAAGCAGCGATGAGGCAGGCAAAACCTTGTCGGGAAAAGAATTAGAAATCAAGATGCTCCGCCGGCTATTTTTTCCCGTCTCGCATGGTGGCGAGGAAGGCTATGACATCGCGCAATTCTTGTTTGGTGAGCATTCCTCCCATCGGGGGCATGGTGCTCATCGGCAGGGTGCTATCTTTGATTTCTGCTTTAGGATAACTTTGCGATTTCCCGCTGACGAGATCGGCGATTTCCATTTGCTTATCGTCTTCTTTCATCAGCTTGCCGCCAATGGTTTTGCCGTCTTTCAGCGTGATGGAAACCAATCCGTAGCCAGAAGCAATTTTTGCACCTGGATTGACCAAGGCTTCCATGAGGTAGTCACGGGCGTGAAGGACACCAATATCGGCCAAGTTCGGACCAGCATTTCCTCCGACACGGTGCTTTTCTGCGGTGTGACAACGTGAGCATTCGGCGGCTCCGTGATTGTAAAAGATTTTGCGACCTTTGACGACATCGCCGCCTTCGATGGTGACGCGATAGCTGGCAAGCAGGTCATTGACATCGTGGCTTGCGTTATAGTCGGCGAGTGCTTTGACGATTTCTGGCTCCTTGCGTTTTTCTGCGGCATCGAGAATGTCCAATTGGATATCGGGCGATTGCTTTTTGAGATCGCGCAGGGCAGTCAAAATGAAAGAAGCCGCTTTTGGGCTGGGCATGGTAGCAAGAGCAGCGAACAGTTGCTGGCGATCGTAACTCTGGGTAGAAGCGAGTATTTTTTGTGCTTGTTGTAGAGCGCGATCGGGGTCGATCTGGCACATGGCGGCAAAGCTTTGCACACGGACTTCGCGGTCGCCGTCATCGACAGCTTTGTGAAGTGCGCTAGCAAGTTGCGGTGCTTTGGCATGGAGTAGATTCTTGAGGGCGGCAAGTCGGATCGCGGCGGGCTTTTTCGGATTATCGAAATGCATGAGCATCGCTTTGGGGTCAACGGGGACGTTTAGCGTCTCGGTGGCGAGGATCACATCGGCTAAGAGATTGGGCGAAATCGTTTCGAGCAGGTGTTGCAGGGTGCGGGAGAGTTCTTTGCGTGAAGAGGCGATGGAACGATTGCCGCTGATGGGCCGCACTTGACCCGTGGTAGGGTCAGCGACGGGTGGGTTCTCCCAACGACGAAGCACAAACAAGCATTCGGTGCGGACGGACTCGGCTTGTTTCTCATCGGTGACGAGTTGCAGGATTTTTTTCAAATTGGCATCGCCGCCGACGCGGTAGATGGCATTGATGATGCGTTGATCGATCTGTGGGGTGGATTTGCCCAGCCATTGCGTGGCATTGGCGAGATCGGCGCGTGCATCTTCGATGTAGGCATCATTGATGGCTTGGATTGCTTCGATTGCGATGCTGGCATCTGAATCGTTAAGGAAAACGCTAATCGCGCGGTGTTTGAGTTGGCGCAATGTGATCACCAGTCCACGACGAACTGCGGAGGAAGAGTGTTTGGCAAACTTGCCTAGGGCATCCACTTTGCCTGATTTTTCGACGATGGTTTTTAGTCCTTGAATGGCACCATGGCGCAGGTAGGCATCATGGTCGGCATTTTTTTCTAAGACTGCCACCAATGCCGGAATGTCTGCTGGGTTTCCTGCTTTGCCGAGAGCAATGGCGGCTAGCATGGCCGTATTCGCATCAGAATCCTTGAGAAGTGGTGCGAGAATCGAACGTTGGGTGCTCGGTGAAGCATCGCCAATCGCTTGGGCAGCTTGTCCGCGCATGCGAGCCTCGGAATCGCCAGTTAGGCTAACGAGAATGGAAATCGCATCCGTGTTACCGGTGAGGCGAGCGATTTGGCCGATGCCCCAAAGCCCGTGAAGGCGGGTGACCAAGCGATTCGATTTCTCCGTGGCACGCTGGAGCAACGCAAGATTTTTTGGGTCTTTTGCTAAAGCAAACTGAGCACGCTGGCGGACGCGCATATCGGGATGCGCGAGCAATTTGCTAAGTTCTTTCGGTGAGCGTTGATCGAATCCTTGAGCGAAGAGCTGTCGCGTTTCTTTGACAACGGGCTTTTCGATTTCGATGGGATTGTAAAAGGTGAAAATCGCGCCAAGGCCGTAGCTGGTCCAACTGCCCGTATAGTCGCTAACGTACACTTTTCCATCGTAACCGAATTCGATATCGGTGTTGAGGAAACCTTTGATGAAGGACTCTTGTTTGGCGAGTTCGAAGCCAGCACCTTGGGGTTTCATTTCGAAGCCAATCACTTCGCTGCCGCCACCACGGAAGTCGCAGATGAATAAGTGATTGTCCCATTTTGGGTCTAGACCAATGCCCGGATTGTATGCTAACCCAGATGGGCCAGTGCTAACAAAGGCCGCAGGAGGCAGGTAGGCAGCGGGGCGGTTGACGCCGGTCATATTCCACATGGATTCTTTAAGCCATGGGGTCGTGTGTTGTCTGCCTACATCGATGGAATTGGTGAAATTGTTAAAATTTTGATGCCCACGATTCCATCCTGAGTCCGCGCCTTCCACCATATAAACCACACGGGCTTTGTCTCCCATGTCGGCATTGTTATCGACGCTAAATGCCGCCCCGTATTGATCGAAGGCAAGTTCTTTAGGATTGCGCAGACCACGGTGAACGACTTCTAATTTGCTGCCGTCTGGCTCCATGCGAAAAATGGCACCAGCGTATTGATCATACAAATTTCGGCCGTCGGCGGTATCGAGATTGTAAGCACGGTCGCCGATCGTGAAATAGATTCGTCCGTCGGGGCCAGGTGTGAAGCCATTAAGGTCGTGACCGCTGAGGCTAACGCTAATGCCATAACCAGATTGCAGTGATTTCCGCTGATCGGCTTTGCCATCGCCATCGGTATCCTTGAGCAGCCATACATGAGGGATGCAAGCGAAGTAAATATTGCCATTCATGGCGAGAATGCCAGCGGCTGTGCCATCGAGCGGATCATTGAATCCATCGGCAAATACCTGTGCATGGTCGCAGGTGCCATCGCCGTTTTTGTCCTCTAACACCCGAATGATTTCAGAATGTTTTGTGTAGTGCTCCATCGGCTTGATGTTTGCATACTTGCGATACATTTCGAGGCGTTCGGCAGGAGATTTCAGCCCGATATCGTCGCGCACCCAATGAGGGTTGCGGCGGTTGTCTTCGATGCCACGTCCGAAGCGATGTGTCTCTGCGACGTAGAGTCGATTCTGTTCGTCGAATGAAATGGCCGTAGGCGTTTGCACATCTGGCTGCATGGCAAAGATTGCCGCCTTCATTTCGGTGGGATACGTGACTGTGGAGAGCAACGCCTTGTGCGGGTCTTTCGCAGCAATGGGATCGGGATTCGCAGTGCCTTCGATTTTTGGCGATGATTCATCGGTCACAGCCTGAGCCACGTTGAGAACGGTGGCGAGTGCGCAGGCGACTGCTCTAACGGAATGTTTGCGATCGAGCAAAAGACGAGAATGAAACTGCATAGGAAATATCGAAATCATACTGATCCGCAGTAGAAGATCTATCATGCTTATGAGTCATCCGATAGAGTAAAAGGCGAATCATTTACGCAAGAATGTTCTTGATGACCTTGGTGCCTGATTTGGTGATGTTGGTCAATCGATGCAATGCCCCCGAGTGCGGATAGGTGAAGCGCTCATGGTCGTAACCGAGGAGATGAAGCATAGTCGCATGAAGGTCATGGGCGGAAACTTTATCTGTCATCGCCTCGTAGCCAATGGGGTCAGTCTCGCCGTAGGAGAAGCCACCTTTGACACCAGCGCCAGCCATCCACAAGGTGTAGGCACCAGGATTGTGGTCGCGTCCAACCGATGACATTTCCACGCCGCCACGATTTTCGCGCATGGGCGTTCGCCCAAACTCGCCAGACCAAATCACGAGGGTCTCATCTAACAATCCGCGCTGTTTCAGATCCTGTAAGAGCGCGGAAATGGGTTGGTCAATTTCCTGACATTTGGTGACAAAGCCCTTGGTGAGATCGGTATTAGGACCGGTTCCATGCGAGTCCCAGCCCCAGTCAAAGAGCTGCACGTAGCGCACACCCCGTTCGACGAGTCGGCGAGCCAAGAGGCAATTGTTGGCAAACGATTCTTGCCCAGGCTGGGTGTTGTAAGCCTTATGAACTGCCTCAGGTTCGCGGCGAATGTCAAAAGCATCCGATGCGTGGATTTGCATACGGTAAGCCATTTCATATTGGGCGATGCGCGTCACCGTTTCGGGATCACCGACTTCTTGGGCGATGGATTGATTGATGTCGCTCAAAGCATCCAAGGTGCGGCGACGCAGCTTTTGGCTAACGCCTTTAGGGTTCTGCAAAAACAACACAGGCTCTCCTTGCGATCTGCATTGCACACCTTGATACACCGATGGCAAAAAGCCGCTTCCCCAGACTGATTTCCCGGCATCGGGATTCACGCCGCCCGATGTGAGGACGATGAAGCCCGGCAAGTTTTGGTTTTCGGAGCCAAGGCCATAGGTGGCCCAAGCACCAGCACTAGGCCATCCGAGTTGAGGAAAACCCGTATGAAGAAGTAGCTGCGCAGGTGCATGATTGAATTGATCGGTGTGCATCGATTTGATGATGCATAGCTCATCGATGACCTTTTCCATGTGCGGCAAACGATCCGAAATCCACGTGCCACTTTTTCCGGCTTTATGGAAAGGGAATCGACTGCTGAGCATTTTTGGCACGCCTTGAATGAAGGCAAATTGTTTCCCAGCAAGAAACTCCTGGGGACAGTCCTTGCCATCGAGCTTTTCCAACTCAGGCTTGTAATCGAACAACTCCAACTGGCTAGGTGCTCCGGCCATGTGGAGGTAGATGACTTGCTTGGCGCGCGGAGCGAATTGAGTGATTTCCGGCAAGAGCGGCTGAGATGGATTCTTGACGATCGACGATGAAGCCCCCCAGAGATCGCCTTGTGAAGTGAGCCACACACCACCGAGACCGATGGAGCATCGATTGAGAAAATGCCGTCGAGTCAGGTGCTGCAGACGTGTTTGTTGGAAAATATCATTCATAAAGTGGGACGGCAAAAGATTCTAACGATTGAGAGCTGAGTCGAGGTTCAGCATGGTATTGGCGACGAGGATCATGGCAGCATCCTCGGGAGTCGCGGCGAGGATTTTCATTTCATCGGGTTGTGAGCGATACTCTGTGACAGCATCGGCATACAAATCGACGAGTGCTTGCAGCGCAGAGGCTGGTAATTCTTGCAGGGTTAGCCATTGATAACCTTGGCGCAACTGCGTGGGAAGATCGGCAGCACTTTGTTTCATGCGGTTCGCAAAGGATGAAGCCATTTCCATGTAGGCGGGGTCGTTGAGCGTCACTAATGCCTGCAAGGGCGTGTTGGAATTGATGCGACGAGGGCTACAAACATCGCGCGATGGAGCATCGAAGGTCAAGAAAGAGGGATAGCCACTGGTGCGTTTGCTGTAGGTATAAATGGCTCTGCGATAGCGATCTTCGCCCTCTGAGGTAGTCCATTTCGCGCCGTTGTAAACAGACTTCCAAATGCCTTCTGGCTGAGGAGGAAACACTGGTGGTCCGAAGGCTTTTCGTGACATTAAACCAGAGACGAGCAAGGATTGATCGCGCACCATTTCAGCGGTGAGCCGTTGACGAGGGCCGCGTGTTAGCCAGACATTGCGAGGGTCTTTTGCAAGATGCTCCGACGAGACTTTTGCCGTTTGCCGATACGTCGCCGAGAGGACGATTTCTCGCAAAAACGGCTTGATGCGCCATTGATGATGCTGACTCAAACGCAAAGCCAAGTGATCTAACAATTCTTGATTGCTAGGAGGTAATCCCGAAGAACCAAAGTCCTCTAAGGTCTCTACCAATCCCATGCCAAAAAGCTCTGCCCACAGGCGGTTGGCTAAAACCCTCGCAGTAAGAGTGTTTTCTTTACCGACTAACCAATTCGCCAGATCGACACGAGTTAGAGCTCGATCCAGTTGCGGAGGGCGAGAAATTTCAGGAATGCCTGCCTGCACGCTTCGGTCTTTGGTCATACGATTGCCGCGAGAGAAAACACTGGTATCGCGCCGCGCATCGGGCGAGCGCTCACTCATCACTGGCACCAATTTGCCGCCGAGCGCATCATACTTTTTCTTGAGTGTGTTGTAGGATTGCCAACTTGCAAGATGATCTGCGGAGAGGACGTGTTGCAAGAGCGATGGGTCAGACGAAAAGCGCAACTGAAATTTCTTTAGGATGCTAGGTTGGTTGTCGGAGTTGCAAGAAATCGAATGATGGATGGTGATTTCCCATTGCTCATCAGGTTGTCCATCGACGGATTGTTCTGGCACAAACACACACCAACGCGGTCCTCGTTGAGCGGGATAGTCTCCGAACCCAGGGCCGCCTTTCTTGATCGCTTCATTCGGATCAAAGGGACCCGCTAAAGAATCCGCAATGACTTCTTTGAAATTGATTTTTTCCTTTGTGCCATCCGCTTTGATCCGATTCACATGAAAGTCTCCACAAACTGCTGCCAAGGCAGACCATTTTTTCGGATCATCTGATTCGGGCAAAATGTCCAAACGTATCGCGCTAAAGGGCTTCATCGGAAAGCGCAAAGTGTACGAAGACACGGTGGGATTCGTGCCACTTGAGTAAAAATAACCATCGTCCTTTTGCTCGATTTTTCCCGATGCTGCCGAGGATTTTGCATCAAGCACGCGCGGGACTTCTAACCCTTGCAGTGCCGAGGCGATTTTCTTAGCTTTGTCGTTGATGGCACGTCGTTGCAATGCCAACTCCTTTTCCCACGTTACAGCATCGAGCTGTTGCGCGGGGTCGTTAGTGATTTTCGTTAGAGGAAAATCATTATTCAAATCGCAGTCTTCCGAGTTATCGAAGAACGCCATGAAACGATAATAATCTTCATGAGGAAACGGATCATACGGATGGGAATGACATTGCACACAGGCAAAGGTCGTGGCTTGCCATGCCGTCCATGTCGTATTGATACGATCAATCACCGCTGCCGTGCGGAACTCTTCATCATCAGTACCCCCTTCCGTATTGGTCTGGGTATTACGATGAAACACCGTTGCAAGAAGATCATCGGCACTGGGATTCTCGGCAAGATCTCCAGCGATTTGTTTGATGGTAAACTGATCATACGAGAGATCGGCATTGAACGAACGAATCAACCAATCGCGATAGGGCCAAACCGTTCTCTCAGGGTCTTTTTCAAAGCCCTTGGTATCGGAGTAACGTGCTAAATCCATCCACATCACCGCCCAGCGTTCCCCATAATGCGGAGAATCGAGCAAACGATTGGTGGCATTTTCGTAAGCTTCTGGGGATTGATCTGCTGCAAACATTTGCCACGCCTCAGAAGTTGGAGGAAGCCCCGTGAGATCCAAACTGGCGCGTCGAAACCATTCTGCTTTTTCGGCTTCGGCCGATGGCATCAAAGAAAGCTCCTCCATTTTTGCCATCACCCAATGATCCATGAGAGACTTCGGCCATGAGGAATTCTTGATGCTCGGCAAAGGAGCGCTTCGCGGTGGAGTGAAAGACCATAACTCTTCCCACTTCGCACCTTGCTGGATCCATTTTCGGATCTTCTCTACCTCATGTGACCCTAACGGTGGTCCATGTTTCGGTTTAGGCATGACCTCATCCGGATCCGTGGAGGTAATGCGGCGCATCAATTCCGACGATTCAGGCGCGCCTGGAACGATACAAATCTCACCAGACTTACCCTCGGCTAAAGCTTTATCACGATAGATCAAAGAAATATTTCCAGCCTCTTTCACTCCACCATGACACGCCGTGCAGTGCTTGGTAAAGATCGGGCGTATATCGCGATTAAAGTGAAGTTCTTCCGCGTTGGCAAAAGAAGTTGCGAATATCAGCAAAATCAAACATCGATTCACCCCGCAAGATACACGGTTTTGCATCGAAATCTATCACAAAATCGACAAAATCGAAACGCAGGCTGGGGCAACCGAGCTCAAAGCAATGCAGGGTTTTGCAACAATTCCACGATGCGACGCAAAAGCAGTCCCGCACCGCCGCCATCGACGACACGGTGGTCAAAAGTCAGCTCCAGATCTGCTTCCGTAGCGGGCAAAAATGTGCCGCGCTGCTCATTCCAAACCGGCTTTTTCACGCCAGAGCCAATCCCTAAAATCAACGTCTCGTTCGGCAAGGGAATCGGCGTAGCCCAGGCGAGGCCAAAGGTGCCGAAATTGGTCACCGTAGCAATGCCTCCGCGGGTATCGGCTTCCGTGAGCCTACGACGACGCGAACGATCCACCAGATCATTGTATTCTTCGACAAGTTCGGCGAGCGATTTTTGATCCACTTTTCTCACCACGGGAACCACCACACCATCATCAACCGCGACCGCCACGCCAATATCAAAAGATCGTGGATGAACCACCTTGGAACCAATCAAAAATCCCGCCACCTCGGGCATTTCTTTTAGAGCTAGAGCAAAGGCACGCAGAAGATACAAGGTCAGCCCCGGCTTATTCTCCTGCTGCTTGCGATGAGAAAGAGCCGCATCTAACGTAACATAACGCCCCACTGTTGCCAGCGGGCGAGTCCAACTCCGGCGCATGGCATCGGCCACAGCCAAGCGCATCGGCGAAGCATTGCTGCTTGGCCATGTTTGAATGTAATCGAGAAATTTCTCCAGATCCTCCACCGTCACCCGACCACCCGCGCCGCTTCCTACCACGGCAGAAAGATCCGCTTCGCGCAGTCCCATCTCATCCATGCGCGCACGCATCCGCGGAGAAATGTAGTGCGCTCCCATGGTTCCTGCCGGTACAGCCAAGCCTTTGACATTCGGCCTGACTTGCGGCGCAGACTCGACATACCCTTCTCCATCCACAGCAAAATGAAGATTTTGTTCCGCATCGTTGGGCTTGATCTCCATCGCATCGGCAGAAATCGCGCGTTGTTTTTCCAGCGACTCAAGCGTATCCACGCCCGTGCGCTCGATCTCTTCATCGGTCGCCACTACGATTCCTAACAAGGTCCCGACGGCGTAACTCGTCCCCTCGGATACCCGCCACTCCTCTAACACACCAGAACAGAGAGCCGTAACTCCCATGGTTGCTTTGTTCGTCTCTACCTCCATGACTTCCTGATCCGCGATCACCTGACTTCCTGCTGTTGCAAGAATACGGATCACAGTGGCTTCAGCGATGGATTCGCCTAACTGGGGCATGATGATGGCTACGCGAGGCATGGTTTCGTTTTGTTAGTAAGCAAGTAATTTTTTCAATGAATCACAAATGGACTCGGATGTCGGGCGATGCGCTGCCCACAAGCGTGGATGGTAAGGAACAGGGGTGTCGCGAGCATTCAAGCGCATCGGCGGAGCATCTAACAAATGAAAACCATCCGCCGCCACACGCGATACCACCTCTGCCGTCACTCCACCCCAAGGAAATGCTTCACCCACGGCAAGCAATCGACCCGTTCGTGCCACACTCGCAAGCACCGTATCGATGTCCAATGGCTTCACCGAACGCAGATCAACGACCTCGATCTCCCATCCCGATTCTTTTTGCAATTGTTCCGCCGCACGAACGGCTTCATGAACCATCGCGCTGTAGGCCACCACTGTGGCATGACATCCCATTCGCGTGATGCGCGCACGACCGATGGGCAATCCATCGCCGTGGAAATCCTTCGCTTTGAGCCATCGATACAAAAACTTGTGCTCGCAATACACCACCGGATCATCCAAATGGACCGATTCCACAAGCATCGAGTAGGCATCGGCCACCGTCGCAGGGGTCACGACCACCACGCCGGGATAGTGAGCGTAGATCGTCTCCATACTTTGGCTATGAAATGGGCCCGAGCCAGCCGTGCCACCAGAGGGCAAACGCATGGTCAAAGGAACCGGAACTCCTGTGCGGAAATAATGAGAAGCCGCATGATTGACAATCTGATTGAAGGCGATTGACGAAAAGTCCGCAAACTGCATTTCTACGATAGGACGCATCCCCTCGAGTGCCGCGCCCACCGCCATTCCTGCCATGGCATCCTCGCTAATCGGAGCATCCAATACACGTCCGGGAAACATCTCGCTTAGACCTTTCGTCGCCTTAAATGCCCCGCCAAAGGTCGAAATATCCTGTCCATACAGGAAAACGCGTGGATCATCACGCAGCAGATCTTCCATGCCCTGACGAATCGCGTCAATGTAGGTTACGCTCATAACTTAAACGAGTCCCTCCGTCAGTTGCTTCGAGGCAAACGCCTGCCATTCCTCCGTGTAAGGATCCGGCACAGGTTCTTGCTGCGCCTTCGCCACCGCCGCCTGCACCTCCTCTGCCGCTTGCACCCGAAATGCCGAAATCTCTTCCTCCGTCATAATACCATATTCCACCAACTGTTCCTCTGCCACATCGAGACAATCACGCCCATACATCCCTGCTTTCACCACATCCGGCACATAAAACGCATCATCGTGCTCGCCATGGCCGCACAAGCGCAGCAATCGCGCCACCACCATCTGAGGTCCCCCACCCTCGCGCGCATCGCGCACCGCATCGCCAATCACAGCTGCACAGGCCATAAAATCCGTGCCGTCCACACTGTGACCCTTGACGCCGTAACCTTTCGCCCGATCAATCAAATTCTCGCATGCATACTGACGACTCACCGGAGTGCTGTAGGCAAATTGATTATCTGCCACAATCACCACCAACGGCAGCTTCTCCACCGCTGCGGCATTTAAGCCCTCATGAAATGCTCCCGTCGAAGTCGCGCCATCGCCGACGCACGTAGCACCCACCACACCAGCCAGCCGACCTTGCAAACGTCGTGCCAAAAGCCCACCCGTCACCGCAGCTACCGCAGATCCCAGATGGCTAATCATGGCAAACATCCCTTCAGCTGGGCGACCGCGATGAATATTTCCATCCCGACCCCGCATTGGCCCTAGCGCAGAGCCCAAGTACGCCCGCGCACAATCCAACAAATCCTCGCCAAATCCCGTCCGCCCCGCCTGATCGCGAATCAATGGCGCAAAAATATCGCGCCCTGGGATCAGCGCCGTGCCTACCGCCGCGCTCACTGCTTCTTGTCCCTTTCCTAAGTACACTCCGCCGACAATTTTGCCCGCTTTGTACAAGCTCGATAGCTTATTTTCCATCGCCCGGGCACGCACCATGGCATGATACATCGCCTGCACGTAATCTCTTCCGGATCGCTGCATCACTAACTCCTGAGATTCTATCACATGCCGAATGTAACGACTCCGCAGGAATTGACAAAAACAAAATCACCTTCCTGCCCTTCCTCGCCGAAAAAATCCTTACCCATGCCCTTCGCTGGCGGCACGCACCATTGCCACTGCCATCGCTGCTATGCCTTCAGATCTACCGACAAACCCCATTCGTTCGTTGGTCGTGGCCTTAATTCCCACTCGATTCGCCGCCAAACCCAAGGCTTTTCCGATATTTTCCTGCATAGCAAGCCGATGCGGCAACACCTTTGGAGCCTCAGCGACCAACGAAGCATCCACATTTACCAACACAAAGCCCAAGTCACGACAACGCTGCGCCGCCAACTCTAAAATCTTCAACGAGGAAATCCCCAAGCAATTTGGATCACCCGGAGGGAAAAAATGCCCAATATCCGGCTCACCCAACGCTCCCAGCACCGCATCCGCCACCGCATGGCACAAAACATCCGCATCCGAATGCCCATCCAAACCATGGGAATGAGGAATCGTCACCCCTCCCAGCACCAGCGGCCTACCTTCTACAAAGCGATGCACATCATATCCAATACCTACCATATCACCGCCAACCATGAACTCTAGCACCAAGCGGTGCAATCCCAATCGGCGAAGCCTGTCATGTGTTTTCGGTGAGTTGATGAAATAATCCCGAGATCCGAAGTACAGTGCCAGAAAGTCGCTGCCATGCTTTGATGTGCAAGGCGTTTCATGGCCGCAGTGGGCTGCATCCAAAGATGCTGCCCCAAGGTCTGAAATGCCTTGCACGGCAAATGAAGATAGCGAATGGCGGCGTTATACTTCGGATTTCGGGATAATCATAGAATTGCGGGAATCAGTAGAGATGGAGCCATTTTGTTCATCTGCTGTTGTAGAGCAAGATAACGAAGCTATTTCCCCTTTCCCGAGATTCACCACGCGGTCAGCAGCACTTACACACAGAAACAGTAGACCGACGAGCTCTGCAATAACCCTACCTGCTCGGAATCCAAGGTCGAAAATGTAACAATACTCGCCCCCCCATAGATACTTCCTCCAAGGAGTCAGGATCATTACTTGCGCTTCTCAGCTTTCATCTCAACTGCGGACGCGAGGTTCCTCAGAACGAAAAGACGGCACCAAGGGAGATGACATACGACGAATTGAAGGGAAGGGATGCTTGGGAGCCATTGGCCGAGAGGTCGTAGCTCCGCAGATACTGGTAGCGCGCACTGGAGAGTATCGCCCATTCATCGGTGATCTGGTACGAGGCACCGAGACCAAGATAGGCGCCAGGGAGGACTTCGGTGCTGGAGTTGCTGCCGCTTGTGCTCTGAGTGCCAAGTCCAGTGATCGCGGTGGAGGAGCTGAAGTCGTAGCTGCCATTGGCCACGCCAAGGCTCAGGCCAGCTTCGGTAAGGAGGGCGAGCTTTTCCGTCAACGGAATCTCGAGATAGGAGCCGAGGTTGAGCATGGTCATGTCCACGTCAAGATCGCGGCTGCCGTTGACCAATGCGCTGCCGGCGACGAGGGTACTGCGGGTAGGGGTGTCACCCAGTAGCGGGCCAGGGCCGGCGAAGGAGCCGGTATAAGGGGCTAGAGGAGGAATGGCGCCACTGAGATCAAAGCGATCGGTGGTGGTGGTGAGACCTGTGGATAACTGATCGGTGTTGTTCAGGTCGATGCGAGCGTATTGCAATCCGGCGCGGAAACCCCATGTGGCCGGGCGGTTGCCGCGTCCCGAGAAGCCTGCTGCGCCCATGTCATAGAGGGCAAAGAACTCGAAGCCAGGCTGCGCCGCGCCATCCTCATCGGTCTGGGCGTTGGCGAGGCTATTGGTGATGGAGAAATCGATCGAGCCAGTTCCAGCGGCGTTATACTGGGCGTTGTTCGCATAAGACCAGTTCCATGTTTGGCCACCGCTGTTGTTCGAGGAGTCGAGGCGCACGAAGCCATTGTCGTAATCTCGATTGAGGCCGCTGCCAAGGGGCTGGAGAGTATTGGGGTTATTATAGGCTCCCAAGCCTTTGAATTCTGCTTTCAAGCCCAAGATCTGAGCATAGCCCCCGCCGATGCGCCATGGCGATGGGGAGCTGGTAGGGGTGACGAGTTTGGCAAGATCCTCGTCCCCCGCGAGGGCGGAGGATGCGGAAAAAGCAAGTAATGGAAGGATGCGAAAGTTCATAGCGGTGAAATGGAAAAAGGTTGCAGGTTCTGACTGAGGTTTTATGGGGTAGGGGTGGCGATTTCGTTGACGCGGTAAAAGCGGCTCGGCACGCTGGAGGGCGGGGCATTGGTAAATGGCGCACCACTATCGATCCACTGCATGCGATTGTTGGCAGCTTGGATGGGGACGGGGCACTCGAACCAATTCACCATGTCTGAGCTGTAGCGGATGCGATACCAACGCCCCGGTGTAGAGGGGAACTCGAGGAGCACATTGTTATCGCTAAGGCCAACCATGCGGGGCTGGACGCCGGAGCCATCGGTGTTAGACACAGCGGAAGTCGGCAGGGCTTCTACCGTTAACACCGGAGCGAACGGATTCGGGAAGGCGCGGTTCACAGTGTAGAAGGAGAGTTTCACCGGAATCACGCCATCGACTGGGACGGGATAGGGATAGTTGACAAAAACATCCGCACTACCCGGCGCACTGGAGGCGTTGTAGAGTCGCAGGCTCGGATGAGCTACGAGGTAGCTGGAGAAGTCGATGCGCAAGCGGAAGCCATTGATCGGGTAAGGCGTGGTGTTGGTGACATTTACCGTGAAATCAAACATGCCGTTCTGGCGGTTGATCACGCCGATGGCGGTGAGTTGGAAGCTGGTGGGGTTGACCGTGCCGACCGCAGTTGGGGAGGAGCTGCTGTTATTGGTGCTAGTAAGATCCCTGCTGCTGCTGCCGCAGGTGGCCACGGCATTCCACTGCGTGCCGTTAGGCGTAGCAGCGATCACCTTGGAAATCACGGTGAAGGTGGCCGTGGCACCATTCGCCAAGGTGGAATGGGAGATCGTGACCGTACCGCCTGCACCGACGGCAGGATTGCTGATCTGCCAGCCATCGGGGGCATTGGCGGAAACAAAGGTCAATGCTGCTGGTAGCGGCAATGACACGGTGGGGTTCACCGCAGCGCTTGGGCCATTGTTTGTCAGAGATAGGGTGAAGGTCAGATTTCCCGAGGCAAGCACCGGATTGGGCGAACTCGTCAAGGTCACAGCCAAATCGGCGAGAACTTCATAGGTGAACAAGGTGTTTGCCGCATTGCTACCACTAGGAGTAGTGACCACCACGCTAGCCGTGCCCGCTGCTCCAGCCGGGGTGGTGCAAGTGAGGGTGGTGGCGTTGACCACGTTCACATTCGTCGCCGCCGTGCCGCCGATGGTCACGGCTGTGACGCCCGTAAAGTCCGTGCCGGTGATGGTGACCGTTGTGCCACCAAGTGTGCCTCCGGTGTTTGGCGAGATGCCAGTGACGGTGGGGGGTGGTATCACAAAGGCAATCTTGACCTCGCCCTTGGACTTGAGGTCGCTCAGATCCCACTTGAATTGACTGCCGAGGTTCGAGGTGACATTGAAGGTCGCTGCGTCGAGAGTGTAGCTATTGGCATCGAAGATTTTGAAAGTGTCGCCTGCGTTGCCTGTGTAGTCTCCGGTGAGCTGCAGGTTCAGTGTATGGGTGCCAGAATATGCGATGATGCCCGGTGAGCGGATCTGGTCGAAGGAACTCGTGCCCGCCAATTGGAAAAGTGCCGTGCTGCCGGAGTTGAGGGAAAAACCGCCGACAACGAGCAGACCCGTGGAGGTGGCATTGCTGCCTGCGGTGATCGTGCCGCCGCTTTGGACGGCGACGGGGCCGCCGATTACCCCGCTGCCGCCGAGGGTTCCGCCAGTGACGGTGATGTCTCCGTACGCAGTGGGGTTGTTGCCATTAACGTAAAGCGCACCTGCGGAGACGGTAGTCACGCCTTGGTAGGTGCTGTCGCCGGTGAGCGTGGTAGTGCCGCTACCGAGTTGGTTGACTTTGACACTGCCGGTGAGCTTCGGGGCAAAGGTGGTGTCGTTGCTTTGATTGAAATTCAGTGTTGCGTTGCCTACGCCAGCGGAGATTTCGGAAGCCGTGAACGTGCCGCCGGTTGTGGCGGCTGTCACGTTTGAGCCGTCCACAAAAGCTCCGATGTTGAGTGTACCCTTGCTGCCCGACTCTCCAGCCACAACCACTGTCGCCGTCGTAGTCACTTGCGCTCCATTTGAGAGAGTCAACACGCCCGTACCGAGCTTGCCGAGTCGGATTTCCCGTGCGCCGGCATCCCAGAGGGAGCCTGACCCATCCACGCTGACGCGGCCTATGGCCGAGACATCGTTGCCGATCACCGCACCGGAGGTTTTCAACTGGCCAAATGTCGCAACACTGACTATGCCATTGGCTCCGTTCTCAGTTCCTACAATCAGTTGCTCGTTGTTTTTTACTTGCCCACCGTTCGTGATCTGCAGCGCACCTTTACCGTTCCTGCCGACTTGAATTTCTCCGGATGTGGCGTCCCATGTAGAACCGGATCCGTCCACGGTCACATTGCCGTCCGAGACGGAGGTAAGGCCCACATAGCCACTAACGCTGGTGACTACTCCACCCGCTTTGATGTCAAGTGTGCCGGGGCCTACGCTGCTGACCGAGACGAAGCTATTGCTTGTCCACTTCGAGCCCGAACCAGTGACCGTGACTTTGCCAGTGCTGCCGTTGAATTGCCCGATGATGGATGATCCACTGCTGACGAGGCCGCCGTT
Organism: Verrucomicrobiaceae bacterium; assembly: GCA_027487435.1. Lineage (GTDB taxonomy): Bacteria > Verrucomicrobiota > Verrucomicrobiia > Verrucomicrobiales > Akkermansiaceae > UBA956. Next base: position 40,096 of record JAIYDP010000384.1, on the reverse strand, counting down.
TTGGATGTCGAGAGTTGCTGGGCCAACCTGACCGATAATGATGGTGCCGGAATTTTCCCATTTGGAGCCAGAACCGTTGACGATCGCTGTCGCTTTGAGAGAACTCGAGGTTGCTAGGTACGCACTCACGTTCGAAACCACCCCGCCATTGAGGATTTTGAGCGTTCCATCGCCGCCGCTATCAATAATGAGGTTTTCGCGGATCGTCCATTTTGATCCGGCTCCGGTGACTGTTGCGACCCCGACAGAGCCGTCGTATTCGCCAATGCTGGCAGATCCGTTGGTCGTCTGCACGCCGCCGGACTCGATGTTGAGAGTTCCGTTGCCACTGCTGCCGATGGAGGTGGTGCTCGAAGTCAGCATTGAGCCTGCGCCGCTGACGGTGACGGTCCCGGTGGCACCAGAATTGGCTCCGGCGCTGAGGCTTGAGGAAGTGACGCTGCCGCCATTGAGAACATTTAGCGTGCCGGTTCTAGAGGCGTTGAAACCCACGCTGAGCGCGCCCGTGGTGTTCCACTTGCTGTTCGCTCCGGTGACGATTGAGGTAGCTCCGGCTCCCGTGGCTTCGACGCGGCTGTTGGATTGGGAGGTGACGGTCACGCCGTTGCTCAACGTTAAGGTGCCGTTTGCTACATTGGTGGCACCAGTGATGGTCAGTGCATTGATGCCTCCGATGCCCGCTGTGGAGTTGACCGTGAGGCTCTGAATGGTGAAATCTTGGTCGAGTGTGGTGGTGAGGTTCTGCGCGCCCGTGGCGGAGAAGGTGATGTCGCTCGTGCTGGTGGGGATCGCGGTGGTGGCGGTGCCGGCTGAGTCGCTGGCCCAGTTCGTGCCGGACCAGGTGGCGTTGGTCTGACCTTTCCAATGCGTAGCCGCTGGGGCGGGAGCCGCGTACGTGTAGAGCGTGTTCGCCGCATTCGCGCCGCCGGGCGTGGTGACGACCACGCTGGCCGTTCCTGCCGTGCCCGCTGGAGTGGTGGCGGTGAGTGTGGTGTCATTAGTCACGCTGACTCCCGTTGCCGCTGTGCCGCCGATGGTCACGCCAGTGGCTCCAGTGAAGCCCGTGCCGGTGATGGTCACAGGCGTGCCGCCCAGCGTGCTGCCGGTGGCAGGGGAGATGCCGGTGACGGTTGGGGCGGGAGCTTCCCCACCGACACCCGATATACTGAATGTGTAGTTCGTTTCATTTCGGTCGCCATTCTGAATCATAACAGTGGCGGTCTGCGGACCATTTGCGACTGGGGTAAAGGTGACCTTAAAGGTGCTCGTCCCATTAGCGGGGATGGGGGTTGTGGCGTCCTGCGTCAGCGTGAAGGTGGCGGAGCCTGATAGTTCCACCCGTGCAGGTGTTTTGGTCAAAAGCAAAGAACCGCTGCTAGGATTGGCGACGGTGAAGGTGCGCTCCACAGTGCCACCGCCGGGGGGAGCACTGCCGAAGTCGGTATGGTCTCCTAGGCTGGGTGTGCTGTCATTGTTGTGTATGACGGCGCCGTTACCACTTACCTCGATTTCCCCTGGATTTCCAAAGCCGGCATAAATCTCCACTCGGCTGATACTCGAGGTTTGACCAGGTTCGGTCCAGAGGTCCCTTGGGGCGGTCGTAGCCAGCGGAAACTGCATTCCTAGCCTTCGGAACTCAACTGGCACCCCGAGTATCGTTGACCCTGCGGAGCTGGTGTAGGAGTTGACGCCGCCCCTGTTGCCCATCACCCCGATAATGTCACCCGCTGAGATGGGAATGGACACGGGAAGGATTCCGGATTCGGGGTTGTTCTGGGTCAAGAACAGAGTCGTAAACGAGTTCGTCGTAGCCGAAAAATTTGGTGGAGTGCTATCCAAACGCAGGATCGCAATACTCTGGTTGCCGGAGGAGGCATCCGTGGGAACTCGCAAACCCGTGATCAGCACGTCAATTGGGGACACGAAATAATACCCACGAACATTGCCGCTAAACGTGCTTGTTTGAGCGGGCAGCGGACTCAGGCTGCCACTAACGGCCACACCGGAAATGGCAAAGGTGTAATTGCTTTCGTCTGCATCATCATTCGGAATGGCAACGGAAGCAGTGAACGTCCCTCCCACGGTGCTGGCAAATGCAATTTGAAACGTTGTGGAGCTATTGGGTGCAATCGTACCAGATGGCTCGGCCGTGACAGTGAAATTGGTCGCACCAGTGATGCTTACCTTCGGCGTGCCGGTGAGCGTAAGTGGGCTTGTGCCGGTATTGAAAATCGTAAAAGTCCGCTTCACCATGCCCACCCCATCGATCGCCGTTATGGAGTCGAAGTCAGTATCATCATTTGCGTCAGGCGTAGTGTCCCCGATAGCAATTTCAAAGTTGTTCCCTTTGATGGTAATTTCCGAGCCAGCTGCGGAAGCACGCGTGCCCGAAGCGGCGAGCCCAATGAGGAAGATGGCGAAAGCACCGATGATGCGGGATAATGTCAAATTTTTCATAACAGTGTAAGAGAAGGGAATTAAAGTAAGTTGAGAAAGTCAAGCGAGGAAAGAAGATCAATCAATGACCCTTAGTGGGTGCCCACGTTGTTGATGGCATAGGCGCGTACGTTGATGAGGGTATTGGTAGGAAAGCCCGTCACCGCCGTGCTGAAAGTAGCCGTGCGGTAGTTATGCATGAAAACCTGAGCCATCACAGACGGTACGGCGGCGAGAAGGAGAAGCAGCAGGCTGAAAACAAGCGCGATAGCACCTGGTGGGCTGAAACCGAATCGAACGTTCGGCCTAGGGTGGGCAACCGGTGCGAAAGTGGGTAAGGATGAACGATCAAGGATGGAACCGGTATGCGGTGCCGATGGTGCTATCGGTTGTAGGGAAAGCGTGGGTATCATGGTTTGCTAGGTGTGGGATGTTTTGGACGATTATAAAATGAGTGGATATGACAGGAGCGATGGATTAATCTCTGCATCTAACATATTATTATAAACCATAGCTTAAATGCGGGTCAATAATTTATTACGGAGACGCACAGGTCAATAAGTTTTTGCGCGTTTTTTTGGCTGGGGAGTCTCAGACAGTTACTGACCTACGCCTGTTCATTCGACTAGCGGCGACGGACATGAGGAAACGCGATCAGGCGATCTGACACAGATCGGTGGAAGGTGCACAGCCCCCATCATTGGTCAACGGAGGTCAAGCTTTCAGAAGTCGCAGCATTTTGCTTCGTTCTTCCCCATCAAGGAGTCGCTACATGCTGATACGAAACCAGTTATAAATGCAGCAGAATACTGCGACTCCTTATATGCCATGCGAGGTAGTGTAGTTACGCAGAAGGCGGCGGCGATAGCTGCCGGTGGGGAAGCTGGGATCATCTAGAGCTATCGCTCGGAGGGGAAAAAATGCCCAATATCTGGCTCTCCCAACGCTCCCAGCACCAGCGGTCGGCCTTCTACAAAGCAAAGTGCAAAAATCCCAAGCTCTAAAACGTTCCTTCCCATCATTTTCCCGGAAAAATGCACCTATTTTTAGCTCTTCCTTTCTGCTTTGCTGCTTTTCCTCGGAAAAACGCTCCTTCCCTATCCAAAATCGCAAAAAACTCCGCGACCTCTGTGTCAGCTATGGTGCAACTTCCACCATCCATTACTCCCCTCACCCACTCATAGAAAAATCCCATCATTTTCCCATCGAACTCTCAGATCATTCCTGCTACTTCCTCTTCCGCACATGAGAAATCATCCCACCTCCTTTCAAGTCCGCACTCTCTGGAACGCTGCTACGGGCGTTTCCATTCTCGTTCTTGGTTTGCTACTCGTCGGGCTGATTTGGCTCGTGGGGCAAATCTTCGGCTATCTGCAACCGGTACTCATTCCCGTGATTGTGGCGGGAATCGTCGCCTACTTGCTCGATCCCGTCGTTCGCCGATTGCAAAAATGGGGCATGAGCCGACTCAATTCCGTCATCACCGTTTTTATTGCGATACTCGTCTCGCTGTTGCTGCTCTTGCTCGCCATTCTTCCGGGTGTCAATCAAGCTCGAAAAATGGCCGCAGCCGCATTCGCGCCAAATGCCATTTCCACTTCAGACACCAATCCATCTGATCCTACCAAACCAAAATCGACTAACGCAGCTACAGCATCACCGTCCTCCTCAAAAGCCCCTAACTCAACCGATGCTGCCGAGGAAAAAAGCCTCTCGGACAGCATCAACCAATTCGCTGAAGCCCATAGCATCGACAATCGATCCAACATCGTCGGCTGGGCTCTGACCATGGTCGATGACACCAGCAAAGAAGTCACCCCCCTTACCAAAGAACGGCCTTATGTTTTTCTCGAAAGCCGCCTCGGTCGAACCTTCGTGACTTACAAGGACAAAATCATGTCCATCGCGTCTTCCGGCACCAACATGATCCTTGGCTTCGTCGGCCTTAGCATCGGCCTTGCCATGGTTCCCATTTACCTATTCTTCTTCCTTAAGGACAGCGATAGCATCCAAAAACATTGGCACGACTACGTCCCACTCAAAGCTTCCCGCTTCAAAAGCGAACTCATCGATACCCTGCACGAGATCAATGGCTACCTGATCTCCTTCTTCCGTGGCCAAGTGCTCGTCGGTTTCATCGATGGCATCCTCGTCGGTATCGCCCTGACCTTCTACGGTCTGCCATACGGATTCCTCATCGGCATCTTTATGGCCATTCTCGGCATCATTCCCTACGTAGGCAATATCATCTGCCTCATCCCCGCCTGCATGATTGCCTGGTTCCATGCAAAAACCTCCACGCCCTTTGGCCTCGAGCCGGTTCCCTACATGCTCGGCGTCGTGGCGATCTTCGTCGTGGTGCAACAAATCAACTCGCTGGCAACTGCGCCAAAAATCGTCGGCGATTCGGTAGGACTGCACCCGATGACCGTCATTTTCTCGATGCTCTTCTGGTCAGTGATTCTTGGCGGCTTCGTGGGTGCTTTGCTCGCTGTCCCCCTCACTGCCGCGGTGAAAGTGCTCTTCCGACGCTACATCTGGGAGAAAAAAATCATGGATCTCCCCGTTGCCGAAACGTCGGACGCCTCCTGAGCCGCAGCTCATTTCGCTTGCAGCAACTCCATCATGCCCTTGCCTAAGGCTTCGCCAATTTGCATGTAGGCACCAGCATTTTGATGGTAGTGGAAACCTTGCTCCCTAGGCGACTTAGCAGGATCTGGATCGACAAAACGCAGATCCACACTCTTTACATTGCCCTTGAATTCAGGGTATTTTCCCTTGCTGCCATCCACCGCAAGCTGGGCTTCGGCGATGATCAATCCTGGCCCGACACGCCCCGGATTCCCGCAGCCCGTGCCAACCACGAAAGGTGCGTTGGGAGCATCGAATTCTTTGCGCAGGCTCTTGATCAGATTCACCAAATTCCCTTCGTAGCGACTTGCCGCAGGCTCATACTGATCCTTGTGCCCTTGAAACCAGACAAAGCCAGCGATTTCATAGCTCCGACCTTTCCAGTGAGGGAATGATGTTGCAAAGTTTTTCAGCACATCTTTCGCCCCAAAAAAGCAATCGTCATACTGCTTACCAGCATACCACCCCTCGCCCTTTGGCTCTTCGCCTTTCGCCCAAGAAGCTTGCACATCTTTGTACCCCGCAAACATCTTGCCCTCATATTCAAAACGCTCGCTACCCGGCGGCAAAAAGTCCCATCCTAGCGAACGATTCCCCTGCGACGCTTTCAAAATCAACACCGGCTCTTCATGATGATTGCCCAAAATGTGACCAATCGCCAATTCTGGTCCAATCTGCGATGGAGTCGCGCCGCAGCCGACACTGAGCCATTTGTTGGCTCCCGCTGTGACCACGCCTTTGTACCACACATCATCGCGCACCACCCAGTTGCCATTGTTGTCGATCAAGTAGGGATATTGTTTTTCCTCATTGACGATGGTGTGCAAGGTTCCAGGAACATCCATTCTGGTGTACCAGCCGACGCTGTCGGCGCTCTCGGTAAAATAGGTGACCTTGAATGCCACCTTCTCTGTCTCGCTGAGTTTGATGGATTTGTTGATGGGCTGACCGCCGACTTCCATGCGGTAAACTTCGATGCCATTTACGTTCATGACATTTACGGTAGATGCGCCGTAGCCGGGGCTGAACTGATAGATGCCCGTTTGTTTCGGCTGAAATTTCCCGCGCACCACCACGGTGCCACCTTTAGGATAAGGGGTGGGCTTAAGCCCGCCGAATTCAACGAGCTTGACTTCTTGCTTGGGCTTGAGGGCATCGTAATCTACCTTAGCATCGTAAGCACCTTCGTAGAGGGATGCCACGCAATCGGTAAACTCCGTAGTCCAGCGGGTCGTGCCAGAGGTGACTTGGCCGATGCCCACCATATTCGACTGCCCTGCTAAAATATAGACCTTCACGGGTTTTTCCGCCGCAAAAGACAAACCCACCAGTCCAAGAACCGAAGATAACAAAAAGGACGCTCCACTGCGCCGACGCTGAATCGAAGTATGTTTCATAATCAAGAAATTGACGCAGCAGGTGTAGCGCATTGCCACAAGCCCGCAAGAGCCAATTTTAGGAGAGTCAATCCCGGGAAATCGTCTTAGTGGGATTAGGTGTTACGCTCAACACTTTGAATAATCCGGAAATCCCAAGCTTAGGCTGGAGGTAGGGGAAGGTAAAAAATGAATGGGTTGGCAAATCAGAGAAACGATTTTACCCGCCTGAAGAGTCGTCGGTTCTATCTGGTCATTCGGTCTGTTTACTTTGCAAATAGGAAAGCTTACATTGCAAGTCGGGTAGCGCACCTTGCAAGTTGGGTAGCACACCTTGCAAGTTGGTAGGCTTACCTTGCGAATTAGTAGGCTTACCTTGCGAATTGGTAGGCTTACCTTGCGAATTGGTAGGCTTACCTTGCAGATTGGGAAGCTAACTTTGTAAGTTGGAAAGCAAACAAAAAAATTTTATGAGCAACCCGATTCATTAGGTAAGTAATCCGATTCATTAGGTGAGTAATCCGATTCATTAGGTGAGCAATCCGATTTATTAGGTGAGCAATCCGATTCATTAGGTTAGTAATCCGATTCATTAGGTGAGCAATCCGATTCAACAGGTGAGCAACCCGATTCAACAGGTGAGCAAATTGATTTACTGGATTTTTTGCCCGCTTACCCCTTTTGATTGGGTATTTTTCCTTAGTGCCGAAGAAATCATTGAAGGACGCATCTGAGTCTTACGGGGGTATGGAATTTAGGGGAGATCGTCTTCGTCGCCGGGGACGGGGGGGATTAGGTCTTCGCGTTCGAGCAGGCGGCGCACGTTGATTTTGGCAAGGCCTGTTTCGGGGGTGCGTTGGATGATGGCGGCGTAGGGCGTGATGCGATCCAATTCGGCTATGGCACAGTGAACCATCGAGGAAATGATATCGGCATCGTATTGCTCGCGGACAAAGACGTTGGTGGTGCGAAAGGCTAGCACGTTGCGCTCGATGTCGAACTCGAAAGCTCCAAGATTCAATTGGTGATTGGCGCGATTGAGCAACTCCAGCATCGGCGCGAGGTGCGCTTTGGTAATCCGCATGGGGGTTTCGCCGACGACGGCTAGGGCATTGATGGGAGTGTAGGACTGCGCGTGAATCTGGATGCGTGTGTGGTGCGCTGAAAAGGAGGCGCGAACAACATCGCGGCCTTCCACGAGTTCACAATGCCAGCCATTTTGGCCGAAGGCGTTTTGCACGGAGAGAATTTGGAGTGATGGTGGTTTCATGGAATGGTGGAGGTGTTTTGTCTGCGGATGATGCCTTCGATGGTGTGATGGAGTAAACGTCTTCGGGCCGAAAGGATCGGCTTTAAGGAGAGAACGATGCCGGAAGTCTTTGCTTCGTCGTGGTGAAGCACCAATGTTTGTTCATCGCGCAGCTCCATGGTATGGATTTCCTGCCAAGTGATCAATGCCATGTTTTTTTCTGGTCGAAACAAGGGAAAGATTTCGACGCCTAGTGGGGTGAGAATCAAGTAGGCGTGGCGAATGCAGCGCATCGCGAGACGAAAGGAAATGTAAGCAAACGGCAGCGGCAACAACGCCGTCCACGATAGACCATCCAGCCTCGGCCTTTCAAATTCAGTGCCTTGCGTGGCCAAAACCCAAAGCGCAAGAGAGGCTACGACGCAACTCACGCACACCGCAATGAATTGCAATCCTTGCGCCGAACGTGTGAAGCGTAATTCTTTTTCTGGAGACTTGACTGATAGAGGTGCCGGCATGGCCGAAGCAGCATGCCGTGGGATACGCTGCGGTCAATCGCGAAGAGAGTCGGATTTTTGCTTTTTTTCTGCTCATGCTAGGTGCAGCATCGGTGGAGCAGGATATCGTGCGGGAGCATGTGACGCTGTGGAAATCGATGAAGCGAAGAGATGAATGAGACAGTAGAATCCCTGTATGAAAGTTCGGAATACCCTGCGATGAGCCATCCGGTGGCTCATCCGTCGGCGATGGCCGCTTCGGCGTTGCTCTCTGGACTTCGCACCCCTGCCCTGCACAACGCTAGAGTTTTGGAAGTCGGATGTTCGCAAGGGCATCATATTTTGCCCATTGCTCGGCGCTGGCCTGATGCCCAGTTCACGGCGATCGATTATTCATCCTCAGCCATCGCCGTAGCCAAACGGGTCGCCTCGGAGACCAACATCAACAACGTAGAATTCATCCAAGCTGATGTGCGCGACTGGCAAGTCGAGGCCGGTCGCTACGACTATGTGATCGCTCACGGCGTGCTTTCTTGGGTGGATGATGTTTGCAAGGCGGCATTGCTGCGGCTTTGTCGCGATGCGCTATCGCCGCAAGGGGTTGCGATGATCAGCTACAATGTGCTACCGGGCTGGACGGCGCGTCAATCATTGGCGCAAATGACCCGTGCTTTGAAAAATACCAGCCTTTGCCAAGGATCAACCATGGCGGCGCTGGAGTTCTTCGATCATGCGTTGAAAAATCGGATCGATCCGTATGGCCAATATCTTCGTAGCATCGTCATCGCGACCACCAAAAAAGGACCGCGAGCCATCGAATTTGACGACCTTGGCCCGATCAATGATCCTTGCTACTTTACGCAATTCATCCAGTGGATTTCCCAATGCGGCTTACGCTACCTTGGCGAAAGCGATATGGGACTGGAACATCCCGACACCTTGACCCCCGAAATGCTGGAGCAGACGTCCATGCTGCATGAAGATCCTTTGCTGCAACAGCAGGCCATGGACTTCATGACGGGGCGCTGTTTCCGCACGAGCTTGATTTGCCACCCAGATGCAGAGATGCGTGCTCCTACTGTCGCCGAAGTGATGCAGCTATGTGTGGAGCAAAGCCTTCCCATCGCAATCTCTGGCGAGACGGCAGCAGACAAAATTTCCGCCGCTCTTGCTCCATTTGATCATGGATCCGTTCGTGTGGAACGCCTCTACCAATCCATCGAAGGAGTCGATCACAAAACATTTCTTAGCTACCTCTCGCAGCAAGTTGCACTCGCTTCGCTGCGTTTCACATCCCACGAATTCCTGCCTACCGCGGACTTGCCAGAAAGACCGAAACTCAACCCGCTCAACCAACTCTACTTGCGCGACAACCGCACCGTGATCGATCGCCTGCACAAGCCTTGCGTTGTCGCGGCGGCAGATGCTGTAATTTTATCTCAATGTGATGGATCTTTGAGCTATGAGGAACTCTTGCTGCGGCACGAAGCCTCAACTCGCAAGCGAATCGAGGCGCTACTGAAATACATGAACGCCCGAGGCATGTTTGAGCAGGATTAATCGCGTTTGCTCCGATTCCAATACCAAGCTAGCGAGAATGATGCTCGACTCATAGCGAATCAAGTTCCAAATAGGCGATCGCCCGCATCTCCCAGACCAGGTAAAATGTAGCCATGCTTATTCAAGCATCGATCCAATGCCGCTGCGTAGATCGCAACATCGGGCCACGCATGAGCAAAGGCCTCGACTCCCTCCGGGGCGGCGACCAAACAAGCAAAGCGGATGCGTTTGGCTCCCGCAGCACGCAGCAAGCGCACCGCCTCTATCGCCGATCCACCAGTTGCTAGCATCGGGTCTAACAAAAGAATCTCGCAGTCGGCAATGTTGGCAGGTAAGTTCGAATAGTAGGTCAACGGCTGAAGCGTGAATTCATCTCGTTTCAGGCCGATGTGCGCGACAGATGCTTGAGGAATGACCTCCAAGAATCCATCGAGAAACCCAAGGCCTGCTCGTAAAATCGGCACGAGCACCACAGGCGCGGCGAGAAAACGGCAAGCCACATTTTCCAAAGGCGTTTCTACGTCTTGGGTGCTCGTTTCAAAGTCCTGCGTCAGATACGGCGTCATCAGCATGGCTATCCGACGAACTGCCTGACGAAACAAATGGGAAGGACAATCCTTTTGGCGCAAGATGCCAAGCTCTTGTTCGATCAACGGATGACGTAGTTCATGAAATGCCATACCTCAACTCTATAAGTATTGTTTGATTTCTTCCGCCTTCATGCCGAGTTGTGCCGCGACCTGCTTGATGTCGTGATCCGCGCCTTCCATGGCACGCTGGGTAACTTGCGAAAGAATCCATGGAACGACTTGTCCAGAGGGAGCGTGCAAGAGCAATTTATCGATAATTTCATCGAGACCGCCTCGCATCACAGGTGCTACTGCAAGCGGAATGTCGGCTGCCAAGAGAATCGGCGAATTCGCCAAAGCACAGGCGCGCGCAATCGTATTTTCCAATTCCCGCACATTTCCTGGCCAGTGATGCATTTGCATAGCGGTGATGGCCTCTTGCGATAGCTTAACTCGAGCCATGCCATTCTTGCGTGTGATCCGCTGAAGGAAAAATTCTGCTAACAACGGAATATCTTCAAGCCTGTGCCGAAGCGGCGGAATTTTCACTTCCACGACGTTCAATCGGTAGTAGAGATCCTCGCGGAAACGCCCTGCGGAAACCTCGGCCGCAAGGTCTTTGTGCGTCGCCGTCACGATGCGCACATCGCTATTGCATGTCTCATTGGAACCAACTCTCGAATAGGTGCCATCTTGCAGCACGCGCAAGAGCTTAACCTGAATCGACAAGGGCATATCGCCGATTTCATCGAGAAACAAGGTGCCGCCATCTGCCTGTTCGAAGCGTCCTGCCCGACGTGCTATCGCACCAGTAAACGAACCTTTTTCATGCCCGAACAGCTCGGACTCTAACAAATTTTCCGGAATCGCGCCGCAATTGATAGGAATCAATTCCTTCATTCTACGCGGCGAATATTCGTGAATGGCTTTTGCAATCAATTCTTTGCCAGTGCCACTTTCACCAGATACCAAAACGGGAGCGTCAGTGCGTGCCACGCGTCCGACAATTTTAAACACATCTTGCAAGGAACGCGATACGCCAATGATTTTCACTCGACCGTCATTCGATGGGCCGACGGCAACACTGGTGTCCGCACTGCGTCGATCTTCCGCTGTTTGCAAGGCACTTTCTACCACCGAGCGCAATTCAAACGGCAAGGACTCCTTGCGCAATACATCATGCGCTCCGCGCTGCGTCGCCTCGATGATTTGTCCTGTCGTGGGAAATCCGCCGATCAAAATCACCAAGGTGTTGGGACTTTCTGCCATCATGCGGCTAAGCAATTCCATGCCATCGAAGGGCTGCAAATCCATAGAACTTAGCAGCAAGTCAACTTGGGTCTTCTTGCAGATCTTCAAGGCCTTGTCGGCGTTATCGGAACGCAGGATATTTAAGCCTTTCGCCTGCAAATGCTTTGTAGCCCAATCGAGATATTCAATCTCAGGGTCGATGATAAGAATCGTTTGTTCCAGAAGACTATCCGGCATGTGCGTGCGACAGACTACACATGATTGGAAAAAATCCACGAAAAATCTTTAATTTTGTCACACGAATGTTTCAGAGCCATTTTTTTCATGCCGACCTTGTCTTGACGAGCGGGTCACATGATCGATACTACGCCCGTGAAACCAATGGAATGTCTTTTGATTACAGGTGCGTCTGCGGGGTTGGGCGAAGAATTTGCTAAGCAACTTGCGGCACGCTGCAAGAAAATGGTACTCGTCGCACGCCGCGGTGACCGACTTGCCACCCTCGCTGCAACATTGATGCAAACGCATGACGTCGAGGTCTGCTGTTACGAAGCGGATCTCTGCAACGAATCCGCACGTGTGCAACTTCATGCCTCGCTAGAAGAAAAAGGATGGCAGCCCGATGGCTTGATCAACAATGCCGGCATGGGCGATTACGGCACGTTTCATGAATCGTCGTGGGAAAAAACGGAAGCGATGATCCGACTGAACATGGAAGCCCTGACCCACCTCACGCATCTCTTTTTGCCACCAATGATTGCGGCAGGCAGTGGCCAAATCATCAACATCAGCTCGCTGGCTAGTATTTTGCCGATTCCCGACTTTGCCGTTTATGCAGCAACCAAAGCGTATGTCAGCAGTTTTTCGGAAGCGCTCAAAATCGAACTCAAAGAATTCGGCATCAACGTGCTTGCTGTCTGCCCCGGCCCGATCAAAACGGAATTCGGACAAGTCGCAGCAAGAAATGGCACACCGATAGCCGCCAACATGCGCGAGTGGTTTTACGTCAACAAAGAGCAAGTCGTCGCTGAAGCCATTCAAGCGATGGATCGCAACCTTGCGCGGGTCTATCCTGGATGGCAAGTTTGCCTTGCTGCCGCAGGAATCTCCCTTGTCCCCTTAGCGCTATTGCGTCTGCTCATGGCAACCCGCCCGCGCAAAGTCTCGTAGCAAGCGTTCGTCATAAATCCGAGAAATTTTACATTTCTCCTTGCCAACTCGTAAGTCCGAGTGTTTCACTCCCCACCCCGCAAGCGTGCTTAGCTCAGTGGTAGAGCACATCCTTCACACGGATGGGGTCGCAGGTTCGAACCCTGCAGCGCGCACCATGTTTTCGATGACTGGTGGTCGGGAGCTCTTGCAATATACGATATCATATTCAAAAATCCCGGGAAGCTTATCGATTTGAGTCACCTTTGCATGACAACCAGCGCATTATGGCCGCCTAGACTTGCGGCGATTTTCCAGATTGTGCCTTGAACTGCAGTCGCTACTTCCGGCATCGAAAATCCACTCGGTGCTGCTTTTTTTGGCAGGTTTTGTGGCATCAGGCCTTCTTTCAAATATTCCGCAAGCACCACCGTTTCTAACAATGATCCAGCACCGATCCCGTGCCCTAGATACGGTTTGAGCAAATGCAAACTCGGCTTTTCCTGGCCGACAAACACCTCGTGCAAACAACGAGCCTCCGCTATCGCGTGGGCTGCCGTGCCTGTCGCATGCGGGCAAATCGCTGCGGGCTGTCCGAATTTTTGCAACGCATTTCGCATCAGCGCCACCAATTGTCCCGAGGCAAAGCTTAGCCCGAGAGGATCTGCCGCATCCGAGTTCGCGAGATAACCACACATCGACACCCCCTCCCCCTCGCCCATTTCTAGCGCGATCGCCGCTGCTGCCTCCGCTGGGAAAATCCCTGTCGTTTGCTGGTGAAACGGATCATTGGTGCCATCCTTGGATAGGATTCCTGTCGCCTCATAGCTATCTAGCAAAGCACCCACCAAGGGCAAATCTGCCGCTACCACCAAGGCTTTTTTGGCCACTTCTGCCTGCAAATGCATCATCGCCATGCCAAGGGCATCCACTCCTGCGGAACAGCCCGTAGAAATGACTTGATACGCGCCTTTGATGCCAAGCTCGATCGATACCGCCGCAGCACCCTCGCCATGCATGGCATTGCTAGCGGCCATCAAAGGAAAACCACGGCGCTCCGGCCATGGTTCTAGCCAACCTGCCGCACCGCCGCGCGATGTCCCAAACATCAGCACCGCATCCGCACAGTCGGCACGAGTCCAGCCCGCGTTGTGAACTGCTTGTCTCGCCACATGCAATGCCGCCATCGCCGTTGGCGACCACTTGCGATGCCGCAAAAGCCCTCGATCCTCAATCCACGAGGCAAGAAGGTCAGGACGAGAAAACGGCACCAAATTTCCGATCGGCTGAAACGCACAACGCCCCGCATCCATGGAGCGACGATGCGCGGCGGCATCCTCACCCATCGCCGACAAGGCCCCCGTGCCTACCATACGGACATGTTCCATCTTTCCCATCACTTCGCTCCGCAAACTACCCGCTCAAGAGACTTGCGACAAGTGGCGATTCTGCATCTTTGCCGTCAGGCAGTAGTCGAAATCATGACCACATCTAACAAACACCGAAAATCCATCCTTCGCGATGGCACCTGATTCGTTCTTCGTCGCTCAGCGATGGCGAAAAATGCGCTTCGAGTTCATCGGCATCGTCTGACTCTTGCAACCAACGAGCAACGCTGTAGGCATCGTGCTGGTCGGGACTGCGATCATCGCGAGGAAAGGTTTTGTTGCTCAATGCGGGATAAACTTCGGCAATCACTGAGCTACTACGCGGCGGTTTCCAGCCATCGAACGGCCAGAAATGAATCCGCTCACCCAGTTGTTGATGCAAGTAGCGCAGCCATGGCAAGCCGCTATGTGTCGATTTTGCAACGCTGCCTTGCACATCAAAATGAAACACCGATTTCGCGCGGCAGCGTTCTTCGGTAAGTCGTCGCCAACGAGCATTTCCCATGCGCTGTGCGGCGTTGCCTACAACTCCCTGCCGAATGTTTTCCACAGAAATGTTGTCGAGATCCGTAGGCCAGTGTGCTTGAAAATCATCGAGAAAATCATACCAATGAGACGACAACCGATGCTCCTGAAAATACTGCAACGGAAACGAAAACGCATGATCGATGCCGACAAAGGTCGGTATGCCGTCAAGAAGCACGCCCACGAGCCACTCCGCGATACCTCGTCGAGTCCAGTACTTCTTACTCCTTAGCGGTGGAAGAATTTCTTTCGGCAACGCACCATCTGCCGCGGAATAGACACGAAGTCCTTTCAAACTGTGATTCGCCGTTGCCGCACCAGAATAGTCAATGCCGATGTATCGTTGGAATATCGGCATAAACTACGAGGCCTGAATCATCGCGCTTTGGCGTCAGCTTCGATCCATTTCCATAAGGATTCCAAGCGAGATGTCACATCGGCTTTGGTTTGCTCCAGAGCCACACCCGGTGCGCCGCTGCCAAAGAGGTAGAACTTGATTTTCGGCTCGGTGCCGCTGGGACGAACCGCAAATTTCCGACCGTCGGCCAGTTCGACAAAGAGCATCTTTTCTTTCGGGATGGCGTCGCCTTCATCGTCGAACAAATCCTGCTTCGAGAAATCGCGCACCCGCACTACGGCGGAGCCATCGACTTCTTCCGGCGGATTGTCGCCGTAGGATGCGGCAAGCGCGGCGATGCGGGCCGCACCATCGGCGCCTTCCATCACTAGCGATTTCCCATGCTCGAGGTAGTAGCCAAACTGGGCGTAAATTTGATCTAACAAATCGGGCAAAGTCAGACCTTGGCTGCGCGCATACGCCGCGACCTCGGCAAACATCACCGCAGAGCCATTCGCATCCTTATCGCGAACGAAGTCGCAGCCGAGATAGCCGTAGCTTTCTTCGCCACCGAAAATAAAGAAGCGGGAATACTCCAGTCGCAAGCTGCGCGTCTGTTCCTCGGTCAGGGATCGATACCCCGCAGCGGAATGGGCAGAAATTTTTTCGGCGGGAATGGTTTCCTCATACTTGCGAAGTTTTTCGGCAATGTACTTGAAGCCCGTGAGTGTATCCACGGTGCGAATGCCGAAGTGATCCGCGATGGCACGCTGCAACTCGGTGGTCACGTAGGTTTTGATCAAAACCGCACGGGAGCGTGTGGCATCTGTCACCCAGCCGATTTCAAACGCAGTTTTCACTCGATACCATGCCATCAAGGAGCCGATTTGGTTGCCACTGAGCAAAACCATTTCGCCAGCCGCATTACGAGCAGCGACGCCCATGCGGTCGCTATCGGGATCGGTGCCGATGACGATGTCTGCGGCGGTTTTTTCCGCCAGCTCGATGGCCATGCGCAAGGCAGGAGCATTCTCGGGATTCGGCGAATCCACGGTGGGGAATCGACCGTCCTGAATGTCTTGTTCAGGAACCGTCACGACATCAAATCCCAAGGCACGCATCATCGGCACAACGATGGTTCCACCCGTTCCATGAAGATTGGTGAAAACAACCTTGGCTTTAGCGCCCTGCAAAAGTTCGGGCCGCATCAGCAACGAGCGCAATTTATCGCAGTAGCGCTGGTCCATTTCCTGGCCCATCATGTGGAGTGTGCCGTGTTGCTCCGCAGGCAGAGCTTGGTAAATTTCCGAATCTAACACATTCACCTCGGCGATGATGTTGGTGGCGTGAGGTTCCACAATTTGTCCGCCGTCATTGAAGTAGGCCTTGAAGCCATTGTCGTGCGCAGGATTGTGGGATGCGGTCAGCACGACACCGGCGTCGGCATTCAATTCACGAATCGAAAACGACAACTGCGGCGTGCTGCGAGCGCCTTCAAAGAGCCAAGCATCGCAACCGAGTTCCGTAGCGACGCGCGCGCAGAACTCGGCGAAATCGCGCGAGAAATGTCGGGTATCGTGAGCGAAGACGATGCGCGGCTTGCGCTCGCTGCCGACGTGTTGTTTCGCGTAAGCGATGAGTCCACGAACTGCGCGGCTGAGATTGAAAAAATTCATCGTAGCGGTGCCAACGCATGGATGTTGCGGGCGACCATTCGGACCGCCACTCCCCTGCTCCACACTGGTAATCACTCGCCCAATGGTTCGTCCGCGCAAGCCGCCGGTGCCGAAGGCGAGCGTCTTAAAGAAGCGATCGTTGATTTCCGCCCATTCTTCGCGATCGACCAATTCTGCGATCACCCGCGATGCTAGATCCGACGAGGCGCCGTGGAGAAAGTTTTGAATATTTTTCCGCGCATTCGGTAGCAATTTCCCTTCCGTTACAGCGACATCGAGCGATCCATCAAAAGTGTTCATGTGCGAAGATTGTTTGTCATAAACGGCGAACTTTGGCAACTTCTGTTTCTGAGGTATTGCACGAATGTAGCAAAAAACCGCCACGGTGAGGTGACGGTTTTTTTTCGAGGAATAGGCGCTGTGGCAGATTCTTAGTATTTCACTTTGATCTTGCCGCCGTAGATGGCCTCATCGCCAAGCTCTTCTTCGATGCGAAGAAGCTGGTTGTATTTTGCAATCCTGTCGGAGCGGCTCATCGAGCCAGTCTTGATCTGACCGCAGTTGGTAGCAACGGCAATGTCAGCAATGGTGTAGTCTTCGGTCTCGCCAGAACGGTGCGAAAGCACGGCGGTGTAACCATTTTCCTTGGCCATCTCCACCGCATCAAAGGTTTCTGTGAGAGAACCGATTTGGTTGACTTTGACAAGGATCGAGTTGGCAACTCCTTGCGCGATGCCTTTGGAAAGGAAGGATACGTTGGTAACGAAAAGATCGTCGCCCACAAGTTGGGTAGTGCCTGCGAGCTTGTCGGTAAGCACTTTCCAGCCGGCCCAGTCGTTTTCGGCGCAGCCGTCTTCGATGGAAATGATCGGGTAGCGCTTCTTGAGGTCGGCGTAGAAATCGACCAACTCAGCGGCACTGCGCTCGGATTTATCGGACTTCTTGAAAACGTATTTGTTTTTCGCTGCGTCGAAGAACTCGGAGGAAGCAACGTCGAGCGCGATGCAAATGTCCGAGCCGAGCTTGTATCCGGCTTTTTCTACGGCAAGAGCGATGACACTAAGCGCATCTTCAGCACTGTCCAACTTCGGAGCAAAGCCGCCTTCGTCGCCCACAGCGGTGGAAAGGCCACGGTCGTGAAGAACTTTTTTCAAGGAGTGGAAAATTTCCGCGCCATAGCGAAGACCCTCGCGGAAGGTCGGTGCGCCTACGGGCATGATCATGAACTCTTGGAAATCGATGGGAGCGTCCGAGTGTGCACCGCCATTGATGATGTTCATCATCGGCACAGGAAGCACTTTGGCATTCGGGCCGCCGAGGTATTTGTAAAGAGGGATGCCAAGTTGAGCCGCAGATGCTTTGGCAACAGCGAGGGAAACACCGAGGATGGCGTTGGCACCGAGTTCTTTTTTGGTGCTGGTACCGTCAAGCTCGATCATGATCTTATCGATAGCAGCTTGGTTGGTAGCATCCAAACCGCAAAGTGCTGGAGCGATGCGCTCGTTGACGTTTTCCACGGCTTGGAGCACGCCTTTGCCAAGGTAGCGAGATTTATCGCCATCGCGAAGCTCGCAAGCTTCATGTTCGCCGGTCGAGGCACCAGAGGGAACAGCGGCGCGGCCTGTGGCACCGCCTTCGAGGGTAACGTCCACTTCTACAGTGGGATTGCCGCGGGAGTCGATGACTTCTCTTCCACGGATTTCAAGGATACTTGTGTAATCGGTCATATGCGCACGGCAAATCGCACAGATTGCGTTCCGTGGCAATCATGAAAACACGATTTTCTCTGACACAATTGTCAAATGAGAGGTAAAACGGCAAAAAAATGGAAAAATGCGGAAATTTGTCTCCATATTTCGGGGAAGTATTCTATAAGCTATCCGTTGTCAAACTGCGACATGGACAAAAGCAAAGATCATCATGAGGTGTCAAAGGAAGCGCAACGGGCATGGCGCAATGCGCTATCGAGCCCCCTTGCTTACAAAATAGCGACTACCCTAGCCGCGATCATCGTTTGCATTCTAGGTATATGGGCACTTTTTGAACATGCGGATCGCAAAAAACGAACCCGATTCCTTGAAGAAGCACGCATTATTGCTGCATCGGTGGACACCAACGAGATCGTAAAACTCGCAGGGAACGCCGACGATCTAACTACCGAGCACTATCGAAAACTCAAAGAGCAGTTTATTGCCATACGCGAAGCAGAGCCAACGTTCCGATTCGTCTATCTTCTTGGTTCGCGTGAGGATGGCTCTGCTTTCTTCTTTCTCGATAGCGAACCTAAGTTTTCTGAAGATTATAGTCCTCCTGGGTCAAACTACGATGAATCAAGCACTCTGTTTACGCGAGCCAGTGACACAAAAACGGGATTGATCGAAGGCCCCTTGAAGGATGACTGGGGAACATGGATCTCAGCTTCAGTGCCGATCTTTGCTCCAAGTTCGAGTCGTGCCATTGCCATACTAGGGATTGATCGCGATGCATCTCAGTGGAGATGGACTGTAGCTGAAGATATCGCTTTTCCCGCCGCTTTCATTTTTGCTTTTACCATAGGCTTACTCGCAATCATCATTGCGAGAGGTCGCGCTAAAGTCACCGTAAAGCCGATATTGCGAAAGTTTTTGCCACTTCTCACTGTCTTTCTTTTGGCAATTTTTTCGATTTTCGGCTATTTGTTGCATTCTCAATATCACGCGTTCCTTGATCAAAAAACCTCTGGAACAAGCAAATCGGTCGTAGAACAATATCAAAATTCCCTCATATTACAAAGTGATGGCTTGTCGATGATTCTCCAGCTTATGACAAAAGATGAAGAAACGCGAAAAGCAGTAGCTGCTGGAGATCGCGATCAGCTCCTTTCTCGTTGGCAACTTTTGTATCGAGATTTGTGGAACGAAAAAAAAATCCATCAACTCTTATTCATGGATCCCCAGCGCAAGTGCATAGCGCGCATGCACAAGCCTGAAAGGTATGGCGACACGGTGAAAACATATACGTCACGCGATGCAATACATGCGCAAGAGCTTCGATGTGGCATCGAATTGGACAACATAGGAGTCGTTCAACTCACTGTGGTTGCGCCAATATTCGAAGGTAAAAAAGTCACGGGATATGCCCAAGTGAAGAACAATGTGGAGAACAATCTGGATTTTATCCACAAGCAAAATCCCAAAGTCGATTTCGCTATATTTATCAATAAAAATCGACTTAAGCGCACCGATTTGGAAAAAAACTTTGAATTGCGCAACCGCCAAGTTCACTGGGATCGCCTCCCTGACACGGTGATGATTTATTCCAGCAAAAGCATTTTACCCACCGCTTTTACGGATTTCCCCAAGGAACAAAGCACCGCAGCATTCTTCCAGCAACTTTCCCGCAAGCCGATCACTGTGGAAGGACGTAGTTATCAAACCCATGTCGAACCCTTCACTGATGCATCGGATAGTGAGATCGGCAGTATGCTAATCTTGAACGACATCACCGACCTCAAGGCGGATCTTTCTCGGGATGTCACTCTTGGTAGCACCTTTGGCGTGATGATTTTTATCATCATGCTGGCGCTCCTCTTCATCACCTTACGGCGCACCGATGCAGGCATCATGGCACAGCAAAGCAACTTGGCAGAGTCCTATTTACAGCTTGAACGTGCCACGGCACAAACGAAAGAACTCGCCACCCGCGCGGAGATGGCCAACATTGCAAAGAGCGAGTTCTTAGCGAACATGAGCCACGAAATCCGCACGCCCATGAATGGCATCATCGGCATGACCGGGCTACTGTTAGATACACCTCTCGCCAAGGAACAACGCCATTACGCTGAACTTGTGAAAGGCAGTGCTGATTCTCTGCTTTCGATCATCGATGATATTCTCGATTTCTCAAAAATCGAAGCTGGCAAGCTCGACCTCGTATCCGAACCTTTTTCCTTAGGCAGCCTGTTAGACGAACTTACCGATGCCATGGCTCCACGCGGCCATGAAAAAAGCATCGAACTTTTCAGCCAGATCAGCAGCGATGTTCCCACAAACTTGTTAGGTGATGCCGGTCGTCTCCGACAAATCCTCACCAACCTGCTAGGAAATGCGATCAAATTTACCCATCAAGGAAATATCTCCATCGTAGTAACACGGGAAAAAAACACCCCAAGCGAAGATCCATCCCTTTGCCAACTACGGTTTAAGGTCAAAGATACGGGCATTGGGATTCCGCAAGATAAAATCGACTCGCTATTTCACCAGTTTACCCAAGTGGATGCCTCCAATACTCGTCAATACGGCGGCACAGGTCTTGGCTTAGCTATATCGAAGCAGCTTGCCGAAATGATGCGCGGAACCATCGGTGTAGAAAGCGAACTCGGAATAGGTTCCGAATTCTGGTTCACCGCGCAGTTCGGGATCCTACCTACAGAAATCGAGCAAATTGAAGATCATGCCTACGATCTCGCTGGACTGCGTGCTTTGATTGTCGATGGCAATGCAACGAATGGCGAAACGCTATTGAAATTACTGGATTCTTGGCAAGTTCAAGCACAAGCCGTCAACGATGCAGATGCTGGACTTGTGGCGTTAGAGAGATCTGTTGCCGAGAATATGCCTTTTGATTTTGTCATCGTCGATAGATACATGCCTTCCATGGACGGCGAGGAATTTTGCCAAAGGGTCAAGGCACAACCTTCGCTCGCTAGAATCGAGGTCATATTGCTGTCACCTGTCGATAATTCCGATGACGCAGACCGTTTGCGCGGTCTTGGTATTGCTGCATATACGACTACACCTGTTCAAAGCCAACACTTGCGAAAAATTCTCCATCAAATCTTGGGAAGAATCTCTCCTTCGCCTTCGGTTCCAGTTCATGAGAAAAACAAGCTGCGTCTGCCAGATTTTTCCTCACGAAATCTACGAATCTTGCTAGCAGAAGACAATCTCACCAATCAGCAAGTGGCTGTGGGAATGTTGAAAAAAATGGGCATTTCTGCAATAACCGTGCTCAATGGACGCGAGGCTCTTGAAGCGCTTGATGCCTCGCTTTTCGACCTCGTGTTGATGGATTTGCAAATGCCAGTCATGGGCGGAATCGAAGCCACGATGGAAATTCGCCACTCATGCAAGATCCTCGAAAATCGGACAATCCCGATTCTCGCCATGACTGCACATGCGATGCAAAGTGACAAAATCAAATGCTTCGATGCCGGGATGAACGACCATATTTCCAAGCCGGTATCGCCAAAAATCTTAGCGGAGATGCTGGAGAAATGGTTGAACTCCACGACCGATGGTCTCGATCTCCCGCCTACCGAAACAAGAGCAAACGACGCAGAAGACAATTCACGGCCAATGCCCATCTGGGATCGAGAAGAAATGCTGAACCGGATGATGCAGGATGAAGATTTGGCACAGGAAATTATCGAAGAATTTCTGCTGGAGACACCCAGTTTGATTGAGGCTCTCAAGCTCAACTTCACCGCGGGGGATATGGCAGGTATTGCCCGTGAAGCACACACCATCAAGGGTGTTGCCTCCGCCATGTCCGCAGAACAACTGCGCGACGCAGCCTTGCAAATCGAACTATTGGCCAAGGCCGAAACATCCCACGCACTTGAACAAGCCATGCACGAGCTTGCCGAAAAATTTTCTGCTGTGGAACTCGCTATGACAACCAATCCCATCTCGGTCTCGAAGAATGACTAGCGCTGTTTTCAGGAAAGTGCTGTATTTCAAAACCTAGCATTCTCCTATAAACTTGGGCAACCCTCACTCGTTTTCGTATTCGATTTCGTCACCAGTTTCTTCAACTTCTTCGACGATGTTCACTCGTGGTGGCGCAGCGGGGTCAGGATCCGACATCGCTTGCGAATCAGTTGTTGGGATGGAACCAGCAGGTTCTTTGTTCGCAGGCGGATTCACCACGGTTTCAACGATCGGTGGATCCACTTGCACAGGAACAGCACGCAATACTCCATCGACTTCTGGCAATGGTATGGCGACCTGTGGAGGAGAAATCGGATCAATGGTCGAAGGAACCAAAGGATCTTTGCTTTCGCCAGAATCAGCACTTACCACAATCGCTTTTTTCGGTGGTGCGATGATTTCTTCGATTTCCTTGCGGAGCGGATCAAAGAAATTTTTCACCAAGGGAGCTGCGTAGCGTCCGCCACTGATGACTTGCCCTGGGCGGCCTTCATAGACGACAGCGTAGGCAAAACGAGGATTCTCGAAAGGAAAATAGCCCGCAAACCAAGCAAGACGTTGATTTTTCGACGGTGGCCCCCATTGTGCGGTGCCAGTTTTCCCGCAATTCGTTGTCCAGCTTAAGCCGCCAGCGCGACCGGTGCCGTAGCCTTCATTGATGACATCGCGCATGCCGCGATGAACCGCAGTGACAGCGGCTTCGCTTAGTTCAAGCGGTGTGCGGGTTTCCGGCATGGCCTGAAACACCACTCTACCGCGGGTGTCTTGGACTTGGCGAATCAGATGCAACCGAGGAAGCGCACGGCCATTGCCGATCGCAGCCATGCCTTGGCAAACTTGTAGCGGGGTAGCGAGCAAAACGCCTTGGCCAATGGACATGTTGGCGGTATCGCCATTCATGAATCCGCGTTTGTGATGTTGCTGCATCCATTCTCTGGTGGGCAACAAGCCTGGGGCTTCGCCGATCAAGGGAAGTCCTGTGCGTTCGCCGTAACCACAGCGACGCGCCATGGAGAGAAAAGTCGTAGGGCCGATCTCGATGCCCAACTTCGCAAACCAAGTGTTCGTCGAGCGAGCCATGGCGAAGCGCACGGCGATGCTGCCTTCCGCGCGACCAGAAGCGTTACGGATTTTGTGACCCGGAAATTCAATGAAGGCCGGTGCATCGATGGTGCTATTCTCGGTGATTGCCTCAGATTGCAAGCCCGCTAAGGCAACGACAGACTTGAACGTGGAAGCGGGTGGGTATTGAGCGGAAAAAGCACGGCCAAATAAAGGCGCTGCGGGATCTTCGTTGAGCTCCTTGTAGCGAGCCGAATTGATCCCACCGACGAATTCATTCAAGTCAAACGACGGCCGAGAGGCCATCACCAGAATTTCGCCAGTTTGAATATCAATAACGACCATCGCGGATCGTTGACTGCCCTCGCGTAGGACTTTTTCGGCATGGCGTTGCCACTTCATGCTGAGGGTCGTAACGACGTTGGTGCCGGCGATGGCAGGGCGCACCATTTCATCGGCGAGCTGCACGCCCTCGTTGTTATAGAGAAGGCGTTTCATGCCAGGAGTGCCGGCGAGATTTTTGTTGTAGAGCATTTCTAAGCCAGAACGGCCTTCGGTAAGCTCCCACAATGGCTCATTAAAATTGATCGGGCCGGTGGGCAATTTGCCAACGCTGCCCGTGTAACCGACGATGTGGGCAGCGAGGCTATCTTCGGGGTAATGTCGGGCATAAACCGGGTAAAGCACCAGGTCTTTGCGCTGTCCGAGTTTTTTGGCGAGCTCGGTGGCTTGGCTACGGTTTTGAAAGCCTGAAAGGTAAAGCGGCAGCCAGCGGCGATGTCGGTAGTGCGACCATAACTCTTCATCACTTTTCTCAGCACATTTCGGAAAAATGACGCGCAGTTCAGCCAAGCGTTTGCGCGCCCAATCGACCACGAAGCTTTGATCGGCATTTTCAAATTGGGGAAACATCAACGCGAGGTGAAAGGCGACACGATTTTGCGCAAAGGCTTCGCCATCGCGAGCGAGGATTTGCCCTCGTGGTGCTGGGATCGCCAAGCTGATGACACGGGCATTTTTTAGATTGGTGATCGATGCATCCGCAGCGGCTTCCGTCGCAGGAGCAGGCGACACCGCGGAAGGTTGCGCGGCCAAGGAGCCTGCAAACGCAAGTGAAGTGATGATTCGGATTCCGCGCATGGCTAGTGCTTCATTCTACCTGACAACTTCGCGCGTGCAACTCTGAAAACGTGCTCGCGCATTCGCCTTGCCATTTTTTCCAGAAACGAGCAGCCTGCGCGCGCCAATGTCAGAAATTGATTCCACCACCCGACTCCGCGAAACTGCACGGCGTCGCACCTTTGCCATCATCTCCCACCCCGATGCAGGGAAAACGACCCTAACGGAAAAGCTTCTGCTTTACGGGGGCGCCTTGCAATTGGCAGGTAGTGTGACAGCGCGGGCCTCGCAACGCAGCACGACGAGTGACTGGATGGATTTAGAAAAACAACGCGGCATCTCGGTGTCGTCCACGGTATTGCAGTTCGAATACGGCGGCTGTTGCGTAAATTTGTTAGACACGCCCGGTCACAAAGACTTTTCTGAGGATACGTACCGAGTGCTCACTGCGGTGGACTCGGCAGTGATGGTGGTGGATGCGGCGAAAGGCATCGAGGCGCAAACGCTGAAACTCTTTGAGGTTTGTCGCAAACGCGGCGTGCCCATTTTTGTTTTCATCAATAAGATGGATCGACCCTCGCGTCCGCCGTTAGAATTGATCGATGAATTAGAAAAAGTGCTTGGTCTAGCCCCCTGTCCCATCAATTGGCCGCTCGGCGACGGGCCGCGCTTCCGTGGGATTTATGATCGCGAAAAGCGCGAAGTTCACCTCTTCGAGCGAACCGCGCATGGAGCCTATCGATCCCCGGTGAAAACGGGTGGCATCGATGACGCGGCGTTGACCGGGACGGTGGATGATCTGGTGTTAGAGCAAGCACGCGCCGACATTGAACTGCTCGATATGGTGACGCAGCCATTGGAAATGCAGGATGTGTTAGATGGCAAACAGATGCCGATTTTCTTCGGATCTGCGATGAATAACTTTGGCGTGCAGTTTATGTTGGATGCCTTCTTGAAGCTCGCACCCGCCCCGGCGTCGCGCTTTGCGGGTGAACGCGAGGTCACACCAGAGGATGAAAATTTTTCCGGTTTCGTCTTCAAGATCCAGGCGAACATGAATCCCAAGCATCGCGACCGTGCTGCATTTGTGCGAGTGGTTTCCGGCGTTTTTGAGCGCGATATGAACGTCACGCACACGCGGATTGGGAAAAAGATTCGACTTTCGAACAGCCAGCGAATGTTTGCACAAGATCGCGAGACGGTGGATGATGCGTTTCCTGGTGACGTGGTGGCACTCGTAGGAAACTACGATTTTCACGTTGGCGACACCATCGCGGTGGATGCAAATTTGCAGTATCGGGAAATCCCGCGCTTTCCGCCGGAGTGCTTCAGTTACGTGCAATGCATCGGCACAGAAAAATTCAAGCGTTTCCGTGAAGGTCTTGACCAACTGCTTAAAGAGGGGCTCGCCCAAGCCTTTGAGATTCCGTCAAGCATGCAGCGCGTGCCACTACTGGGCGCCGTGGGGCCATTGCAATTTGAGGTTTTGCAATATCGGCTCGAAACCGAATACGGCGCACCATGCCGGATCGAGTCTTCCCCGTGGAATTGCCTGCGCTGGATCACTCGCAAGGATGGTGAACCTCTAGAAGAAGACCCGAAATTGCAAGTTCCCTCGGGCGGAGTGGTCGCACGAGACGGCTTGGGACATTGGGTGGTTTTCCTTTCAGATACGTGGTTACTCAACTTGCTAGAGCAACGAAATGAAGACTATGCCTTCCAAATCCAGCCTCTGTGATCGCCGGGTGAAGGAATTTTCTAGCAATCGATGAGGCATTGCTTGACGAGTTTTGCATGCTTGCGTATTTCTAGCGCATGGATACATCATTGAAGGTTCTGCCAAGCATCGCGTTAGGAGTCGTTCCCACACACATCAAATTTGTGGGAGGTCTCTTGCCTGATCAAGACGGGAAATTTCCTCGTGAAGCCGACGGACGTTTGATATCCGTCGCGGAAATGGATCGCATTTGCCAACTCTCGCCCGTTCGTCCGACTTGCACACAAATCTCGGTTTTTCCAGGTGCCGATGAGGCCGAAACAGCCGAAATGATCGCTGGACTCAAAGCTCTGGGGCTCGATGTCCACTTGATCATGATGGTAGGTGGTGCGAACCCGATGAATCCTGCCGATGAAGATGCGGTAGTAGCTCAGTTGAAATCATCCATCGGTGCCGCGCTTACTCACGGCGCCGTATCGGTGTCGTCCACCTCCATTGAAGAGTGGATGAATGGCCCAGTGGACATCGACTTCGATGCCGCGGTAGCACAAAACGTCAAAGTTCACATTCGCGCGGCCAAAGAGTCCGGATTGCTCGACTCCTCGATCGACTCATGGCACATCGAATTCCTGCGCCCAGGAGAGTTCAAGACCTTTACAAATCTCGGCAAAGCATGGTCGTTCGTGAGAGCGGCGAATCAGCAACTTGGCCGAAATTTTTTCAAGCTTCTCGTCGATGCAGCGCACTGTGGTGATTCGGGCTTGAGCATTCCTGAGAACGAAAAACTGATCGCAGACATTGCTGCCGCCGGCGACCTCGGTATTTTCCATGCGTCGGCAAAAACAACACGCGGTTGCTTAAGTACAGACGACGGTTGGATCGGCGCGACTCTTGCAGCAGCAGCAAAAACAGGTTCGTTAGAGACAGTATTTGTCGAACTATTTCATCACGAAGATGTGGCGCTCGGAGCACTGCGCGAGATCGAGCCCGGTCATGGCATCGATACCCTCAATGGTCGCACTTACACAGAAACGGTCATTGATGGCTTGGTCGATGTAACAAGGCGTTTGAACAACCTCCAAGCGCGTGGTTTTTTGCCATAAACAAAGCTCATCGACTTGGTTTTTTTCCTCGAATGAATGAAAGGGAACTGCCTCCCCCGCCAGCATAGGGGGAGCAAAATCGCTTGCGTGGCGATGTCGAAAGAAAAGTCACTGGTTGATGATATTTACGCCATCGGTAAAAACCATAACCAAGAGCGGCGAGAAACAACGGGACACCAAAGCCTATCGCAATCAGCTTCATTTTTCGTTTTAAGACGATGGAAGTATTGATGGAGTAGGCATTGATTTTTTGTTCGTCGATCATTACTTCAAGCTGAGTCAGGTTTTCGCGAAACGGCAGAAGTTGCTCTTTTAATGCCTCAAAGGCAGCATTCAGGCGCTTATCATCCGTGCTTTCTAGCTGCGAAAACTGTTCAATCTTTATGATCATTTCGCGAATCTCCGCTGGAGTATTTTCGGTTGCCTGAATGGCTGAGCCTGTCATCAAGACCCGAGGACTATCAGCACGCCCGGGTGTATGAACGATGATGCCACAACAACTCTTGGTGACCCAATTCTGCGCAATACGTTGAAGCAGCACATCAACGGGAATATCGTTGGCGTTTGCCATCGGCACGATCATGATAATCATTTCGATGTCCGACTCCGCTAGTAAAGCATCGATCCGAGATTTCCATGATTTTTTTTCCATTTTTGTTAACCAGTTGCTCACATCACTGACTCCCGACAAAGGACGCGGCGGCAATTTTTCTAACATTCTTTCACCGCGAAGCGGAAAGGTCACAAGAAGCACCACAAGTAGAGAAAAAACCAGATTCATGATCCTATCACGTTTCCCTTACCACGATTGACAACCCTTTTGAATCTTTGGCTAACGTCGATCAAACATTCACGAAGCAATGAAATAAAACACTCGATGCCACAGGTATCTCGTAGCTTCCAACTGTTTTGTGTCGCACGCAATAAGGTATCCCATTGATCCTCAGAAACAAAAGGCTCGATTTTGTAACAGGGCACTACCGCCATGCGGTGCATTTTGGTATCGTAGGCAAAAAGAATCGTCCATAAGCGATCTTCGGTCTGCTCGTCTGGCCCCAGTGGTGCCACATTGCAATACCAGTAGGCATACAAATGAAAATCGTAGTGAGCCGGAACATCAGTAAAGAGGAAGGCGAGACGAAGTTGCGGGAATTTCTTTTGGAAGCGAGCAATGGATTGCAAGATGCTTTTTTTCTGCTGGGTCGTCCAAAAATCCTTTGGATCTACGATTGCTTCCATTGCTGGAGCCTGGAGACCAAACATGGTTATGGTGTGTTGGCCAGTGAAGCCACAAGATGGACAACTATCGAGTGATGCATCCAATTTGACTTTGCATGAGGGACAGAAAATGCCATTACGGCTGATACTCCGTGAGGAATAGGACTTTTTGTGTCTATGTAGCGGGGGCTTCACGAAGGAAATCCTAGTAGCGAGCGGATTCCTTGTCGAGGCGGATTGCTACCGATTTCCCGTGGGCGTCGAGACCTTCGATGCGCGCAAATTCTTCTACAAAGGGCAAGGACTTCTTCACCGCAGAAGCGGTAAGCTTGACGATGCTGGTGCGGCGTTGAAATTGATCCGCACGCAGCCCAGAAAACGAGCGACCAGCGCCACCAGTTGGCAACGTGTGACTTGGGCCAGCAAGAAAGTCACCAACGGCTACGGGAGATCGATTGCCTAGATAAATCGCACCTGCTGTGGAAATCGCTTCGCACACCGCGTCTTCATTTTCGCTCAACAATGACAAGTGCTCCGGCGCGTAGTCATTGCAGAGCTGTATGCCTTGCTTCATGTTTTTCACGTGCACCATAAAGGTGCCTTGATCTAACACCTCTTGGATGATGGATGAGCGACCTAACGAAGCGAGTTGAACTTCGATTTCACTCATCACTGCACGAATCAATGGCATCGAGGTGCAGAGCAATCCGACTTGACTATCGCCACCGTGTTCGGCTTGCGCGAGAATGTCTGCGGCAATGCACCGTGGGTCACCCGTCGCATCCGATAAAATCAAAATCTCACTGGGCCCAGGCAGTAAATCGATCGAGACGGCACCCACCATTTGGCGTTTCGCTTCGACAACGAAACGATTCCCTGGACCGAAGATCCGATCCACCGGCTTGACTGATGCGGTTCCTAGAGCCATCGCCGCGATGGCTTGTGCCCCACCGACCTTGAGGATTTCGGTAACGCCAGCAGCGTCTAGCGCAGCAAGCAGTGCCGGATTGATCGAACCATCCGCACCACAAGGAGTAGCCGCAAGGATCTGCGGCACGCCTACTGCTTGGGCAAAGCCAGCGGTCATCAGTGCGGTAGAAACGAGTGGAGCTTTTCCGCCTGGAACATAGACACCGACGCGATCAAATGGACGAAAACGTTCGCCACATTCGGCACCTTGAACGTTTTTGTACTTCCAGTCTTTTTTCATACTGCGCGCGGCAAAAGCATGGATGTTTGCCAAACTCGCAGCAATAGCTTCGTGCGTGGATGCGGAAACTGACTTGCGAGCTGCGAGACGTTCTTTTTTGGTTACGAACAATCCATCAGCAGAGAGCTTGCAACGGTCAAATTTTTCGGTGTATTCAATGAGTGCTGCATCACCGTTGAGAGAAACATTTTCGATGATGGTGGCGACAGTTTCGCGCAGGTCATTTGCCGGCACGGCGCGGCGTTTCATCGTAGCAGCAAAGTCAGCGAAGTTTGGTTCTTTGTAAGAGAGTAATTTCATGGAAAGAAAATCAGTAATAGGGGCGAAGCATCATGTAACAAATTGGGCCAGTGACCGCAACATACAACCACATGGGAAATGTCAACTTGGCGAGCTTTTTGTGTGCTTCACGGCGATTCGCCCATCCCTCAAGGTAGGTGAAAAGGATGAATGGAAAACTAAGTGCCGCGAAGGAGATGTGGCTAATCAGTAAGAAAAAATAGACGGCACGGTTGAAGCCGACCCCGCCATAACGAGTGGCTTCGTTGGTGAAATGATAACTGACATAGCAAAGCAAAAAAACGATAGAAAGGCACATCGCTGCGGTGATCCATCGTTTGTGGGCATGAATGGCACCTCGCTTGATGGCGACCAATCCGAGAATCAGGCATACAGCGACGAACGTATTGAGCACCGCGTGAACGGCAGGCAAAAATGCCAACGATATGCCATCGGGTAGCGAGATTTTGAATTCGGGACGTCGCATCATTCCGACGAGGAGCAAAACAACAACGGTGAGACCCCATACGACTCGACGTAGAACGATTAATTTTTGTGGTGATAACTGACTCATGGCTTGCGATCTAATTCTTGGCGAATGCGTTGATACATATTTTGTTTGACCTCCTCATAGCGGGCAGGACTCAAATCACGAGACTCCGCCAATGGCCATTTCCCAACGACTTCGTAATTCGAATTCACAAGAGCTAACCCAAGGTCATGTTGATACTTCCCATTGCTCTCGATGTCCGCCGGATCGGTGCGCAGCTTAGGGGTGAAAAATTTCATGCTTTTCTCCATGAATTTATGCGTCGATGCCGTATCGCCATTGGTGAGAAACCACCAATTTTTTGCATCGGCATTCAACAAGGAGGCGTATTCGGCAATTTTCTCAACCGAGTCCTCCATGGGATCGATGGAAACACAAACCAGTTGAAAATCAGGATCTGAGCCGAAAGTCTCAATGAGTTGACGAAGTTCTGCTCCGTTTCGCATGGCGCATTGAGGGCAAACGGCAAAGAATTCGCATACCACCCAAACCTTGCCTTTGAGCGAAGAGAGTTGCACTTCATCACCCTTTTGATTTTTGGCGCTGAAGTCTTGTGAAATGGGGAAAAAAACCGCTACTTTTTCCGCGCCAACATTTGTCACGTAGGGCTTGGCGCGATCAGACAAACCATCACGCACCCAAAATGCCGTTTTGATGATTCCGGCACAAAACACTGCCGTCGCTAGATAGATTAGGACAATTTTCGTCTTATGATTCATGGTGCTGCATCGATAGGTTTTTCTGCGAGAAGGCGCTCGATCGTTTTTTCAAGAAGCTGCTGCATTTCTTGCTGATTGCTCAAATCCGTGCCAGTTTTGATGTTCTTCTGATCCCATTCCGCAGCTTGCACAAAGTCAAAGCCGGTAACATAAGGCCTGCCGCCTTTTTGCTGGGGAATTACTGCGCGACGCAACTTCATGTCTCGATCAACAACGATCAAGCTGCTATCATAGAGCCACTTTCCTTCATGAAAATGAGGCAAAGTTCCGAGCCTGCATTTGTCCTTCAAGTACTTGTGCAATACCGCCGGCTCGGTCGTGCCAAACCACCACTTAGGCAACTTCGCGGACTGCTGATCTGCCGCTTGCTGCACCAACTTCAGCGCCCCTTCCGCTAGTCCTGGATCGATGACCAAGGAGACAAAGGCGATGTCATCATTGTCTTGATACTTTTCAAGCAATCGCTTCAAAGCTGCGGTGCTCAGCTCACACGTTTCCGGCTGTGTGGCACTGTAGGGCTGAATGATCCAAACCTTTCCTTTCAAATCATCAAAACCACCAATTTTGCCATCCTGACGCAAGAACTTCAGGTTGAAAAACACATTGCCGTGATACGATGGCCGATCACTGGTATTCTGTTTGCCTGAAGCAATCGAATAATTCCACAACACCACGATCGCGCTGATCACACCAAACAACACGATATAAAACGCCGTTTTGCGGAGCTTCGCCGGGTCTCTTTCCGCGGGTTCCATGCCCTCTTTTACGCGAGTTGTTGTGGTTGTTTTGCTCATCGGCTGCGGCAAGGTAATCGATTTTCCTACTTTGGCAAGTAGCGCTTCTTGCAGCTTCTGCATATTACGCATCAACAAATCGAGATGCGTTGATATGTACTTGCCAAAGTCTATGGCGAATGCTTTGTTTGCGCCATGCCGCCACAGGATTGCAGAAAAGAACTCGAAACCACTCTCAAAGAGCGCATCATGGTTCTTGATGGAGCGATGGGGACGACCATCCGCACCTACGGCCTGAGCGAGGAACAAGCTCGGGGCAAACGTTTTGCCGATAGCAAAAAGGACATTCTCAACAACGGTGACATCCTTACGCTGACCAATCCCGATGTCATAGGCGACATCCACAAACGCTTCTACGAGGCAGGCTCTGACATCGTTGAGACAAATAATTTTTCCGCCACCTCGATTTCGCAATCGGAGTTTTTCGTCGATGATCCCCGCGAGCATGGCGGGAAAAAAGACCCCGAATTTTTTCAAAGCATCATCGAAGACCCGTTTCTCGTCGAACTCGCACATGAAATCAATTTTCAATCGGTTCGTCTGGCGCGACACTGGGCTGACAATATTGGCTCGGATACCGGCATCAAGCGCTACGTCGCCGGTGCCATCGGGCCGTTGACGGTATCGCTGACGAATTCGCCCGATCCCGATGATGCGGGATTCCGTGTCATTACTTTTGACCAAGTTCTCGTCGCCTACAAACAGCAAGTGCGCTCACTCATCGCAGGCGGTTCTGATCTACTGATGGTCGAAACCATCTTCGATTCTCTCAATGCCAAAGCGGCTCTCGTTGCCATCCAGGATGTGTTCGATGAGGATCATGTGAACCTACCCATCATCATCAGTGCCGCCGTAGGACGTGGTGGCGAAACGATGATCTCCGCACAAACGTCGGAGGCTCTCTGGAACTCAGTCGCTCATGTTCAACCGCTGGCCATTGGACTGAATTGCTCGCTTGGTCCCGATTTGATGAAGCCTTTTTTGTTAGAACTTTCGCAGTGCTGCACCACCAACATTTCTTGTTATCCTAACGCGGGCTTGCCAAATCCGTTGTCGCCTACCGGCTTTGACATGTCGCCCGATGACATGCATCGTTGGCTCGGGGAATTTGCGCAAGCAGGCTTGCTCAATTTTGCCGGTGGTTGCTGTGGCAATACTCCCGAGCACGTAGCAGCCATCGCTCAAGCCGTGCGCGGCATTGCACCTCGCATCGTTCCCACTCTTGCATCGTAGATCTCTTTTCAACCATGCCTACCATTCCTCGCATCCTTCGCCTCTCTGGATCGCTTCCATACAATCATACTCCGGATAAAAATTTCCTCATCATTGGTGAACGCACGAACGTTGCTGGATCACCACAATTCGCAAAACTGATCCGTGCCGGCAAGCTAGAAGAAGCCATCGAAGTCGCACGACAACAAGTCGAAAACGGCGCCAATGTCATTGACATTTGCTTCGATGACGGACTGATCGAGGGCAAGGCGATGATGGCTCGTTTTCTCGATCTCCTCCAAGCCGAGCCAAGCATCGCCAAGGTGCCGATCATGGTCGATAGTTCGAAGTGGGAAATTCTTGAAGAAGGCCTCAAGCACCTTCAAGGCAAAGGCATCGTCAATTCCATTTCGCTCAAGGAAGGCGAAGAGCCCTTCATCCGCTGCGCGAAAATCGTCAAGAAATTTGGCGCCGCCGTGGTTGTTATGGCCTTTGATGAACAAGGCCAAGCTGCCACCTACGAGGACAAAATCCGCATCTGCAAACGGGCATACGACATTCTCACCAACGAAGTCCATTTCCCGCCCGAGGACATCATCTTCGACCCAAACATCTTGACGGTCGCCACCGGCATCGAGGAACACAACAACTACGCGCTAGATTTCATCAACGCCACTCGTTGGATCAAAGAAAATCTCCCCTTCGCCAAAATCTCTGGTGGCGTTTCTAACATCTCCTTCTCCTTTCGCGGCAATAACGTCGTCCGCGAAGCGATGCACAGTGTTTTTCTCTATCACGCCTGCAACGCTGGCATGGACATGGGAATCGTCAACGCCGGCATGCTCGAAGTCTATGATCAAATCCAACCGGAGTTGTTAGAGAAATGCGAGGACGTGATTCTCAATCGACGCCCCGATAGCACGGAGCGTTTGCTCGATCTCGCTGAAACCTTCAAAAACGTCAGCGGTAAGAAAGTGGAAGAGGATCTTTCCTGGCGCAATGATCCTGTAGAAAAACGACTCGAATATGCCCTTCTGAAAGGCATCGATAAATTCATCGACGAGGACACCGAGGCCGCGCGAGTCAAGTATGGAGTGCCCTTGAAAGTCATCGAAGGTCCGCTGATGGACGGCATGGGCGTTGTCGGCGATCTTTTCGGCGCAGGAAAAATGTTTCTTCCTCAAGTCGTGAAATCCGCCCGCGTAATGAAAAAATCCGTCGCATGGCTGGAGCCGTTCATGGAAGCAGAAAAGCTCCTCAAACAAGCCCAGCAAGATCCCTCTGAGATCGAAGAAAGTTCCGTGGTGAAATTTCTCATCGCCACCGTCAAGGGCGATGTCCATGACATTGGCAAGAACATCGTCGGTGTCGTTCTTTCCTGCAACGGTTTCGAAGTCACCGACATGGGCGTCATGGTTTCGTGCGATAAAATCCTCGCCAAAGCCAAAGAAATCGGTGCCGATGTCATCGGCCTTTCCGGGTTGATCACGCCGTCGCTCGATGAAATGGTGACCGTTGCAAAAGAAATGGAAAAAGCTGGCATGACCGTGCCTCTGCTCATCGGTGGAGCTACGACATCCGCAGCACACACAGCCATCAAAATCGCCCAACACTACTCCGGTCCTGTCGTCCACGTGCTCGATGCATCGCGCTCCGTTCCTGTGACGACATCGCTGATCTCAGCAGAACAACGCGATGCTTTTGCCGCCGCCAACCGCGAAAAACAAGAGAAAATCCGCATCGATTATCTCAAAGGAGCTAACAAAAAACCAACTGTCTCGTTAGAAAAAGCACGCGCCAATAAATTCACCTGCGATTGGGAAAATTACCAACCCGCCGTGCCTTCGTTTCTCGGCACTCGCGTCATTGCGGATCAATCCTTGCGCGAACTGGCCAATTACATCGACTGGACGCCGTTCTTCCACGCATGGGAAATTCGCGGCGTTTGGCAACCGGACACTAAAACTCTCAAGACCCAAAACGCGGGTGGTGCCGATGAAGCGCAAAAACTCTATCTTGATGCACTCGCGCTGATCGAACGAATCATCGCCGAAAAGCGTTTTGTCGCTCGCGGCACCTACGGATTTTTCCCCGCCCTCGCTGACGGCGATGACATAAAAGTCTTCGATCCTACTGGCTCACAAGAAATCACTCGCTTCCACACCTTGCGTCAGCAAATCGACAAAACCACCTCCAAACCGCACTACGCGCTCGCGGATTTTGTCAAGCCCGTGGCGGCGCTTTCCAAGCGCCATGCCAACTCTTCACTTCACCCCAGCTACTTCAAAGAACATACTCCGGTAGATCGCGAGAAGTGGGGGCACCTACCACATTGGTTCCAAAAAGGTGGTACATACGGTGTAACTTTCCGACTACACGACTCCATTCCCCAGTCTGTCCTGCTTCACTACCAATCCGCAAAAAAAGATCTCATCGCCAAAAGATTGAAGGCCTTAGAAATAAATGACCTAGCACTTATCAACATCTGCGATGATCGTCTGCGCGAACTTTATCAAGAACACATTGAAACCGCACTAGACAAAGGCTTTGGCGAAAACTGGATGAAAAAAGCAGAGATTGCAGCCATAGTCGCAGATGCAATTCAACACTTCGCAGGTGAGCGTTACGAACTAGGCGCTTGGTGCGTTATGCCCAACCATGTCCACATGATTGTCCGCCCTTTAGGGGATCATGCGCTTCCTGATATTCTGCATTCCATCAAACGTCATACCGCCTTGATGGCCAATAAAGCACTCGGTAGAGAAGGAGCCTTCTGGCAAAAAGAGTCTTACGATCATATCATCCGCGATGAAGATGATTTCTGGAACCAGACCAACTATATTGAGAGAAATCCTATGGCCGCACGCTTGGAAGATTGGGAGTTTTGTTCCAAGTATAAAACAATGGCATGGCGCTTGGAAAGCGCCGCCACGGACTACATCGGCGGCTTTGTCATTGGCATCCATGGCGCCGATGAATTTGCGTTAGAGCTGGAAAAAGCGAACGATCCGTATACTGCCATCATGGTCAAGGCTGTAGCTGACCGCTTCGCTGAAGCATTCGCCGAATTGCTTCACCACCGTGCACGAGTGGAATGGGGCTACGAGCGCCCACATGAATTCAATCACAACGAACTAATCAAAGAACTCTATCGCGGCATTCGCCCGGCTCCTGGCTATCCAGCCCAGCCCGACCACACAGAGAAACCGATTCTATTTTCTCTGTTAGATGCCACAAATGCTTGCGGAGTTACCCTCACCGAGTCCTGCGCCATGCATCCCGCATCCGCCGTCAGCGGCATCTATCTGTCGCATCCCGATAGCCACTACTTCGCCATCAGCGAGCTGCAAAAAGACCAGGTAACCGACTACGCAAAACGCAAAGGCATACCCCTCGCCGAAGCTGAAAAATGGCTGGGGCCCTGGCTTGGCTACGATGCTTCATGAGCGATTGATTTCCCTCAATGCGAATGATCCACGTAAGCCTTGTGAAGTTTAGGCCCGAGATCCGATGGAGCGCGACAGAAAAATCGCAGCTAGGCTTTGATGAGCAAGATGTTTCATCGCCTGATGGAGCATCTGGAGATCATTCATTTGCTAAAATTTGCCAATCGTGGCCTTCCCCGCAAACCACGATGAGTCATCGACAAAATACGCGTAGCATCCCCCACCCTATTTCTCCACCATGGCGGGAATGAAGTCCTGCCTGCACTGCAATACCGTATTCAGCCCACGCCATGCCGAGCAACAATTCTGCTGCAACGGCTGCGAATACGTTCATCACATCATTCAGGATCAAGGCCTAGAACAATTCTACAAACTCAAACAAGGCCTTGCCACCATGCCCGTGCAAAGCCGGCCCTTCGAGGAGCACGATTGGCCATGGCTGCCCGAGCAAGTCGCCAAGGCCGAAGCCCATGCTCAACAACATTCCCAAGGCGAAGCGCACCTCGATGTCTCGCTCGATGGCATATCCTGCGTTGGCTGCGTTTGGTTGATCGAAACCCTCTTCGCGAAACATCCCGGTGCCATCCGCGCCGCAGCACATCCTGCCCAAGGACTTCTCCACCTCGAATGGGTTCCCGGCCGATGCGACATCGCGCCGTTTTTTAAAGAAATCGCCAAGTTCGGTTACGTAGCCGTCCCCCGCGATGCAGCGAAAGGCACCAGCGAACAGCAAAAAATCATGATCCGCGTCGGCCTCTGCGGCGCATTTATGCTCAATGCCATGGCCTTTAGCCTGCCGGTCTATCTCGATATGCCAGACGATTTCGCTTACGCCGAAATTTTCCGCCTCATCGCCTTTCTCTCCGCCACTTTTGCCATGCTCGTCGGCGGAACATGGTTCATCAAAAAAGCCTGGTCGGCGCTGCGCATCGGCGTGATTCATATCGATCTGCCCATCGCCCTCGGACTCATTCTCGCCTACATCGGATCCATCGTCGGACTTCTCTGCAAGGTGGAAGGCCTGATGTATTTTGACTTTGTCGCCACCTTTGTCTTCTTGATGCTGGTGGGGCGCGCGCTACAAAGCTCCGCCGTGGAAAAAAATCGCCACCGATTGGTGCGCCAGCAACCCGTGGCGAAAGACTACGAATCGGCGGACAGCACTTCAGCCGCCCGCATCCCCTTGGAAACCCTGACCGATGGCGCGCTCTACTACCAACAACCCGGCCAAGCTTCACCTGTCGCTTCCGTCATCCAATCGCAAAACGCCAGCTTCTCGCTCGAATGGATCAATGGCGAAGCCGCACCCGTAGCCTTCCCTCCTGGTTCACGACTCCCCGCAGGAGCCATCTTGCTCAGCCGCGCTCCTGTAGCACTACGAGCATCGGAACCATGGACGGATTCGCTGCTCGCTCGCCTCACCGCCCCGCAACAGCAACTCCGTGGCCATGCCTTTCTTGACAAGCTACTCCGCCGCTGGTTGCTGGTCATTTTCACCATTGGCATCGCTGGATTCATCTGGCACTACGCGCATCAAAACTGGGTTACCGGACTGCAAGTGATGATCTCCGTTTTCGTCGTTTCCTGCCCCTGCGCCCTCGGTGTTGCCATCCCTTTGGCCGATGAACTCGCCGCCTCCAAGCTCGCAAAACTCGGTGTCTTCCTCCGCAACAATACCTTCTGGTCACGCATCCGCCGCGTCAAACATATCATCTTCGATAAAACCGGCACCCTCACCATCGAGCGCCCCATCCTCATGGCGGAACATCGCGTTGCCTCTCTGACCGACAACGCCGCCCTTGCGCTAGCCCGCCTCACCCAAGGCTCACTACATCCCATTTCCCGCAGCTTGCTGGAACACCTCGGCCATCGTGGCCAGAAACTCCTGGAAACCGCTTCACCCATGGAAGTCATCGAGCATCCGGGCCTCGGCGTGGAATTTCACGAACAAAACCACCACTGGTCTCTCGGTCGTGCAGGTTGGCAAGGCTCTGCCGACGAATCACCTGAACAAGACGGACTCACCGAACTCCGCTGCGACAATCAACTCATCAAGCGTTTCCCTTTTGCTGACTCACTGCGCCCCGCCGCGACCCAAGTGCTGCCACAACTCGCTCAGTCTCACCTGCAACTCCACATCCTCTCTGGCGATCAGCCTGAGAAAGTCCATGAGGTCGCCAAACTCCTCAATATCCCTCTCCCCCAAGCACGCGGCGGGCTTTTGCCTGAACAAAAAGCCGATGCCGTTCGCGCCATCGATCAACAAAATACCCTCTACCTCGGCGATGGTGCCAACGATTCTCTTGCCTTCGATGCTGCCTACGTCACTGGCACACCCGTGACCGACCGCTCATTGCTCGAATCCAAGTCCGACTTCTACACCCTCGGCTCTGGGCTGTCGTTTCTGCCCTCGCTCTTTTCCATCGCCAATCAGCGAGCCAAAGCCGTGCGCCATGCATTCCTCTTTGCCGTGATCTACAATCTCACCGTCGTCGCTCTGTCGCTGATCGGCCTCATGAATCCGCTGCTTGCCGCCATCGTCATGCCCATCAGTTCTGTCATCTCTCTCGTGCTAGTCGCCCTCGCCCTACGTCAACCACGCAATGCCAAAACCACCACGAACAGCGCAAGCGAAACCTCTCGCCAAGCACTTTTCTCGCAACCGCAAACCATTCTCAGTCAAAAATACTAAGCTCGAGACCCGAAGTAGCTCGCCAGAAAAACGCTACCTGGCTTTGCTGTGAAAGGCGTTTCATGTTCGCAGTGGGCAGCATCCAACGATGCTGTCCCAAGGTCTGAAATACCTTGCGCAGCAAATGATGGCTGCGAATGTCGGTGTTATACGTAGGATTTCTGGTTAAGCTCTCCATGGCCTCGATGCACCGC
This sequence comes from Verrucomicrobiaceae bacterium, assembly GCA_027487435.1. Classification (GTDB taxonomy): domain Bacteria; phylum Verrucomicrobiota; class Verrucomicrobiia; order Verrucomicrobiales; family Akkermansiaceae; genus UBA956. The sequence continues at coordinate 447 of JAIYDP010000384.1, read as the reverse complement.
AAAACAACAAAACATCAACGCATGCAGAGATTTTTCATTCAAATCATTGACGACATCGACAGAATATGATTTTTTTCTCGCGCCGCAATGATGCATCACTAGGAGCGATGGCTGAGTGGTCGAAAGCACACCCTTGCTAAGGGTGCGTACGGGTGACCGTACCGAGGGTTCGAATCCCTCTCGCTCCGCCATCATGAGAAACACAACCAAGCACAGACCGCGCGAAGGTTTTTTGGCAAACAAAAGGAGAGGTGGCTGAGTGGTCTAAGGCACCCGATTCGAAATCGGACGTGGGGTAAAACTCACCGTGGGTTCAAATCCCACCTTCTCCGCCAACACCCCAACCCATTATCGCTAGGTTGGGGTGTTGGCGTTTCAGGAAGCAACGACAACCCCTATTTATCTCATGAAACAGGGAGATCAAATGAATTGTCATGGCGGCGGAGC
>JAIYDP010000319.1 GCA_027487435.1 Verrucomicrobiaceae bacterium | reverse complement strand
GACAGTGGCGGCAGACATGATGGCAACCATGCTACCCGCCGATGTCACATCTGCCCTGAAAGAAGTCACCGACCCTAGCGCCTTGCGGCAGATCATCCCAATGTTAGCTCCTGAGCAGAAAGTGCCCGCAGCCGAGGGTGCCATCAAAGCCATGGCGGCGAATGATCCGAACGCCGCATTCACCTGGGCGAAGTCACTCGGCATCGCGGAAAAAGAGCGCGACACCCTGATGGCGAGCGGCATCGAATCTGCGGTCGCCAGTGGCAAACTCGACCTCGCCGGAGTTTCCGCGTGGGCAAAAAGTCTCGATCTCGATGCCGACCGCCGCGCCAAGATGCTGGTCACCGCAGCGGAGAAATCATCAATAGCTCCCGGCGGCGATGAGCGCGCCGTAGCATGGGAACGCACAGCAGAACGCATCGACTGGCTGCGCAAAGAGGCTCCGCCCGCAGAGGCCAATAAGCTAGTCGGCGAATATCTCGGGCAACTCGCCTACGGCAGCTACAATCCCGATCAATCCTTCAAAGCCTACGAGCAAGAAGTCGCCAAACAGGGCAACCCTGACCCTGAGCTGACCATCGCTTACGCCCGCTGGTTGAGCATGCATGATTCGCAACACCTCAACGGCCAGGCATTGAAATACCTCAAGCAACTCCCCGCCAGCCAGCAAAGGGACGAGGCGATCAATAACATCCAGAGCAGCCGCTAAACCAACTTTCACCACCATCCCACCATGAAAAAACACCACCTCATCCTCATCATTGCGCTCGTTGCCATCGCAGGATTATTCTACTACGAAGGCCGCAAACTCAACGACCAGGAAGCGCATTCCCGCAAGGAACTACACATGCTGCGCGAAGCTGCGAAACGCACACCCGCAGCGATGTCGGCATCCCATCCAACGGGGAGAAATAGCGCGCCCGAAATGGACAGCGCGATCTTCAGCACCGAGCTCCACGCCATTCTCAAAAACGGCTCAAGTGAAGCGACGCAGAATCGCATGGAAGAATTTGCCAAGAAGTATCAAGCACAGATCACCAACGCTCCCCTGTCCAAGCTCAAGGAACTTTGCGCATTACTGGAAAAAGAATTTCCACTAGACCGCCAGGACTCGGCGATGGCACGGCGGGCATGGCTGTTTTTTGTCGGGCAGGCAGCAAAGTCCGACCCCGCATGGGCCTTTGCGAAATTCGATGAAGCCGCCACCGCCGCAAAGTCCCCCATCGCAGAAGCGCTCAGCATTTTTCAGCACTGGTCATCCCAAGAGGGAAAACCCATGAACCCCACCTATGCCCGCGCTTTAGAAAAATGGTTAGACACGGCGCATGCAGCAGGACGCATTGATGATCGTAACCCACTCGTCGGCGAGCTGCGCTTCGGCATTGCCACCGCAGAGGGCAACCATCCAGCCGCCATCAAACAAATTTCCCAGATGCCCTACTTAAGCCAGCGCAAAGCCGCCATCGGCTATGTGGAAAACCTCCAAACGCCCGAAGCACGGCGCGGGGCAATAGAAGAACTCAGCAAGGTTCTGCAAAAACAAAATTTCCCGCATTTTGTTAGCAAGCTCGCAGAACATCAGGGCTATGAAGCCACGAAAGAGATACTCGTTTCCGCATCGCTCACGCCAGAGAAACATGACATCGCCGCCGCTAGCATCGCCGCATCAAACATCGGCACCGATACTCCCGCCAAAGCGAAATGGTTGCTAGAGTCCCTCCGCAGCGAGGATCAAAGCGCCCTCGCAGAATTCTCGGATCGCTGGACGCACACCGACTACCATGGCGCCGCGAAATGGATCGGCACCCTTCCCGCAGGCAAGCAGCGGGATTCAGCGATCTCCGGCTTCGCCCCCGCTGCCGCAAAAATCGATGGTGCCACCGCCGTGGATTGGGCGCTCACACTCACCGATCCCGCACAACGCAAAGCGACGCTCATGGACGTCCAGAGAACCTGGAAAGACATTGATCGCGATGCAGCAAATGCCTATTTCCGCGAAAAAGGTATTCCGCAAGACGGAGAGTTATAACAAGCGTCATCGAGTTTTGTGCTAGGAGGACAGTGCTTCCAGCCTGTCTCGGCAAACGGGCGTCTCGCCTGTTTCCTTCGTCCTAACGGGACGCATCATCTTGGGTCGTGTGACTTATTGCGCCCTGCACCATGCAGGATGCTTTTGTTGGTAAACAATATCGTCCTGCAAGTTGCGAGGCGCTTTTGTCGGTAAAGAATATCGTCCTACAAGTTGCGAGACGCTTTTGTTGGTAAACAATGCCTTCCTGCATGTTGCAAGACGCTTTTGTGCGCCGACAATGGCTCCCTGCACAAAAAAGCCTAGGGATTTTCCTAGGCGAGAAATGTCCCCACTCGCGCAGGGACTCATGGCATAGCGCATTGCTGTCACTCGGTAGGCGGCGGTGGAGTGATCTCGGCAGAATCGTCTCCCTTACGACCTGCGACGGCGTTTCTATAATCATCGATCAAGCTGTTTAATTCCGCAATCGTCTTTTGATACAGTGCACTCGGCGTGAGCGTGGCATGGGCGGTCAAGTGTGCGGTGAGTTCCTCCCATTTTTGCTGTGCTGTAGCTCGTAGGGCGATGACTTGGCTGGAATCTCCCGCCTGCTGCTGCGAGCGTTCCACGTAGGCTTGGTCAAACTCCGCATTCGCTAGGCGTAATTCTTCTACCCATTCGCTAAGCCCCAACTCGCTGATGTCGTTCACGGCGGTGGCATCGCCCTGCAAATCTCCCACCAACGAACGAATTTCCCCTGTTTCCTGCTGGTAGCGTAAGCGCGTTACCCCACTGCCGTATTTGTTGACAATCAAGCCGATGCGCCGTGCAGCCTCCTTTTTTGCGGGGAGGAAATGCAATGCGTAGCCGCTGACCACCCGGAAAATGCCTGTGTAAGCGTCATCGCGGCGTTCATCGAGTTGTACCAGAGTGGCGGTAATGCTGCTGCTGGATTGGCGTTTGTATTCCGCATCCAGTGCCCCTACTGAGGTTTCGAGTGCGGAATTTTGGACTTCGATTTTGAGTAAACTCGGGTCATTGGACTTGATGATTCTCAGGGCATTGGTAAGTAGCTGAGTGTATTCAGCAACACGATATCTTTGACTATTGGTATTGTTGATCATAATTTGCATACTTCTTAGGAAGTACTTCCACACTACCTCAAGCCCGCAGAAAGTCGAGACTCCTTTTGCCCATTTTGTTGCAATGATTTCTTAAAATCTCCTTTCACTAGCTTGATGACAGGATGCGATTTGCCGAATATCACCGATGAGCCGACGGCCTCCAGCCGACCCAGGTTTTGAAGCTGTTGGAGAAGGTAAAGGGATTTTCGTAGCCGACGGCATGAGCGATGGTTTCAATGGTTTCGCTGGTGGATGCGAGCATCTGCTGGGCGCGTTGCATGCGTAAGAAGGTCAGTTGCTGCAAAGGACTGCGTCCTAGGTGCTTGCGGCACAAACGCCGCAAATGCTCATGGCTCACATGCGCCAGTTTCGCCATGGTTGGCAAGGTCCATGGATGGGCGAGATCTTTTTCGATGTTTTGCCACAGCTTGACGATGCGCGGGTCGAGGTGTTGCGGTTGGGAAAATCTGAGAACGTATTGATGAACCATATCGATCCAATGTTCCATGGCTACGGGATACTGCTCCGTGCGTGCCTCGGCGAGCAATCCTTGAATGGCGCAGTGGAGTGGCGCGAAGGCGTAGCTTCCCATCACCGGGGTATTGGCGGAGATCAGCGGCGCTTGTTCGCGCGATTCGCTGTAGCGCACCCAACAAAATTTCCATTCATTTCCGGGAAGGCACTTGAAGCGATTCATCACAAAGGGCGGCAAAAGACACGCTTGCCCGGTTTCCAATGTTTCCCAGCGCCCATCGAGTAAGACTAAGCCGCGACCTTCCATGCAGGCCATCATGTAGGTGCCAGAAGGATTCGTGCGGGTGACGCGAAAGGGGGCTTTGGCCGTCATGATGCCAACATGGGCAATATGGTGCTTTTTCAATAGCACACACTCTGGTGATCCTTGCAGCCAATCGCGCAGATCGTCTGCATCGGCGCGGATCAATTCGTATTGTGCATGGGAAAATACTTGTTCGTCTTGTATCATCAGAGATGTGGGGTTTTTCGTTATTCACGAAATCGGCTCGGTTACGATAGATCTTGTTTGCCCTTTTGATAAGCCAATATTTCGAAAATGTGTGGAATTTCGATAGGTTCTGGTGGAATATCGCTATGGCAAGATCGAGAGGATTGTTTATCGTAGCGCCATGCCGAATCAATGGACTGGAACAGGAAATCCCTACACACGTAGCGAAGTATTGGAGCGCCTTCACGACACGCTCGGGAAAGGTGAATCGATCATTGCTGCCGGAGCTGGCACCGGCATCAGCGCGAAATTTATCGAAAAAGGCGGGGCTGATTTGATCATCATTTACAATTCGGGACGGTATCGGATGTCGGGCCATGGATCCACGGCGGGGCTGATGTCCTACGGCGATGCGAATGCCATCGCGATGGAAATTGGCGAGTTTGAGGTGCTTCCTGTGGTGCAAGAAACCCCAGTCATTTGTGGGGTACATGCCACCGACCCGCGCCGTCGCATGTGGCATTGGCTCGGTAAGGTCAAGGACATGGGCTTCAGTGGGGTGAATAATTTCCCCACACATTGCATCGTGGACGGAAAGTTTCGTCAGATTCTCGAGGAGACGGGAATGAGCGTGAAGAAAGAATTTGAGATGGTCGCTCTGGCCAATCGGATGGACATGTTTAGCATCGTCTATGTGGATGCCCCAGAAGAAGCGGTGGCGATGGCGGAGGCGGGGGCGGATGTGATCATCGCGCATGTCGGCACGACCGTGGGCGGTTCAGTTGGCGTGCAGGATGCGACCATTTCGTTAGCCGAAGCCGCAAAGCGCACGCAGCGAATCATCGATGCCGCAAGCACGGTGCGCAAAGACATCATTTTCCTGAGTCATGGCGGGCCGATCAATACTCCCGAAGACGCCGCATACATCAATGAGAACACCGATTGTGTGGGATTTGTCGGAGCCTCGAGTCTGGAGCGAATGGCGGTGGAAAATTCCTTGGTCGATCTAACACGTCAGTTCAAAGCGATTCCCGTGAAACGAAAATACAACCTGTGAAACCAGAACATCTCACCATTGCTGTGATGGGCACCCTTGACACCAAGGGGCAGGAGCATGCCTTTGTTGCGGAGGAAATTCGCCACCGTGGATATGAGGTATTGCTCATTGATGTGGGCACAGGTGATGAGCCAAGCATCGTGCCTGATGTTTCGCGCTATGATGTTGCTGCGGCTGCGGGATTGGATTTAGCTCCATTGATCGAGCGCAAAGACCGCGGGGAATGTGTCGTGGCGATGTCACAAGCGGCACCGATTTTGTTAGAAAAACTTGCCCGTGAAGGACGCATCCATGGCGTGATCTCCCTCGGTGGTGGCGGAGGAACTGCGCTGGCTACTGCCGCGATGCGAGCTCTGCCTTTGGGATTTCCCAAGCTGATGGTCTCGACCTTGGCGAGCGGAAATACCGCACATTATTTGGGCACCAAGGACATCGCTATGATGCCGGCCATCGTCGATGTGGCGGGCTTGAATCGCATCTCGCGCATGGTGTTTTCTCGGGCGGCAGCGGCGATTTGCGCGATGGTAGGCACGCCACTGGTCGATGCCGATAGCAAGCCGATCATCGCGGCGAGTATGTTTGGCAACACCACAGAATGCATCAACATCGCCAAAGAAGTGTTAGAGAACGCGGGCTATGAGGTGCTCGTTTTTCATGCCACGGGCACGGGAGGAAAAGCGATGGAAGATCTCATTGCCAGTGGCATGGTCGATGGAGTCTTGGACATCACCACCACCGAGTGGGCGGACGAGCTTGTCGGCGGGACGCTGGGTGCGGGAACAACGCGATTGGATGCAGCAGCCCATGCAGGCATTCCGGCGGTCATCGCTCCTGGCTGCCTCGATATGGTAAATTTCGGCGCAAGAGAATCGGTGCCGGAACGATTTACGGGGCGAAATTTTTACGTTCATAATCCGCAAGTGACTCTCATGCGTACAACGATGGACGAGTGCGCACAGCTTGGAAAAATCATCGCCGAGAAGGCAAACAACTACAAAGCAGCCGTCACGATCATGATTCCCGAACAAGCCATCAGCATCATTTCCGCACCGGGTCAACCCTTTCATGATGCTACTGCCGATGCTGCACTTTTCGATGCCATTCAGACTCATGCGAAAGTCCCAGTCATTCGTTTCAACGAAATGATCAATAGTCGCGCCTTTGCAGAAGCAGCAGCGCATCAACTTTTGTCTAACATCCAATCTCACAAATCCTAACACCCTAACCTTATGATCAGACACCTCGGCGTATTCCAATTTCATCCAGAAATCACACCAGAACAAATCGATGAATGCTTCTGCGAACTCGCAGGCATGGTCGGAAAAATCCCCGGCTTGCTATCGGTCGAGCACGGGCCGTATGAAAGTGATGAAGGCCTCAACGATGGCTTCACTCACGGGTTCGTCATGACCTTTGAGAGCGCCAAATGCCGCGATGAATATTTGCCTCATCCTGAGCATGAGCGCGTGCGGGCGATTGTCGCGCCACGATTGTCTCGTCTGGTGGTGTTTGATTTTGCCGTTTGATTTTATGAAGACGTTTCTTTTTTCCTTAGTGGGCTTATGGCTTTGCCAAGCAGGTGAAGTGTCGCTGTTTGATGGCAAAACCTTAGCGGGATGGAATGTCCAACGAGGGGAGGAACGTTGGTGGCGCGTCGAAGACTCGTGCATCGTCGGTGGATCTCTTACCGAGAAAGTTCCCTTCAACACCTTTCTTTCTTCGGAAAAAAGCTATCAAAACTTTGAAATGCGTTTCCAAGTCAAGATGGTGAAGGGCGCGGGCTTCATCAATTCTGGCTTTCAGTTGCGCAGCACACGTGTGCCGAAATCTTCAGAAATGTGTGGCTACCAAGTGGACATCGGCATCGGTTGGTGGGGGAAAATGTATGACGAATCGCGCCGCAATCGCGTCATTGGTGAGCCGATCGATGCGGAGGCTATCAAGAAGGCGGCAAAAGATTGGGACTGGAATGACTATCGCATCGTTTGCGAAGGAAGCCGAATCCGATCATGGATCAATGGCGTGCCTGCCTTGGATTACACCGAGACGGATCCTAGCATTCCGCAAAGTGGAATGATCGGACTGCAAGCGCATGGAGGCGGCACATTTTTGGTGCATTTTAAGAATTTGGTCATCGAGGAATTGCCTGCCACCGCACAATATGAAGGTGCAGCTGAAGCAAAAAAAATCCCGATTGAGCATGCGAAACCACTCACGCCACAAGAACAGCGCGCGGCGTTTCATTTGCCCCCAGGATTTCGTATCGAGCTCGTCGCTGCGGAAGATCCAGCCTCGGTTGCAGGGAAATTCATTTCCGTTTGCTTTGACCAGCAAGGTCGCATGTGGACACACACGGCGTTAGAATATCCTGTGGATGCGAACGAAAATACCAGCGTGGCGGATGCCCTCTATGCTAGCAAAGCCAAAGACAAGATTCTCATCTATCATCGCGATGCGGTCTTTGACAAGCCGCTTCCCGACGCGGGACTGAAGCCGAATCATATCTTTGCCGATGGCCTCGCGATTCCGTTAGGGATCTTGCCCTGGGGTGATGGCTCGAAGTGTTTTGCCCAGCACGGCAGAGATATCGTGCTACTCACCGATACCAACAACGATCAGCAAGCGGACAAACGCGAAGTCTTGCTGGAGGGCTTCGGCATCCAAGACTCGCACCTCCTACCGCATCAATTCACCCGCGCTCCCGGTGGCTGGATCTGGATGGCGCAAGGCGCTTTCAATTACAGCAAAGTCAAACGCCCGCAACAACCGCAAGAACAAGCCATCAATTTTGATCAAACACGCATGGCGCGCTTTCGCCCCGATGGCAGTGAGTTTGAAATCACCTCAAACGGCCCATGCAACATCTGGGGTCTCGCGATGGATCGCAATGGCGAAACCTTTATCCAAGAAGCAAACGACTATGGCTATGGCGTGATGCCCTTTCACGAATACGCGAACTATCCCGGCTGCTCCAACGGTCAGTGGAAAAGCTACGCACCCGCATTTCCTGTGACTTTCGCCAAAGAACGCTTCGGTGGCACTGGCCTGAGTGGTCTGTGCCTCACGGATACGGCCGGACATTTTCCGCCTCCCTACAACAACCTCATGCTGGTAGCGAACCCCATCACCAGTCGCATCAACGCCGCCTCTATGACGCGCGATCAGCCATCGCCTCAGCACAATCTAACCGATTGGCAATTTTCCAAAATGAAGGATTTTCTCACCTGCGACGATCCATGGTTCCGCCCTGTTGCCATCACGTTAGGCCCTGACGGCTGCGTTTACATCGTCGATTGGTACAACAAAATCATCAGCCACAATGAAGTGCCACGCTCACACCCCGATCGCGATAAACTACGCGGACGCATTTGGCGAATCAGGCATGAAACAAATGCCACAACGCCTGTCCCCGACTTTACCAAGCTATCGAATGACCAACTTCAGCAACTGCTGAAATCCCCGTCGTTGGCACAAACGCACATCGCCGCCCAGACACTCGATGACCGAAAAGTTACCGCACAGGATCTGTCCCATGTGCCAGCTTTGATGACAAAAACTCCAAGCCTTGAGCAGTTGGGAAAAACAGCAACTTCGCCCAATAAACACCTGCGTCGTGAAACCGCGCGCGCTATGGCGGAAACCGCTACCCTACCCCCTGCGCTCATCACGCTACGCAAAGACCCCGACAAAAACGTGCGTCGTGAAGCACTCACCAGCTTGGGTTACTGGCTTGGTAAATCTACAAACAAAGCCCCGCTCTTTCATGCCTTGTTAGACTACGACCTCGTTTCGTTAGATCAACCCAATGCCAAGGGCGAGACGAAGGGACTGAAGGGTCTCGTGCGTGAACAATACGATCGCGAATTCGAGCGCTACGTGGTGCGCTTATTGATCGAACGCCACACCAAAGATCTCCAAGAATTTCTTGCCACAGAGCTAGCGCAAAAGCTCCCCACAGAAAGTTATCTCCTTGCTACCTTAGCGCTGCCCGCGGCTCAAAGCGCACCTCTGGTCGCTGCACGACTCACCCAAATCGGTCGCCATCCGAACCCCGCAGAAGTTTTGTTATTCATGCAGGCTCTCGACCAGCCAAGTGTTTTAGTGCGCTTACGCGATAGCCTCAATAACCCGAGTTCTTCGCAGTCCACCATTCAAGCCATCCTTGCTAACAAAAATCGCATCGCTGCCGATCGCATCCAGGAATTGATCGCTGAACCTGTCGAGCAGCTCTTTCGCGGAACCGCAGATGAGGTCAAGCGCGCCATCGATCTCTGCGCGGCATTTGCTGTGAAAAACACCGCCCCTCGCCTTCATGAGTTGGCGCTAGATTCTGCCGATCCCGCCATCCGCATCGCCGCTCTTGACGCTCTAGCAGCGCAGAAAACCGCCAACCCCATCCCGCTCACAAGCCTGCTGCAAAACGACAATCCAGACATTCGCTTTCATGCGCTCCAGGCACTAGCCGCATCGCGCGAGCAGGATGCAAGCATCGCTACCATCAAGGGCCTAGAATCCGTTCCCGCGCAATTCCGAGCGCAAATCATCGAGACACTCGCCGCGCATAAGGACGGTGCCATCGCTCTTGTTGCTGGATGCCTTGCCGCAACATTGCCCACCAAAGATCTTAGCAGCATCACACTCAACCGCTTGCAGCAAGTCCTCGGCACCGATGCTTCATTGAAAAAACTCCTCAGCCAACTCGGCGATCAATATCGTCCGGTGCTAGAACTCAATGGCAAAAAATCCGCCACCGTCGCCACCCATGTCTCGCTCCCTGGCGCATGCACCATTGAAACATGGATCAAACTCCAGCCCGGCATCAACAATGCCGATAGCCTAGGCGGCTCCCCCAAACAACTCGACTGCAATTTCTACAACGAAAGACTTCACGTCTATCAAAACGCCACGGGCAATGCCATCGTCTCGAAAAAGAAAATCGTCGCCGATCTCTGGACGCACATCGCTCTCACCCGCAATGCCGCAGGGCGATGGAAAATTTTCCTCAATGGCGAACTCGACAATGATCAATCGGCCACAGCGCCCCAGAAGATCGAAAATTTCACCATCGGCTTCAGCAATGGAGTCATGGGCACGCACGGACAACTCACCGAATTCCGCATCTGGAATCGCGAGCGCAGCGCGGATGAAATTCGTAATAACTTTGACCGTAGCTTGCCATCAGGCGATGCCTCCCTGGTTTTCTACGGCAAGGGCGACCAAGGATGGGGGAAATTAGGCAAGGACACCGCGTGCTTCAGCACTCTCGATCTACCGCCCGTCATGACCTTGGAAAAGGCTCGTCAGTTCGATGAAACTTATCAGCACTATCTCACCCTCGCTAAAACGAAAGGCAATCTTGAAAACGGCAAGGCACTTTCCGCGCTCTGCGTCGCCTGCCATCAGTTCGGCAATACCGGTGGTTCCATGGGACCAAACCTTAGTTCCATTGGTTCGATGGGTCCGGAAGCCATTGTTCGCAATATCCTCACACCCAACGCCGCTATCGAGCCAGGATACCGCATATATCGTATCGTCATGAACGATGGCTCACTGATCGATTCCTTTTTCGTCAGTGAGGATAAAGACGCCGTTGTCATTCGTCAAATGGGCGCAGAAGAACGGAGAATCGCCCGCAAAGAAATTCGCTCCACACAATTCCTCCGCCAAAGCCTGATGCCGGAAGGCCTGCTCGATTCCTTCACCGACGATCAACGCAAAGATCTCTTCACCTACCTGATGTCGCTCAAGTAGTTTCCGCTTCGAGTTTTTCGCGCGGATGACATTTTCGAGTTGCCTGATTGCCTGTCTGCTTTAGGTTTTGACCATGTCAATGCGCTTGCTTTCTCTATTCTTCATCACTCTGCCCCTACTCGCCGAACCCCCTGCGGATCCAGCGGCGAAACCTGATAAAAAATCCCCACCTGCTACGCCGCCAAAAACGATCGAATCCATCGTCACCATCGATGGGAAAAAAATCGAATACACCGCCACCTCCGGCAAACTGGTAATCAACAAAGAAGACGGCACCCCACGCGCTGCGGTGTTTCATGTCGCCTACCAAAAGAAAGGCGCAGATACCGCAACGCGCCCGGTAATGTTCGCCTTCAATGGCGGCCCTGGCTCTTCTGCTGTGTGGCTTCATATCGGCGCACTCGGGCCACGCATCATCGATCTTGCAGGCGATGGCACTGCTCCGGTGAATCCACCGACGACACTCAAAAATAATGATTTTTCCATCCTCGATGTCGCAGACTTGGTGTTCATCGATCCCGTGTCCACCGGCTACAGTCGCGTCGATTCAGGCGGCAAACCACAAGAGTTTCATGGCGTCGAAGAAGACGTGGAATCCGTCGGAGATTTCATTCGCAGTTGGGTCACGGAGAACAAGCGCTGGTCCTCGCCCAAGTTTTTGTTAGGCGAATCCTACGGCGGCGTGCGTGCTGCCGGCCTTGCCGCACACCTCCAAGGTCGCTATGGCATGTCCCTGAATGGCGTCGTCATGCTCTCGACCCTGATGGATTTTTCCACCTTATCCCCTGGCAATGGCAACGATCTTCCCTACGTCATTTTCCTTCCCACCTATGCCTCGGTAGCGCACTACCACGGAGTCATCCAAGGCAATCGCGAGGAACTTGTCAAAAAAGCCCGCACCTTCGCCATGGGCACGTATCATAGCGCTTTGCTGAAAGGAAATGACCTCACCAAGGAAGAAACCGCAGCCATTGCCAAAGAAATGTCCGCCCTCACCGGCGTGCCAGCCGCCACCATCGTACAACGACGTTTGCGCATCGATCCGACCTTCTTCCGCGGCGCCTTGCTTCAAGAAAAAGGCAAAGTCTTAGGCCGCTTCGATGCCCGTGTCGCCTGGGCCGATACCGATCCCGATTCGGTCGAGCCCGAATACGATCCTTCCTACTCGTTAGCCTATGGCGCCTTTTCTACTGCCATGCTCGACTACCTCAGCCGCGACCTCCAATACACCGAAGACCAGCCCTACGAAATCCTCACTGGCAAAGTCCATCCCTGGAACTGGAATGCCCGCAATGGCTTCGTCAACCTCTCCGGCCGCATGGCCACCGCCCTACGCGATAACCCGAAGCTCCGCGTCCTAGTGCAATGCGGCTACACCGACCTCGCCACGCCCGGCGACGGCATGCTGCACTCCACCCGCCAATTGCTAAACCTTCCCGCAGAGCTACGCAGCAACATCGAGTTCACCTGGTACGAAGGTGGCCACATGTTCTACCTCAACCCCCCTGATCTGAAAAAAATGCGCCTCGACCTCGTGAACTTCATCACAGCTAAACCGAAGGAGTAAGGCGACTAGAATGATTTGGAGTGCGCTGACACGTCTGCGCTTTCCGCTTAAGGGCGACATGTCGCCGCACTCCAAATCTACCCCACACTCATCGGCACGAGGGTCATGGTGTCGTTGCCGAAGATGTCGATGACTTTGATGGCGACGGTGTATCTGCCCGGTTGGGCGTAAGTTTGGGTGGCGGAGGTGAGTTCCAGATAGCGGTCGCGGCGGGTGCTGAAGCTCTGCCATTTGTTCTCGAAAATGCAGGCTCCGGTCCAGCGTTCTTCGAATTCGAGAAACTCGCCGCTGGCGGCATCGACGATGCCGTCTTTGTCTATGCTGAATTTCACCAATTGCCCGGCATCGCAGGCGACTTCGCTTTTGCCAGCCTTGAGCTCGGCGGTGATGGAGTCCACCAGGTCTTGGGAGTAGTGGACGGAGAAATCGGTGTGCTCGATGCTTAGGGCGAGTTTGTTTTTGCCATCGTAGCGCGGGGTGACCTCGACGTAGGCGATTTGTTTGAAGAGGTTGGGCTCTTTGTGGAAGGTTTCGCCGCCGATCTCGATGTCCATGGAAAAGTCCGCGCCGACTTCGAAGGGGGGATCGATGTAGATGAGCTTGAGGCCGCCGGCGTACTCGATCTGACGGCGCAGAGCCCCGCTTTTGAGTGAGGAGAGGATGAGCTTGTTATCGCCCCAGATGCGTTTGTTTGGCCAGCCCTTGATCTGTCGGCCAGCCATATCGAGGTCTAGCTCGTGGGCGGCACTATTTCCTGTCTTGGTTCATCGATGTGTTCCAGGGGCTGGAAGGGCAAAACTGCGATGCCGACCTCGCGGGTCTTGCCATTCCACACCAGCTTCACCTCGCGCTTATCGGCAAAGGAAAGCTCCCCATTCTAGGACAGATCCCGGCACCCACTCGATGCGCTTTGTGAGCGAGTCTGAAAACCGATCCAACAAATCACTTGCGACTCCCTCGCTGATCAACTGTTCGCGGTGTTGCTGGATCTGCCATTTCATTCTGACGAAGTTCTCGTGCAGATGCTCTGTCCAATCGATATGCGTAATTTCCCCAAATCCCGCAGCGGTGAGATCGCGGATGTGCTCCGCAGCAGTGCTCCACTGTGTCACAGCATTCACTTGGCGAAAGGCCTCAGCTTCCTTGGTTGGTGAGCTCGCGGATAAAAGAATGTCGGAAAACGCAAAAACACCACCTTCACGCAGGACTCGCCGCGCTTCGCGAAATGCGGCACACTTGTCCTGTGCGTGGCATAGCGCTTCTTGGCTCCATGCGAGGTCGAAGCTCTGACTCCATGCTTCGGGCAAGCTCTCAAATGACCCCATCCATGTTTGAATCAAATGGGCCAACCCCAACTCATGCGCCATCGCACTGTTCTCCCGATGATGATGCTCACAGAGATCGACGCATGCGACTTTCGCCCCGAGTTCCCGGGCTAACAAATGCGCGGAACCACCCGGCCCAGCACCCAAATCGACGATGGCATTTATGCCGCGCCCATCGATACGTGCAAGCGCATTTCTGAGTAACTGCCGCGTTGCTGCCTCCGTCGCTTCGCGCATCGTGGTGAATGGCGAGGCGTAAATGCCATAATGAATCACGGGCGCACCATCCCCCATGACGCTGCGATAAAATGCCGTCCCTGCCGTTTCCGAATACTGCTCGCGGATGGCTTTATGATGTAACGTGCAAGCGTTCATGAATCAGCCGGAAATCGATCAAGCTCAATGCGACCCACAACTTCTCGCTCTACGAGAGAAAATTCATTTTTCCAATATACCGTCTTCACTCGCCAGATTGTGACACACGCCATCGCTTGATCAAAGCGGAAATCCTTCAAACGTGGTTCTACAAGCGGACATTGATCTGCAACCAAATCTTCTCCCGGAAAATGCGGCCATCTCATGATAAACTGAAACCACTTCTTGCCGATCTCTCGATTCATCCCTTCGAACAAAGCGCGTAAGTGCGCCGCGTCCCTAGGCTCGCCTCCACGTTCACTCCGCGACCACGGACGCGATTTCCCATCCCCACGCAGTTGATCGAGGGCATGGGTTTCTGGAGCATCCATCATCCGATAAAGAAAATCGCGATCCTCTCGATGCACCGTCAATCCCCATACGCCGACGCGTGCCACCACTCGATCTGTTGCGATCATCGGATCAAGATCTGTGTGAATGCCCAAAATCATCCAATGCGTGTGAATGTCCGTTAGCGCGGTATCGTGCGGAGAGAGCTTGGGCACCGGCAATGCGAACTGCTCGCCGTCGCACGTCTCGACCGTGTACGAATGCATTCTCATGTAGGGCGTGTCCCACCACGCCATCAAATGATCCGCCGCATCGGCAAAGCTACCACCCACGCCTGGCGTTCCCGATCGCTGATATTCCGCAAAAATATTTCCGCGCAAGCTGCCGATCCAGATCGCCGCCACTGGAATCGCGATCGCACAAGCCGCGAGATTCTCCCCACCAAACATGCCACCCGCACCACAAGAAAAAATCATCACCATGAGAAACACATGATTCACCACATACTGATAGGCCATTAAACCTGTCAGCACAAAAACTACCACGTGCATGACGAGCGTCGTACCAAGAATCACTAGCGCGAAACGCGGCTCAGCCAAAACACCAAGCCAAGAAATCTCTAACAGCCAAGCACATGCACAAACCATCCTTCGATGATTCGCCGTCCAGCGAAGTTGTTTTCTAACGAAATTTTCACTCCGCCCGAATCTCCATCCTCGCAGCCAGGCATTGGCGATCAAGCATTCCACGCGATTCTCCCTCATCCACGAATGCCACTTCGGCCCAAGCGCCGATTTCGCCAAGGCATGATTCACATACGTCGATGCTTGATAGCCCATGACTACCGCTAACAACGTAGCCTCCACGCCTACCCAATCCAAGCCAAAGCATCGGCACCAGCCATAGACTGTGATGCCTCCGATCATCACACTTAACGATGCGCGAACGAATTCATATCCTAACAGATTCGAATACCCAGGCCCCAATCGCCACGAGGCCACGGTGTATTGCAAGCAACAGCAAGCCACCATGCACGGATAGAGAAAAGGCGGCGAAAACCAAACACCCACCGCCAGCGCCAAGGCTATCACCCGATCCAAAATAAAAAACCGCCCTAGGTCCGCCGAGCCAAATCGTCCGATCGCCCCAACTGTCAGCAGTGAGGTCAACACCATCGCACACCCATGCAGCCATGGCCATGCTTCCCATGATAAGCCAAACATTGGACAGAGAAAAAAACCATGAACCGCAAGCAAGTTCGGGCGTCGTAGCAATGTCATGAGCGCACCACGATGAACGACATCACCAGCCGCCGCGTTCGTCCAACACATCCGGTAAAGCCCCAGCGACACCACCCGCCCCCAGAAGAACAACAACAAGAACGCGATCACGAGAAATCACTATCTAACACATTTCCCCCACCACGCCACACACTCGGAGCTAGCCCCGCAAGCTGGCATTGATTCACCAAGGCATCGCCCATGCCGTTAGGCAGGCAACACTCTATCAAGAACCGCGAAGCGTCAGGAGTCAGTGAGATCCGCAAGCCCGATGAGTTGCGCGATAACAACAACGCGAAGGCCGGAATTCCATGGCCAAAGTCCGTTCCGCCCACCGCATGAGGCACCAAATTCACTTGCAACATTCCCTTGCCTTCCCACAGCAGCGAACGACCTGCCGCCTCAGCACCTTTGATTGCCCGATACGTCGCCGCAATTCGTTCAAAGCCACGTCGCGTGGCTGCACTCTTCAGCTCTTTCGTTAGAGCCTCCGCCCCCGTACCACACAAAGGAAACGAAAGATAGCATCCCACATTTCCTGTGTACGTTGATGGGATGCCGTTCGTGCCCCGCGCATCACACCACAGCGCAAGGCTCTTATACGTTTCATCACGCTCCGCCACTCCCGCACTCAGCCATGCAGCCAAGCTCAGACGTGCCGCAAGCACCGAGGACGCTCCAAACAATTTCCTCACACTCTCCACCGATACCACAAAATACGTCGGGATAACATCTTTCGCATCATCCAACATCGACACTGATTCCGCTGCACGATAGCCCTCAGGCTCCTCAATCATGCCACCCTCCGCACACGAGCCAAAGCCATAACTCCGCTCATGAAACACCGGCAAAGCTTCGACCCCACGTATGGCCGATGTGCTATTGTTGATGAAACAAGCCAAGCCGCTACCGTCCACAGCCGCATGAGAAACCCGCAGTCCCAAAACGCTTATAGCAGCACGAGGAAAGTTCGTCAGTCGCGCCTGAAACAAGGGTTCCCACTGCGATGGAACAAAATCGCGAGAAAGCCTCTCTATCGAAAACGCAGCAAGATCATGTATCTCCAAAACCGCTTCTTGTTCGGTCACTTCCAGAGAAAATGAATCTTCTCCAGGCACGATCTGATCCAATCGCCCAGCCAAACCATAGCGCAACTTTCCCGTCAGATGCGGAAACCCCGTCAGTCCATGGAGAAAAGCCTCTTCACATCGCCGAGCAGACATCACTCCACGATACGCCATCACCAATTGGATCGGCGTAGGCAACTGATCATCCTCAGACAAATCCAATGCCTCAAATTCCAAGGATGCGTTCGATGATGTCATAGTCCATTGATGCTCCCTCACAAGAAGACACCTAGCATTCGGCGACCCGCAGGTAAATCAAACTCTTTGGCAATGAAGGACTAGCTCTCTTCAAAACAAAGGTAACGATCGATTGCGACAAATGCCACAGTGTATGACAGGTATTCAAAAAAATGCGCCTCGACCTCGTGGACTTCATCACGGCTAAGCCGAAGGAGTAGAGGTGTGAAGCATGGCACTCTGGCAGGAGCGTGCGGGGAAATCATGCCTCCGCCATGCCATGTGGGAATGTTTCCTTGAGCCATTCACCGAGGCGACGGCGTTTTTCTGCGACATCGTGTCCATCCCACGGCAGCGAGTGGGTGGGCAATGTTGTTTGCTCCAGCATGCTTGCGGGCAAGTGCCACGATACCTGCCCCGCTGGGGTTTCTACATACAGGAGCCGCCAATCTGGGGTTTCTGTATCCGTGCTCCAGCCGACCTTCCATCCCGCTTCGTGGGCGAGCTTCGCAAATGCCAGAGCTAACAGATTCCGATCCACATACACCTCGTCACACATCGCCAAGAACGATGTGATTTTTTTTGCTCTTTTGTCAATCTAGCACGAGCGATGCACGATGAATTCACACTAGGAAAGCGAGTTTCCCGTTTGCATCCTTTGAGTCACAAAAACCTCACCAGCCAGCAATATGGTTTGGGTAAATGGAGCGCCGACTTTAGTCGGCCTTGGAAGTCATAACAGGTCACAACGGCCGCACGGGGCGGCAATATGGTTTGGGTAATGACACCAGAGCAAGCAAAAGCAGTATTGGTCACAACGGCCGCACGGGGCGGCAATATGGTTTGGGTTGGCGAGTTTTTTCAACAAAAACGCCTTGTTGTCACAACGGCCGCACGGGGCGGCAATATGGTTTGGGCCAACAATCCTACGTTCGCTTCTGGGGCCGAGAGTCACAACGGCCGCACGGGGCGGCAATATGGTTTGGGTAACCCCCTCAGATCCGTCCAATCCGCCTAATCCGGTCACAACGGCCGCACGAGGCGGCAATATGGTTTGGGTCAACCACCTACGGGCAACTCAAGAAAGACCGTCACAACGGCCGCACGGGGCGGCAATATGGTTTGGGCAAGGATGGAATCGAGTCGTTCATCATCGTGCGTCACAACGGCCGCACGGAGCGGCAATATGGTTTAGGCCATGCCATACACTAACTCACAGGCACACCAGTCACAACGGCCGCACGGGGCGGCAATATGGTTTGGGAGGGGTTCTGTGGAACACTTGTAGAATAAAGGCTCCAGAAGCCGTTTTTGAAAACCCCCTGCGAGTTTTGACAAAAAGGGGAAAAAGTCGAGGAGGTTTTCAAAAAATCGATACACTTTAGGTTTGTTAAGCATTTTTTTCTTCCCATCCAGAGGGCATCCAAAAACGTGGCAAGATGTCGTGATCGGCCCAATCGCAAAACACCCGCACTTGAGCATGGGGAGCCTTTTTGGCTTACCCCTGTGGTGGTAGCGTAAGCGTAGGTTGGCCCTCTGCGTTGCAGAGTCGCAGCAGTATGCCTTCGCGAGAGCATGCTTCCAGCAGGTGCGATGAAATGTTCTGGTGACCGTGTAGCTGCACCTCCGTCAGTCCCGCTAGCGGCACTTGCATGAGGATTTCTCCCGCATTGGGGAGACCTCCTTTGCGCATGAGTAGGCAATTTTCATGGTAGGCGAGATGACCCGCAAACGCACGGATGACCAGTGGCTTTGCTATTGCGGATGGTGAGGATCTAAGAGGTATGGCACTTCCCATGGCTCTCTTTGCCGGAATAGGATCTGTGCTCATGGAAAAAGCTCCTTGCCCCAGCGACCGGCTCTTTCCCAGTCCATAAGCAGATGCCAGTCGCAACCACGGCTCCCATTCCTGCCAGGCACCACGCAAGTATAGTGGCCCCAGCATACCGCAGAGGCTTTCTGGCTTCCCCACACTACGACTGCGCGGGATGTGATCGAAGCAACGGAAATCCCAGAAATGACAATCGATCTCCAAGTTCTCTGGCACGGGGGGAGCTTTGGGCAGCATAAGCCCACAGCCACCCCACCGGATGCTAGCGTCGAGGTAAGTGCGAAGTTTTGCGGCACTGAGCAGCTTAGGATGGTCATGACTTTCCTTGCTGAAACGCATGGGTGTCATAAAATGAAGGCACAAATTGCTGGCCCCAGCATCCAGTGGCTGGTTGGCACGTAGCGAGGCAAGGTTCATCCGTTGCGCGGGCACGCCGGGCAACAAGTGATAGTTCCTGCCGCCGTCCGTGCCGATGTAACGCCGCAGTGCTTTTTCATAGGCGATCGGCTGATCTTCTGATGCCATGGGAAAAATCCAATCGATATGATATTCCGCGCCTTTGAGCACTTCAGAGCCAGGATCATGAGAAAAATGGAAACGCCATGGGCAACGCAGCTCCTGCGGAACGCCATGCTGGGCATAGAGCAGCAAGGCTCGCATCACAAAGACCGGATGCTCCCGAGCTAATTGATTGCGCACATTTTTGAAATGCAGCGGCACCCGCCACCAATGCAGCCCGCTCAAGTCACCCGCAACGTTGGCATCTTCTGCACTCTCATCTGGTGGCGTGTCATTCATGTCGCCATCCTAAGCCGATAGCTCAGATTTCCCATGAGAAAATGCAGCGAAATATCTTTTCTATCTACTCATTTTCCCCCACACGCTTCACGTCAGTCTCGCATCACGAGGTAGGCGGAGCGGGTGCGGGCGAGGCATCCTTCTCCGCAGCGGCACGGGTGCGGCGCGCTCGCGCGGGGGCGACGATGAGGGACATCGTTTCGTTGATTTGGGCGATGAGATCATCCAGCTCGGGGCGAGTGGCGGTGCTATCGGCGGCATCCAGCATATCGATGACTCCCAGCAGACCCTGCAAGCGTTTGCCTAGGGTGGATTTCGCTTTGGTCAGTTGCGGGTAGTTCTTAGCGGCTTGCTCATCCGTGCGGGAGTTCAGCACCTCCTCAAACTTCGCTTGCGCTTGTTGTAGCTCGCTCAGGCATTCCGCCGCGCCGATCAGCTCGATGGCGTCCACGGCATCATCCGCCTTTAGCGCAGTAAAGAGGGCATTCAGCGCGCCCGTTTGCAAGGAATTCCCCAGTCCTTGCAAGGCATAGCCATTGGCGCGGATCAGGCGCATCAGCAACTCGCCCGCCGCCATCAAGTCTGGCTTCAAGCGGCGGCGCGTGGCACTCTCGCACAAGGCACGGAAGGCCAGAAACGTATCATCGCGGATATCGTCCGCCTCCTCAAGCTGTTGGGTAAAAGCACTGCCGCGCGAGTCACTGAGCGCCTTTTGTAGCTCCGCCCGACCCCGCGTGATAGCCGGCAAAAGCGGCACGATGGCAGGGTCTGTGGGCAGTATCTTGGTAATAAGAGCCACGATGCGTTCCGCGCAGGCATCAATCTCTTCGGCTTGGAGGATGGATTGGGGTAATGAATCAATCATAACAGTATTGGTTGCATCTTCTCTCTATCATAACGAGTGAGCGGCGCAAGGGGAAAAGTGAAGAAGCCACGGTAGCTTTCCCGCCCGAAAGGGATGCCTCATACCCACGGCGAAACCGTGGGCAGCATCATTCACAGAACCCTCCCGTCCCAACGGGACGCTTCATACCAGCCCACAGTGCAACTGTGGGTCATAGGACAAATATTCCAGCCCGTCCCAACGGGACGATTCATATCAAGCCCACGGTGAAGCCGTGGGTCGCATTCCCCACGCAACCCATCGCGTCCCAACGGGACGCATCATAAGGGAGCGTTCTTTGCGCGGAAACATCTCGATGAGTCGCGAGGTCTGTTGCGGAAAAATGGCAGCATCGTTGATGAAATCGACTTGTGGGATGGTAGCGCGTCACTTGATGAGGCGTCCCGTTGGGACGCATCATTTTTTTGGGGGGTGCAGGACCCACGGTTGCACCGTGGGCTTGTATGAAACGTCCCGTTGGGACGAAAGGCGGGAGAATCTATGGGAGAAGCGAATCCTCAAAGGCAACGTTTCAGGGGGAAATCCTGCGCATCAATAGAGGAAATGCCGCATTTTCGTTGAAATATCGATAAATCGAGTTCGCCGACCTACGGGTGGACTCGTGCGATGATTTTTTTGTCTCCCAGAGGCTCGGGGGAACTCGGTTGACGATATTTTCATGCCGTCGGAGCCTCGGCGGACTCGTTTGACAATTTTTTTGGGTCTTCGGAGCCTCGGTGGACTCGTTTGACGATCATTTTAGGCCGTGGGAGCCTCGGCGAACGCGATTGACGATTTTTTCAGACCGACGAAGGCGCGGCGGACTCCTTTTACGCTTATTTCATGCCGTCGGAGGCTCGGGGGAACTCGTTTTACGATATTTTTCGTCCGCCAGAGGCTCAGCGGACTCGTTTGACGAGGTTTTTGCCCCGTCTGAGACTCGGCGACGTGAAAAAACGGATTTTTTTGGCTCCTCGCACCTACGCAATCATGCGTGGAGAAAGAAAAGAAACGAAGGCATGGCCAGCAAGTCGTGGCGGCACTTTTCAAGTGCCATGCCAAACAAGGATGAGAAGAAGGAGTATTGCGGTTGAGAAACCGCAGCCACGATTCCGCCCCCAGAAACCTTCATGGAGTCTGGGAGCGTTCACTCCCTCTCGTCACAACGGCCGCACGGGGCGGCAAGCAGGGAGCGCCGCCGTCTCGGCGGCTCCAGAATCACAACGGCCGCACGGGGCGGCAATATGGTTTGGGACGGGCGGCTTGTCTTTACAGTTCCTAACATGTCACAACGGCCGCACGGGGCGGCAATATGGTTTGGGTGACTGAATACATTCAAATACTGTGCTCAATGTCACAACGGCCGCACGGGGCGGCAATATGGTTTGAGTCCCGCTGCTCTTGGTCTTATGGT
>JAIYDP010000382.1 GCA_027487435.1 Verrucomicrobiaceae bacterium | reverse complement strand
GTGTAGATCGAGAGCCAGACCGCCGCCGACACGGTTTGGGACTACCTCGCCATCGACACCAGCAGCCCCTACAACGACACCCGCCCCTTGCGCGTCCCCGGCCAGCCCGAAAAACGCCGCTACCGCCTCTGCTACTGGGACGGCACCCCGACGAACAACTGGAGCGATATTATCGAAGTGACTTTTGGCGGCTAGGGCTGCTCGCGCTCGCTGCCAACCTGGCCATCCCCCCTCCACGCCGCCGGGCTCACCGCCTCCGACAGCGCGACGGACGATTTCGATGGCGAGATTCGGCGATGAAATCAGGCGGTTTTTTCATGATTTTTGAGGTAGGCCGGATCGAAGGGTTTCTGGTGTTTTAGCACGCCGAAAATGATGTGTAAAAGTTTGTTCATGATGGCTCCTAAGATGACGATGGGGGCTTGCCTTGGAGTGCGGCGACATGTCGCCGCTTTGCATCAGGGCGACATGTCGCCCCGTCTCGGAAAGCGTGGACATGTCCACGCACTCCAAGGCTCGGGATGCGTCACGGCGTTGCCGTAGGTGAATGGCAATGCGATTTGCTACGCAGTGCAGGGGTGCAGTCTTCGGCAGATTCGTTGATGAAAACTGACGAATAATCTGCTGGTGCTGTCGTCCCGTGGGCGGATCGGCTTTGGGTCATCAATTACGCTCCTCACCAGCCGAAGAGCCCCGACCGCACCAAGGCGCTGCTGAGCATTTATCAACGCATTCCGAGAGACAGCGATGAGGCGAAGGAATTCGCCAGTGAATACGGCCTCCAGAGATGATCTCTGAGGTGGAATCATTTTTTGCATCAGCGTTTTTGATTTTTGCGAATATCATTTTGAAATCGATCTGTTTTTCCTTATCATGGAATAAGCATGAAACTGAATCACATTGCACCTCCCGTGCTTGCGCTGATCATTGCGGCGGCATGGCTTACCTACTTGCGTGGCTCCATAAGCACCGTTCAGCAGGAGAATGCCCTGATGCTTGAAAAAATCGCCAACATCCGCAATGCCTCCATTTCTCCCAATGAACGCGCCAGCAGCAAGAAACCGCAAAAAAAGGCGGAAGATCAGATCAATCCCTCAGCGGATTGGGTGTCCACCACTCGCGATTGGAAAAAACTCGCGCTCTTTGCCAGAGACGCCGATACGGAAAAGGAACGTTCCGCCGCTTGGTCACAACTGAAAAAACTCCTCACTGAAATGAGTGGAGAGGAACTAACGACCGCTTATGCTGATATCGCCACGTTAGGACTTAAGACGTCGTATCGCGATGGTATCGAACACCTCATGCTTCATGAGCTTGCCAAGAAAAATCCCGAGTTTGCGTTTGGCCAATACTTGGCAAAATTCGAGCGCAATGGTGCAGTACCAAACTCCTTCGATTTCACACAATTTGAAGATTGGGTCACACGCGATGCCACAGCCGCTACTGCATGGTATGAAAAAGAAATCGCCGCAGGAACCTTTGATAAATCGCTCGACGGGAAATCGCCCTTTCGTGCGCCTTTCGAGGCTGCATTCATCAAGACCTTGCTCATCTCTGACCCAGCCGCCGCGGAGAAGCGCTTGACGGAAACGCCACTCGACCAACGAAAAGCGATCGTTGCAGCCATCATCAACGTGGAGGAAAAGGATCAAAAGGCGTTTGCTGATATGGTGCGCAGAACCCTTCCCCAGGAGGATGCCAGCGCAATGATCCTAAGGAAAACAATGGATCATGTCTACCTTGACGATCCGAAAAAAATCCAAGAGAACTTCGAGCGCATCGCTGCCACTCCGGAAGAACGCTCCGCCTTTCTGGTGTTGGAAGCCGAATATAGCATTGTTTGTCAATTTGCCCTGAGTAAACCGTCTCGTAAAATACTCGACGAATTTCACACATGGGCGAAAGCCGTCGATCCTACTTCTGCTGACCGGGTCGCAGGAATCGGACTGGCCGAATACCTCGATAACATTACTGATCCCAAAGCCCAAGAGTATGTTGAAACTCTAGCCATCGAATACCATAGCTCAGGTGTCAGTGATGAATTCTTGATACCGTTAATCGAGGGTAGTGGCAAAGGGCGGAACTCTCTTTCTAAAGAAAAAGCGCGCGAGCTGGCCATGAAGATCACTGATGAAACCCGCCGTGAAGAACTGCTACAAAAACTCAAATAACCCATGAAACGTTCCCTCATCATCAGCGCCATCATCCTCATCCTCGGTGCCATCCTCGGTGCCATACTCGGCTGGCGGGAATTGCGGCATCTCTCCCGCGTGCAAGACTCTCACAGCAAGCTGGTCGCAGAAATCACCGCACTAGGCGTCAACCGCGACGATGGACAGTCGCAAAAAATCACAAGCCCAACTCGGCACCGCGAACGCCCCGCGATGGAGACAGATGGAAAAGTGCTCGCCCAAGCATACATTGCCTACTCTCGCAACCCGAAGAATTCCAACATCAAATACTGGGAATTATACGCTCGTATCCAAAAACTTAGCCTTACAGAGTTTAAACTCTTCGTCGCCGAATTTTACGATCTTGCCAAGATCGAAGAGGGAGACATCGACGATCTCAAGGATATGATACATGCCTATTCCCAAAAATACCCGAGTGAGATGGCACAAATGATCAGCAAATCGCCAGAAATCATGAATCACGACTCACATGAAATTGATAAAATGTTTTATTCACTGATCTACTACTGGGCAAACAAAAAGCAAGATTCCCTTGTCGCATTCCAGTCTCTCGCCGCCGCAGCACCGTCATTCCAATCAAAATACATCGACGTCATTATCGAAGGGGCGCAATACCATGAAACACGGATTGAGACCCTCGCCGCCATGAGGAACTTTGCCACGACCCCAGAGCAGTTGGAGCTTGTGAACAAAAACATGAGCTTGCTCACCTTCGGCGAAGGCCGCAAAAAGTTCGGATTCGATGAAGTGTCCGATTGGATAAGGTCCGCGAATCTATCGGGTGAAGAACTTGTCGGCGCGACCAAGGACATGCAGAACAAAGTGCGGGTCGGCGAAACAGCACAATGGCTCGACTGGCTCGCAAAAACCGACGTGCCGGACGAGGTATCCAAGGATCGTGCTTTCCAACTCGCAAGCGCGTGGACAGAGCAAGACTATCAAGCCGTCGGCCAATGGCTCAACAGCGCACCCGACAGTCCAGAGAAAACAGCAGTCGCAGGAGCCTACGCCGCAAAGGCCTATCCCTATGATCCAGAGAACGCCAGGAAATGGGTCCAGACCATCCCACAGGGCCCCGACCGCACCAAAGCGCTAGAAGCGATTTATCAAGGCATGCCAAAAGACAGCGATACAGCCAAGGAATTCGCCAGTGAATATGGACTCCAGAGATGATCTCAGATGTGAAAATTTTTTTGCATCAGCAATCTCGATTTCATGGGGGCTAAGCTGACAAGGATGGCAGGTTGGTGTGTTAGATGGATGGAACCTTTGGTGCGTTAGAATGGGTTGCCTTTTTGCATGCAGCGTGTCTGCCCCATGATTTGCGTTGCTATGCTTCCGCGCCAACGGCGCACCACGATTCCAATCGCGTGAGGCGAAGCCTTTTTACGCAACCAGCCTTGCCCAACGGGCTAGGAACGCGGATTTAGGAGCATTCACGAGGGCTGAAAGCCCGATCCATGGTGGGCTAGGCTGGTATGGTCAGCACCGGTGGTGCATTAGAGTTCACTCCATCGACATCGCAACCAAATAAATGACACAACAAGGACTGACAGCCATCTACCGAGGCCGCATCAGCTTCGTCATCGCCCACCGCCTTTATTCCGAAATCCGAAGTACAACTCCGCCATCCGCAGCCATCATTTGCCGTGCAAGGCATTTCAGACCTTGGGGCAGCATCATGGGATGCAGCCCACTGCGGCCATGAAACGCCTTGCACATCAAAGCCTGGCAACGTCTTTCTGGCGTTCTACTTCGGATCTCGGGTTAAATAATGTTGTTGCGGATAGCTGGGCGGTGTAGTGTTGCGGGCATGACGTCATCAGAACATCTTCGTGCTGCAGTTCGTGATATTGCAGACTTTCCTAAAGAGGGAATTCTTTTTAAGGACATCACTCCTGTTTTAGCGAATGGGGCGCTGTTTCGCGATTGTATCACGCTGCTTTGTGAAACGGCTGCGGGGCAAAAAATTGACAAGGTTGTCGGCATCGACGCTCGAGGTTTTATTTTCGCAGCGGCGGTAGCGGATCGCTTAGGCGTGGGCTTTGTGCCGGTGCGCAAGGCTGGCAAGTTGCCATGGAAAACACGAGGTCTCGCGTATTCGTTAGAATATGGAGAAAACGTCATCGAACTTCATGAAGATGCGGTGTTGCCGGGCGAAAATGTTTTGTTGGTGGATGATTTATTGGCCACGGGAGGCACGGCGGCAGCGGCGGCAGAATTGATCACCTCGCTGGGAGCGAATTTGATAGGGGCAGCGTTTTTCATCGAGCTATGCGAGTTGCACGGGCGGGCAAAAATGCCGAATTGCCCGATTCATTCGATACTCTCTTACGGTGCGGAATGACGGCTTCTGCATCGATGGATTTTTTTCACCGCTAAGGCGCTAAGGCCGCGAAGGTTTGAGATGTTTTTACTACAGAGTGCACGGAAGACTAGCAGGGTGGATGCAGAGACGCAGGTGGAGATAATCACGAAATTCGAAGGATAACGCCGCCATTCGCCGCCATCATTTGCTGCCACAAAGCATTTCAGACCTTGGGACTGCATCTGTGCCATCATGGACATCCTTTGCACTTCGCTTGGATGGCTTCGATCATGCGTAGGGCTTGGAGATTTGGCTCTACTTCATGGACGCGATGCACCATGGCTCCCTGCATGCGGCCATGGGAAGTAAGGGCGATGGTGGGCCAATGACGCGCTGACATCGCCTCGTCGCTGAGGAGCTTGCCAATGAACGACTTACGGGAAACGCCCAAGAGGAGGGGGCGGTCGGCAATCTGGAGATGCGACAAATGTTGCAGAATCTCGCAATTATGGGCAACGGATTTGCCAAAGCCGATTCCTGGGTCGAAACAGAGCTGTTCTGCGGCGATTCCCATGCCGACAAGTGTCTGGTAGCGCTGTTGAAAGTAGGCCGCAATCTCCTTGATAACGTCTTGGTACTGTGGGGCTAGTTGCATCGTCAGGGGCGTTCCTTGGCGATGCATGATGACGCAAGCGCAGCCCGTTTCACGGCAAAGATGCGCCATCTGCGGGTCTGCCTCGAGGCCGCTGATGTCATTGATGATATCGGCCCCAGCAGCAATGGCCGCAGCGGCGACAGCAGACTTTGTGGTATCGATAGAAATCCAGCCATGCCACTGTTGGCGAAGCGCGCGGATGACAGGAATGACGCGGAGCATTTCCTCGTCAGCCGAGATTTCGCAAGCGCCAGGGCGTGTGGATTCACCGCCGATGTCGATGATTTCGGCTCCCTCTTCAATCATCCGAAGCGCGTGTTGGCAAGCGACATCGGGATGGGAAAACATTCCACCATCCGAAAAGGAATCGGGTGTGGCATTGAGGATCCCCATGATGACCGCGCGCGTGGATAGATCCAGATGTTTATCTTTCGTTCGCCAGAGCATCGGGAGAAGTTCTAAGTGAGCAGTGAGCGGTGAGCCGCTTATAACGCTACTTCGGTGGACAAGGCAGTGAGAGGGGCGCGGTTAGGCAGCGTTTTCTGCGTCGTCGTCGCCAGTGTCGTCGCCACGGCGTTTTTTGAGGACGGGAGGTTTTTCGCCAGTGATCACTTGGCGATTGATGGTGACCGATTCGACGTCTTTGCGTGAGGGAATGTCGTACATCACATCGAGCATCACACGCTCAAAGATCGAGCGCAGAGCGCGGGCGCCGGTGCCGCGTTTGATGGCTTCTTCGGCAAAGGCTTTGAGGCCGTCTTTGGTGACGTTGAGCTTGACGTTGTTCATGGCGAGCTGTTTGGCGTATTGCTTGACCAGCGCGTTTTTTGGCTCGGTGAGAATGGCGATAAGTTCCTCTTCGGTCAGCATGCGCAGGGAAGAAATGACAGGCAGGCGGCCAATGAATTCAGGAATGAGGCCGAATTGCAAAAGGTCTTCGGGCAAGGTTTGCTCGAGAATGGGCGAGGTGTCCTTCATGCTCGCGGCTTGCACATCAGTGGTGTGGAAACCGAGGGTATTGCTGCCGAGACGACGACGAATTCTGTCCTCGAGTCCGACAAATGCGCCGCCACAGATGAAGAGAATTTTCTCCGTATTGACTTGGATGTATTCTTGCTGGGGATGTTTGCGTCCGCCTTGAGGTGGAACGTTGCAGATGGTGCCTTCGAGAATTTTCAGCAGTGCTTGCTGAACACCTTCGCCAGAGACATCGCGAGTGATGGAAACGTTTTCGGTTTTGCGGCCGATTTTGTCAATTTCATCCACGTAAATGATGCCGCGTTGCGCGCGTTCGACATCGAACTCAGCTGCTTGAAGCAAACGGAGCACGATGTTTTCGACATCCTCGCCAACGTAGCCCGCTTCGGTGAGGGTGGTGGCATCGACAATGCAGAATGGGACATCGAGCATTTTGGCAAGAGAGCGGGCAAGCAAAGTCTTACCAGATCCCGTGGGGCCGAGGAGGAGCACGTTTGACTTTTCGATTTCCACGCCAGCGTATTCTTTATTTTGATTGCTGGGAGCTTGAGCGAGACGTTGGTAGTGATTGTAAACGGCAACGGAGAGAACTTTTTTCGCGTGTTCTTGGCCGATCACGTGGAGATCGAGTTGCTTGCGGAGCTCAACCGGAGTAGGTAGCGTAGTCGTTTGAGGCTTGGCTGCGACTGGGGCTCGGAGTTCTTTGTCGAGAATCGACACACAAAGAGTGACGCATTCGTTACAGATATAAACTCCTGGGCCGGCAATGAGTTTTTTGACTTCGGATTGAGTTTTGCCGCAAAAAGAACAGATAGAGAGATTGGTATTACGTGCCATAATTTCTTGTGCGCTATTCTAGGCGAGGTGAAATGATTCACAAGGGAGAATTGCGATATTATATGACATGAAAAACGATGCAGAAAAAAATGTCCATCGCAGCAAAGCAACAACTGCATTTCGTCTTTAGTCGATATCGTAAGTAGATCGACGATCTGGCGCTCTCCAGCGGATCTCGGGTTTAAACTCGCGAAAAACGGGCGGCGTATTTGGCAAGCAGATCGGACTCAAGGTTGATGCGTTGGCCAATTTTTTTGTCCTGGAGGTGGGTGTGGCGATAGGTGTGCGGAGTGATCCAAAAGACAGCGGAATGTTCCTTGAGTTCAGCAATCGTCAACGAGATGCCATCAACGGCGATGGATCCTTTATCGATGCAGTAGCGGGATACGCTTTCGGGTAGGCTAACTTCCCAGCGATAGTCTTGACCGAGCGGGCTTAGATCGAGAATGGTGCCAATATCATCGACGTGGCCTTGCACGAAGTGACCGCCGAGGCGCGTGGTAGGAAGCAAAGCGCGTTCGAGATTCACGAGAGAATCGACAGCAAGGTCGCCCAAGGAGGTGACGCGTAAAGTTTGCGCGAGAATGTCGAAGGAAGTGGTAAGTTCATCGAAAGCCGCAACGGTGAGACAGCAACCATTGACGGCAACCGAATCACCTAATGCGAGTTCGTTGGCGAAGGGGATGCGGAGAGTCAAGCGAGCTTGTTCACCGCGTAATTCGAGAGATGAGACCGACCCTACGGCTTCGATGAGTCCCGTGAACATGATTAGTGAGCTTTTGTGTCTGCTGCGGCTTCTTTCGCGGGCATGTCGAAGATTTTATTCGCGCCATCGTCCTTGATTACTTTGAAGAAGAAGATGGTGATGAAGGTCGGCAAAAGTGCGGCAAGGAGGACCTTGAGAGGCGAGACACCATCGCCAAAGAAGCGGCTGAGAATGGACTGTCCGGCAGGGTTGGGAGCATTGGCGATGACGGTCAGACCACCACCGGTGACGGCACCAGCGAGCACGGCATATTTTAATGCAGGTCCCAAGCCATTGACTTGGCTAGCGAGGAAGGTGATGGCGGCATTGTCATTGAAACCCGTGAGCACGGTAGCGCCGAAAAAGAGCGGCCATTCGGTCAGAGCGCCGATGATCGGAGCGAGCCACCAACCTTGCAGTCCGCCGTGGGTGACAAGGGCGGCGAGGAAGAAGCCGACGAGAATCGGACTCCGAAGATCGATAGGATTTTGGTGGTGTTGGGTGGCTTTTTTGAAGGCCAAGAAAAACAGAAATCCGCCCATGAAAAGACCCGGTGTGTGAGCGGTAAGGACGGTCCATGCCATGAAAAAGAGGTGACTAATGGTGATGACCAGCGGGATGTCATCGGTGCGATCTTTCCAATCACAAATACCGTCTTGATCGGAGTCTGCGATGCGATTCGAGGCCATAGCTTTGAGTTCTTTACGGAAGACCAGGAAATAAACCAAGGAACTAACGACGATGGCAGATATGGCCTTTAGTCCATAATGTAGGAACATTTCTGAGGTAGTGAGACCCCAAGGTTTAGCGACCATGATGACAGGTGGCGCGGCAAAGTGGGTAAGAACACCACCGATCGACACATTGACGAAGAGAAGTCCCAGGGTGGCGTAAGCGAATTTCGATGAGGGATTCAGCACGTAAAATTTCCGAGCTAGAAGCATGGCGGCGATGGTCATGGCTCCAGGTTCCGTGATGAAGGATCCAAGGATCGGGGCGATGATGAGGATGGTCAGCCACCAAGCAGCGGGGGTGTTTTTCCCTAAGGCAGCGACGCGGCTCATGCAAGATTCCGCGAAACGCAGTACCGGACGAGTGGAGGCGATGGCCATGATGACAAACACAAACAGTGGTTCCGTGAAATTGACCGTATGGCCTATGTAATATTCAACTGCGGCCTTGTCATAGAAGGCAACCATCACAGCGATGAGAGCCACCACCCAAATGCCGAAGACGGCTTCCACTTCGCCAAAGAAATGAAGAATGGTGCCCTTGAAAGAAACCATGCGTTGCTCTTCCGGCATGGTAGCATCGTCGGCGGCATGTTTTTTGATTTTCTCGTCATGCTCGTGTTGGACTTTGTGAGCATACTTGGTGATCGGAATGGCGAGGAAGGTGTGTAAAATCGCCAGCAAGAAAATCACCGAAGCGATAGCAAGAAATGGTTCCTCCTTGGCACGAAAAGCAATTTTATCCCAGACTCCCGTGATGTTTTGCGCGGACTCCATGGACTCGAAGTTGCCCATTTTCTTGAGGAATTCGGGCTCTTTCAGATCACTAGCCGCATGACTGAGAGACGGCAGTACGAAAAAAGCGACAACAGTGAGAAGTTTCAGCAGGTGTTTCATGCGCCGCGAGTAAAGCGTGAGGATGGGAGAATGCAAGAAGGAATCGGTAGTTGCCAACCAGGGCGAGCCTGTGATAGCGTATTGCCATGTTGAGAATCGTGCTGTTGTCCGTGATAGCGCCCTTGCTGTGCGCAGTTTTGGGGAGTTGCGGGGCGATGTCGAAAAAGCCAGAGAAGCCGGCAACCCCTTTTGGAGCGACAGGAATTCCTCCTGAGTTGCGAGGCAAGCCAGAAATGACCACCGTGATCGATGGCGAAGGAACGCTTGCTCCAGAGGTGGTGGTAGCGCTCAAGGAGCACGAAAAAAAAGAACTCCGCTGGACCAATCTCGATAACATGTTTGAGAAAGATCCATTGTTAGAAAAAATTCTAGCAGCGCCCAAGCGGCAAGTTTGGGAAAAAACCGAGGATCAGGCACTACGAACGGCAAGACGCGAAGGCAAATGCGTCATGATCTGGTTCACCGATCAAGCAAACAATACGCAATCCAAACGACTGAATGAGGAGCTTTTTCGCAAACAGGATTTTGGTAACTGGGCCAAGGAAAATATTTTGCGTCTTATGGTGGATCAAAGTGCTTTAGCTACCAAGGGAGAAAAGAGGGATGGTGAAGTCGTTTTGGAAAATCAGGTGATCGCCATGAAAAAGAAATACAAAATTTTAGGTGCTCCCAATATCGTGATTGTATCTCCAACCGGGCAAGTTCTGACCAAACTGCGAGGATACAAGTCCGGCACAGCGACCACACTTTGGGGGCAGATCAAATACAATGTGGGCGTAGGAAATACACAATACGCCGCGTGGTTACAATCCATGGAAAAACGGGGTTTCCGCGTTTGGCAAGATCGACAACAACGCAAGGTGGTAGCCAAGCTTCTTCATTACAATCAAGGCGAAATGGTAATGATCGAACCTGATGGAAATCGCTTTCGCACCGATGAAGAAAAACTCTGTGCCAACGATCGAGCGTGGATCGCACAGGAAAAACAAAAGCGCGGAGTTGAATGAAGAAGAGCATCATTTGGCGCGTTGCCACAGGAGCCGCGCTATTGCTTTTGGGCTACATCTTCTGGCAGTGGCGTTACGAAAAAATAAGCCAGAATCTGGTGCCAAAGGATGCTTGCCAGAATGCGCAGCATTGGCAGGGCATGACAACCGCTCCAACGGTGTCATTTTCCGCTGATGGTCTGGTCATTCACAAGAATCTCGGAGGGCCGAACAGTTCCGTTTTCATTCCGCTCGGAGATCTGGGTGACGCACGACATATTGCCGTGAAATGCGATGTGGCTTGGGAGAATTGCCAAAAAGACCCGAAGATCTACTGGGCTATGCCGCGGATCGTCATTTTCGGCAGCAACGCTGCGGGACATTTTCATTCAGCTGCGGATCATGGTGTCGTGGCGGCCCGAGGCACACGGAAGTGGCACCGCGAACACTGCGTGATGGAACTTCCTCCAGGGATGAAAAACGCGCGAATCAGCATCGACACCTATGGAATTCAAGGAACTTTGCGGGTGAACCATTTGCAAGTGGAACTTGTTCGCCCTCGCGTATGGTCGGAACTAACAGGCATCATTCTCTTGGCTGGCTGGGTGCTGTGGCTCGCATGGAACCTTCATCCGTTTTTGCGCGGAAAGTACCGGGCTTTGCGTAGCCTTTTGCTTGGCTCCGCTCTTTTGGCTTCGTTTGCGACGTTTGTTTTCCCTCAGCCAAGAAGCTTGGAGCGATCGATAGGGCTGCAATTTTGGCTGGGATCGGGACCGATCGCGCCGCCGACACCTCCCCGTGCCGATGTTGAGCCGAGTATTGTCGAAAATACCACGGCGCATCCTCCATCGCGGCCGAAGGGAAGCCGACTGAGAACCCTTCCGCCACCAACGGACGAGGAACTGCATGCTCCCCCACCCTCTCAAGCGATGCCTCGTGCGCCGATTCAGCAAGCGAAGCCCATCGTCATCGATCCGCCATCGCGATGGGAAGCCTTGCGAGCGAGCGCCCGCGAACAGTTGATGGCGATGGATCGAAAATGGAACTTTCGCTCCTACAATCTCACACATTTCACGTCCTTTTTTGCGATCAGTTGCTGTGTATTGTTACTCGCCCGTCGCGTTAGGCTGTTATGGATTGTCGGCGCGATGGCTGTGAGCGCGGAAATCATTCCCGATCTTGTTCACGATGTCGGCGACAGCGGAGACTTTTATGATCTATTGGCCAATGCGTTAGGCATCATAGCCGCCCTGCTGCTGCATCGGATGTTTTCGTATATCCTATCCAAGCGACGGAAAAAACATGCTCGTGCAGATCAAGTGTTGAGCGACAAAGCATAACGATCACCTCATGAACGCAAACGTTACCCACCCCGTCTTGGGAATTGATTTTGGCGATGCTCGCATCGGCATTGCGGCCTCTGATGCCCTTGGAATCATGGCGCATCCGGTCGAAACGATTCATCGCACGCAAGTTGATCCTGTATCGCGTATTGGCGAAATTCTTCGCCTTCGCTCGGCTACAGCATTGGTCATCGGAATGCCGCTTCGCCTCGACGGCAGTGAAGGCACAGCCGCAGAAAAAGTGCGAGCGTTCGCCAAGCAACTCGCCGAAGCCTACCCTCGTGTGCCGCAGTACTTTGCCGACGAAAGCTTCAGCACTATGACGGCAGCAGGCAAATTGCGTGAGGCTGGCCGCAATGCCAAACAGCAGAAGGCGATCATCGACCAAGCCGCCGCCGTGGAAATCTTGCAGTCGTGGATGGATCGTAACGCGCCGGAGCAAGATTACTGATGGACAGCCTGTGCTGATGCCAATCTTTTTGTCTTTATCTCTATGAGCGAATCCTCTATCACTTTACGCATGTTGCGCACTGCATTTCCCCTTCTTCTGGCCATCTCTCTTTCTGCAAGCGCAGAAGTCGAAAACGAAATTCCTTTTGGCGTCGAGGTGGTGACGGGATTTCGCTCCGACTTGATAGAACGTGGTTTCAAGCTCGGCGAGAACATTCTCGATGTGCAACTGCAAAGCGAAGTCACCTTGAACAATGAATGGACGCTCGGTTTCGGTGCCCTGCAAGCCACAGCATCCGGTTCGTCCGCGTATGAGGAAAGCCGAGGATTTTTGCAGCTTTACCGCGAACATGGTGCCTTGCGTTACGGATGGACTGCGGCGTATCGCGATGTGCAGTCCGACATTTGGCGCGATGGATGGGAGACTGGGCCCTATTTCTCGGTAGCACTCAATGACGATGTGGCAGCAGGCATGAAAATGCTCTACGATCACGGTGCGCAAGGATACTACATCGAGGCCAATCTCACTTGGAGTTATTTGCTCAGCGAAAAATCGTTCCTCACCTTCGATGGAGGCGCAGGTGTGGTGGCGGATTATTATGGGCGCGATGGCTTGCATGATCTAAACGCTAGGCTTGCCTATACCTACAACGTCGCAAAAAATGTTTCTTTCTCACCCTTTGTCGGTGCTTCGCTAGGAATCCATGAATCCGCCGTCGATCAAATTTACTCGGGAATTTGGTTCGAAGTCACGTTTTAGGAGAAATTCCCTGCGTAAAAAGTATGCACGATAGATTTCGCTATGCTACTGAGTAAGCATGGTGCTCACCGCATGAATCAACAACGATCTCGACGAGAATTTCTCACCTCTGGAGCAGCGGCGACCTTGCTTGCGGGCTTTCCCAACGTGCTTCGCGCACAAACGGAGAATCGCGTCTTAAAAATCGGACTCATCGGAGCTGGTTCCCGAGGAACAGGAGCTGCCAGGCAAGCGCTGAATGCCGATCCCAACGTCAAACTCTGGGCGATAGGTGATCTTTTTCCGTCACAATTCACGAGCTGCTTTAAGGAACTAGCAGCCATGAAAAACAAAGTCTATGTGAGCCCAACGCGTTGTTTTTCTGGCTTCGATGCCTACCAAAAAGTCCTCGCGAGTGGTGTCGATGTCGTATTGCTCACCACGCCTCCAGCATTTCGCCCGCTGCATTTGCGTGCCGCCATCGAAGCAGGCAAACATGTCTTTGCAGAAAAGCCGATGGCTGTTGACATCGCAGGCGTGAAATCCGTGATGGAATCCGCCCGCCTAGCCAAAGACAAAGGGCTGACATTGCAGCACGGGTTTTGCTGGCGCTTCGCCCCTGGAACTCGTGCCGGCTACGGAAAAATTCTTGCGGGTGATCTCGGGCGCGTCATTTCGATTTACGGCACCTACACCGGCGGAGTGCCAAAACCATCGACGGATGTGAGCGAACGAAACCCAGAATGGAGTGACGTAGAATGGCAAGCGCGCAACTGGATGGCTCACGAATGGTTGTCTGGAGGTCCGCTCATCGAGCAAGCGATTGATACCGTGGACAAAATGGCCTGGGCCATGGGCGATGTCGCACCGATCGCAGCACGCGGTGGTGGCGGTCGTCAATTGCGCGACGATGACGGCAACGTCTGGGATCACTACGAGGTCACTTACGAGTATCCTAACGATGTGGTGTGCCACATCGGCCAACGGCAATTTCCACGTTGCTTTAGCGAGGTCGTCGATCGTGTGATATGCGAGAAAGGCACCATGATGGCTCCAGATCGCGTTCACATCAAGGATGCAGCAGGCAAAATGCAATGGGCTTACCGGGGTGACCCAGCAGACATGTATCAGATCTGCCACAACGAATGGTTTGCCGCCATTCGCAAAGGCGAACCTCTTCATGCAGGCGAATCCATGGCAAACAGCACCATGCTAGGCATTTTAGGACGTGAAGCAGCGCACACAGGGCAACGGATCACTTGGGCTCAGTTGTGGGAAGCGAATCAAGATTTCGCGCCAGATGAATTCAATCTGTCAGATTCCCGCCCCGTTTCGCCTGTGCCTGTTCCTGGTATATATAAAATCTGCTAACACCATTTCTTGGATCCCCTTGATGAAAAAATCATTTATCATTTTGTTATGTTTTGTGAATCTATCTCGGGCGGAATTGCCGCATCCAGAATTGCTACCGACAACGAAGGCCATCCATGCCAAGTTGGAAAAAACCACCGCAGACCCGAAAAAAATGGATATCTATCAAGCCAAGGTCGCATTAGCGAAGAATGCAACGTACGAGATGCTGCCGATCCAAGGAGGAACATTTACCATCGGCTCTCCGGAAACGGAAGCTACACGCAAAGCTGATGAAGGTCCTCAAAAAACGATTGCCATTGATCCATTTTGGATGGGGAAATATGAAATCACTTGGAATCTCTATAGTCCGTTCATGGAAAATGGAGGTAACCGTAACAGGGACGGCACCTTGAACCGTGACACGGATCAGGCTACCTCGGATGCACCCGAAATCAATGACGGTGAAACTCTTGTTGATACAGTAACGCAGCCGACACCGCCATGGATTCCGATGAATTTTGGCATGGGAGATGGATCTAACAAAGACTATCCAGCCGTGGGAGTTACTCAGCATGCCGCATCGAAATTTTGTGAATGGCTTAGCGCGCAAACGGGTCATTTTTATCGACTACCTACGGAAGCCGAATGGGAATATGCCTGTCGCGCCGGCACGACTACTGCGTATAGCTTTGGCGATGATATCAGCAAAATTGACGATTATGCCTGGCATTTGGGCAACTCTTCAGGATCCTATCAGAAAGTAGGGACCAAAAAGGCGAATCCTTGGGGACTCTATGATATGCATGGCAATGTGTCGGAACACGTGCTCGATCAATACCTTGCTGCGGCCTACGCAAATACAAAGAATGGCGAGGGAAATCCATGGACACCAGCAACGCAACGATTTCCTACCAGCTTCCGCGGTGGGGACTTTGATGCAAAGTCAGAGCAACTCCGCAGTGCTTCTCGACGAGCGACTGATCCGCAACTCGAAACGAAGGATCCCTGTAGGCCGAAATCCATTTGGTATTACTCGGGTGCTCGGTGGCTGGGATTTCGTATCGTGAGGCCGTTGAAAACACCAAGTCTGGAGGAAATGCATCGCTACTGGAACAGCGGGCCTGGGGACTCGGAGTGATTCAGCCCGAGATCCGAAGTAGAACGCCAGAAAGACGTTGCCAGGCTTTGATGTGCAAGGCGTTTCATGGCCGCAGTGGGCAGCATCCAATAATGCTGCCCCAAGGTCTGTAATGCCTTGCGCGGCAAATGATGGCAGCGGATGGCGGCGTTGCACTTCGGATTTCGGGTTTAGGCGTTTGCATATCTTCCGTTGGCTTGATTGACCTTTTTGGTTCATAGCAGCCAACACGATCACGAATTGCATTGGATTTCTCTTTGCCTATACGAGTGAAGTGTGGTTAGTTTCCGCACCCGTATGAGCAATCCTTTTCGAGAAGATTTAGTATCACGCAGCAGGCCACAGGCATGTTCTATCGTTATTTTTGGCGCCACGGGAGATTTGACCCATCGGAAATTGATCCCCGCGCTCTACAATCTCGCTGCCGATGGTGAACTCCCTCCGCTCACGAAAATCATCGGCTTTGCTCGTCGTGAAAAATCTGACGAAGAGTTCCGCACTGGTTTAGAACAACTGAATCGCACCGTCTCTCGCACTGGTCACAATGACGAAATCTGGAATACCATCGCGCCAAATATCTCGTATCATACCAGCGAATTCTCGGATCAAGATGGCTACAAGCGTTTGGCGGAACGACTCGATGCGATTGACAAGGAACGCGGCGGCAAAGGCAATCGACTCTTTTACATCGCTAGTGCGCCAGAGTTTTTTGACGATATTTTGATCCATTTGAAAGCCGCAGGATTGAATCAAGCTGCAGAAGGATGTTGGTCCCGCGTGATTGTCGAAAAACCTTTCGGCACGGATTTGGCTACGGCTCAGCACCTCAATCGCGTCGTCAATGATACGTTTCACGAAAGCGACACCTACCGCATCGACCACTACCTCGGCAAAGAAACGGCACAAAACCTCATGGTTCTGCGTTTCGCTAACGCGATTTTCGATCCACTTTGGAACAATCGATACATCGAACAAATCCAAATCACCTGCGCCGAAAATCTCGGCATGGAAGGCGGACGCGGAGGATATTATGACAAATCGGGTGCCCTTCGCGACATGGTGCAAAACCACTTGCTGCAATTGCTCAGCCTTGTGGCAATGGAGCCGCCCACGGATCTGAGCGCGGATGGCGTTCGCGATGAGAAAGTCAAAGTCATACGTTCCCTGCGCAAATGGGACACCGCAGAAAAAGTCGCAAGCAACGTGGTTCGCGCCCAATACACTAAAGGCAGCGTCAATGGCAAAGTCGTTCCGGGCTATCGCGAAGAGGATCGAGTGAATCCCGAGTCGAACACCGAGAGCTATGTGGCGCTGCGTTTGATGATCGATACCTGGCGCTGGAGCGGCGTGCCGTTTTACATCCGCGTCGGCAAGCAACTGCCGAAAAAAGGCACCGAAATTTCTGTGCACTTCAAGTCACCTCCAGGTGTCCTCTTCAGTGCCCTTCCTGGCGGTCTTCCCGGCGGAAATGTGTTAGCCATTCGTATTCAGCCCGATGAAGGAATTTCGCTGCGTATGGTTTCGAAAATCCCTGGTACTAGCCTGCGACTTGAGCCGGTAAAAATGGATTTCCAGTATAGCACCAGCTTTGGCAAAGCCAGCCCAGAAGCCTACGAGCGCCTGCTCTTGGATGCGATGGCTGGCGATGCGACACTTTTTGCCCGCCGCGATGAAGTAGAAGAAGCGTGGCGTTTCGTCGATCACATCGAACGAGCATGGCACGACAGCACAACTCCCCTGCCGATGGCCGAATACGTCGCGGGAACTTGGGGACCTGAAGCCGCTGACGAACTCCTCCAAGCCGACGGCAACCAATGGCGCCGCATTTAACCGAAACTATCTTCATGCAAGCGTCGCCCTCTCCTCTGCCAATCACCGATGATCGATCCCTCGTGCTCGGCCAACAAGTCCCGATCCCACAAATCGACAAAGCACTGCGCCAACTCTGGGCGAGCGACACCTCGCGCACCAACGCCTGCCTGATCAACTTCGCGGTTTATTCGGAGCAACCTGGCTCGTTGGAAAAAAATTCCGTCATTGTTAGTGAACTCATGCAAGAGCATGCGTGCCGTGCGTTATTGATTGAAATGGATCGCAGCACCACTGAAGCATCCATCCGCGCATGGGTCACAGCACACTGCAATCTCAGGGCGGGAAGCAAGAGCGTCTGTTGCGAGCAAATCGCCTTCGCACTTACGGGTGTCTCTCAAGGCCGACTTCGCAACACCGTATTTGCCCACCTCTCCAGCGACCTGCCACTCATCTTCTGGTGGCAAGGAAACTTATCGCCGATGTTTGAACAGCACCTGCACGCGGTGGTGGATCGATTCATTTTCGACAGTGCCGATTGGCAAAATCCAAGCAGCGGATTCGCTAGCATCAGCCGTGCTTTAGAATCCAAGCCACAAACCATGGTCATACAAGACCTTGCGTGGACGCGGTGCTTCCATTTCCGCATGGCTCTCGCCAACTTGCTAGACGACCCACTCGCAATGGAGGCCCTAACGAAAGTCAGCGAAGTGGAAATCATCTGTCACCCCGCGCATCGCATTTCCGCGTTGCAGTTGGTAGCATGGTTGAAAACCCAAAGCCAATGGTTCAGTGGCCTTGAACTCCAACACGCTGCCCAAGCAAAATCCACTAGCGAAACCTTTTGCTTCCACGCAGTCAATGGCACTCCCATCGAGGTGAAGATCTGCTACGATGAGCAAGCGGCACCACTCGCTGCCTTACATTTGCGAGGAAAAGATGTGTCGTTTTCCGTGACGCGAGAACCATCTTCCTCCTACCTTCATTTGCACTTTTCCAGCGGCCAGCATGCCATCGATTCCCTTCAACCTGCTGCATGCGATGACACCAGAGCACTGATCGGCGAGCAACTCGCTCGCGGCGGTAGGAATTCTCTCTTTCAAAAAATCTTGCCCGTATTTCTGGAGATGTTGTAACCGATTTTATGGTTTTTTCACGACATACGGCGGACGATCAAACGCATCATCTTTCAGCCGTGGATCGTCGCCGTTGCGGAGTTCCTGCATCAATTTCTCGCTGAGCATTGTCCGGGTTTCCTGATACTTGGGATCTTCGGCAAGGTTGTTCATCTGATGCGGATCTTTGGCGAGATCATAGAGCTCTTCTGCGGGGCGTTTGCCCCAAGCCAAGGAAAGGTAGGGCTTCATGCCCGGATCATTACGGTGCTCTACCAACCAAGCCTTGGTCGGCGAGCCATCCATATCGGGAAAGGCACAGCGAGTATTGTGGACAAGCTCTTCGAAGCTCGGTGCTGATTCGGCTGTCAGGTTCTTTGCGTCCCCCATGGGCCAGCGCTCAGGTTTGAAATTTTTCACATAGAGAAAATCGGCTGTGCGCAGAGCACGTGTGGGATAAGGCAAAATGCCATCACGAGCTGGATTGAAATGCGTTTCCCGCCCAATCAACGCCCAACCGCGAAGTTTTGTATCATCGCCGCCTTCCTCTAACGCGGGCAGGAGATTTTGCCCATCTGGATCATCAGGTGAGGTGAGCTTTGCCGCAGCGAGCAATGTCGGAGCAAGATCAATCAAGGACACCGGCACCGACACCTTGCGACCTGCCACGATCCGCTTGGGCCAGCGAATGGCAAGCGGCACCCGCGCGCCAAAGTCATGGACGTTGCATTTGCCACGAGGAAATCCAGGAATGCCGTGGTCGCCAGAAATGACCACAATGGTATGATCGAGCTCGCCCATCTCTTCGACCATGCGCATCAGGATCTCGCAGGCGGAGTAAAATGCCATGACTTCGCCGAGGTAGTCCGCCATGTCGGCGCGGATGACCGCTGACTCAGGCAATGTCGGTGGCATCTTCCCCTTCAATGTTTCAGGGTCGAGCCCCCACAAACTCGGGCCAGAACCTGATTTCCACGCACGATGGGTATTTGTTGGATGAAACGCATAGAAAAACGGCTGTTTTGCTTTTCGATTGGCAAGAAAGGCGCGGAAATTACCCCGCACTTCTTCGAAGATTTGTTTTTTTTTTGCTTCACGATCTGTCGCAGCACTCACCACGTGAGAATACTGATTCATTTTGGCACCGGCTTGATTGTAGATATTTCCCTTGCCCCCAAATATGCTTTCCCGCATGTGTAATTTGTAAGTCAAGCCGATATGATATCCGCTGTCTTGCAACAACATCGGCATTCCTTTGATCGCATCGAACGGATCCGCCACTCCTTTTTGCCAAGGATGATGCAACTGGGAATGTGAACCATTGCGGAAAAAATGCCGCCCTGTGACTACAGACGTGCGCGATGGCGTGCATGAGGGCACAGAAACAAAAGCATTTTCAAAGATCGCTCCCTCTTTGGCTACCCGGTCAAAACCTGGCGTCGAAATCACGTCATTCGGCGACGGGTTTCCCGCTTCAGCGTAGGCAGAGGCATAGCGACCAAGGTCATCCGCAAAGAGAAAAAGAATGTTCGGGCGATCTTGCGCAACTCCAGAAATGCTAAGGAGAAGAGTGAGAAAAAAGCTGGTTTTCATAGGGTCAATGCACGACTTACTCGCGCCATGGGCGATCAAAACATTCGTTCGCAACGACGTGGCTTATCATTTTCATGAGAGAAGTCGATGTCCGAATCGTAAAAAAGGGAAAATTCCGTAACACGCGGGAAAAATAATCGTAAGATCGCGAAAAATGGAGTTGCCAAAATCTTCTGTTTCCGATTTACTCCGCGCCCCGCGAGTTCATTGTATTCCGTCGGTCCTCTCTAACGCATGAAATTTCCTGCGGTGTGCTCGCCTTGAGAGGGTAACCCGGTCATACCACAACAAACACATGTCAACCGAATCAGAAGAACCAACAGCCAAGCTTGTCCAACTCGGACGCTTTGAAGTACCGAATCGCCTCATCAAAACTGAGGACACCGCCACCGATACCTACGCCCAATTCGTCGCCGAGCCTTTCGAGCGCGGATACGGCCACACCCTTGGAAACTCCCTACGCCGCGTGCTACTTGGTTCCTTGGAAGGTGCAAGCATCACTTCCGTGCGCATCGCCGGTGTGCAACATGAATTTTCTAGCCTTCCTGGCGTGGTAGAAGATGTGACCGACATCATCCTCAACCTCAAAAAAGTCAAATTCCTCCACCACGATAAAGAGCCTCGCGTTCTCAAAATTCAAGTGGAGCGCGATGGCATCGTCACCGCTGGCGACATCATCGAGGACAACATGTATCATGTCGTCAATCCTGATCAACACATCTGCACGCTTGACCGCAAAGTGAAATTCGATTGCGAATTTGAAGTGCAAGTGGGCCGCGGCTTCCGTACCGGCGATGAAAACAAGCGCAAAGATCAAGCGATTGGCGTCATCGCGATCGATTCCATTTTCTCCCCTGTCACCCGCGTCAAATACGCTGTGGACACCA
Source organism: Verrucomicrobiaceae bacterium (assembly GCA_027487435.1). Lineage (GTDB taxonomy): Bacteria > Verrucomicrobiota > Verrucomicrobiia > Verrucomicrobiales > Akkermansiaceae > UBA956. Next base: position 29,508 of record JAIYDP010000382.1, on the reverse strand, counting down.
CTCGCGTGGGGCAAATGACCGATTACGACAAGCTCGTGCTCGACATTTGGACGGACGGACGCATCACTCCGCAAGATGCGCTTCTTCACGCTTCTTCCATTCTTCGTCATCACCTTGATGTATTCGTCAATTACGACGACAACCTCATCACCTTCGATGCAGCGCCAGCTGAAGCAACCGAAGAAAACGCAGCACTCAAGAAGTTGCTCAGCATGAGCGTAAACGAGATCGAACTCTCCGTTCGTGCCGCAAACTGCTTGAACAACGCCAACATCACGACCGTCGGACAACTTGCCACCAAGTCAGAAGGCGACATGCTCAAGTATCGCAATTTCGGTAAAAAATCCCTCAACGAGATCAAAGACAAACTCGTCGAACTTGGCCTTTCCCTTGGTATGTCCATTGACCCATCGCTTTACTCCGGTGCATCTGTCGCGTTCCGCGCGCCTCGCTTGGGATCAGACGATGAATCACAAGTTGGCCTTGCCGACTTGATCGCGCAAAACCTTGACGACTAATTTTGATCCACTTCCAACAACCACCAACTATAGAAATTATTTCAGATGAGACACCTCAGTAGCAAATCGAAACTCAAGCGCAACGCCTCACAACGCCGCGCACTCCTCTCCAACCTCACATGCAGTCTGATTGAACATGGCCGCATTAAGACAACCCTCGGCAAAGCCAAAGCTCTCCGTCCGGTAGCAGAAAAGATGGTCACTCTCGGCAAGAGCGGCGACCTTCACTCCCGCCGTGTCGCTTTGGCATTCCTTCGCCAGAAGGATGTTGTGGCAAAACTGTTTAGCGAAGTCGCCCCCGCATCAGCCAACCGCCCTGGTGGTTACTGCCGTATTACCAAACTTGGTGCACGTCTTACCGATGCCGCTCCTATGGCCTACATCGAGTTCTGTGATGCGCCTGTGCAAAAAGTTGATGCTGCCACCGTGGCCCCAACTGCCGAAGCAACCAAAGAAGCGTAAGCAAGACGGACAAAACAATTCCCGATGCCGCATTCAGAAATGAATGCGGCATTTTTTATACCCGAATGTCACGTTTTCACCGATCAATTTCGGGTTCAATATACCTCCGGCATGGAGTCATTGAGAAATAGCAAGCTGATCGCCAAATGATTGCCAACATTGCACGCACAGGACTGTAGGCAAAGTGAGTCCAAGGCTAGCGGATCAGTCAGTTTGCCATGAAGCGGCACTGCGATGAACGTTATTGTTGCTTAGGCTGAACACGCTTTTGCTCGCGCGATACGTTTTTATCATTCTCACGATTGACACGCTCGGCTTCTTTGATGGCAGCAGCTTCTTCTGCTTCACTAATCAAAGCGACATCATTTCCTTCGCGGGGGCCGCGGCGGAGAGTAACGATTTGGAGAAAGCCACGCGCGCCGCCAAAGCTGGAGCGAAAAAGTTCCGAGTTGCTTTTCAAAATGATCATCAGGGTTTGCTCATCCTTGGCAACTGGAAGTATGTTGCTCTCCTGTGTGATCCATTCCTCAGCATCGAGATAGGAAAGCGCGTATGCGACTTCTTGGTTGCCACCAGGACTTGCTACCATTGAGGCCTTAGGAGGAAGCTCGCGAGGTTGTGCAACGCCCGAAAAACGCATTTCGGTTTTGTAGGAGCTTAAATTGAGCACCGTCAGTTTGCCAACAGGAACTTTTGTTGGGTCGCAATTGATGACGTAAGCTTGATACAGACCTCCTGCGGCAGCAGAAAGCAAAACGGTGGCACGGCTTGAGCCAGAAGGGATTGCAGCAAGCGCCACCAATGTCGGTGATTTCTTGCGGCGCTCTAAAAGTTCTGGATGGATGTTTGCCCCTTTCGCCCCTTCTGGAACTTCGGTGCCAGCAGCACCGACCTGATGGATCTCCATCAAGGCTGGACCGCTATAAGGAATCGACTTCGAGTACGTGAAGGACAGTGCAGAATGTGGCGTCGTAGTTTCCGACTTGAGGCAGAGCCGATGAATCGGATTCCCCCAAGCGACAAGATCAACTTTCAAACTCACTTCCTCTTGCGACTGGGCGAAGAGTGATGCGACGAAGCAAAAATAGGCAAATAGAGCAGCAATTTTAGATTTCATTAGAGTTAAGCCAGCGGAATGAGGTGATTTCGAAGCGGCGACCAAAGGCGCGATTGGCAGAAGTGAGTGGTCCAGTTGAAGCGTTCACGTTTCGTTGTTCAGGGCTGTTGCTCGGGTCAACATAATTAGGAAAGCGCTGCACAGTAGCTTCACACCACACTTTTGCAAGTACTTTCGAGCCGTCAGCAGAAATGGCCTCCCCATAAGCACGGATCTGAAATGTATCAGAGCGAACGGAGATCACTGGTCCTAAAGCCTGTAGGACATCGGCTTGCGTGAGCCAGCCAGGAATTCCCGTAGAGCGGAAGCCTTGTTCTTGTCGGAGGGTGGCATCAGCAACAATCGGGCGGTCTGCATAGATGCTAGCGCATGCTCCAGGGTTGAGGTCAGCGGATCGCGGTGCCCATACGAGACTGCCATCCGACTCGGCACCGCCGTAGAAGCTATTACGGGAACCATTCGCTTGGTTTCCTGGAAATCCGGCGATTGCTGGGTAGAGGACATCACCTCGAGGTCCAGTCCCATCGACATGGAGACTGAGCCGGTCATTGGTTACCTGAATGTTGCGGAAGGCGTTGGTATTGCCATCTGGGCTAATGTTAATGCCACTGTTATCAATGGCGGCTTGGAGAGGACCAGACCTACTTAACGCGTTTCTGCTGGGCTGAGTTGGATTAAGATCTATGAGCGAGCGATTCACAAAATGGGAGAGCGATACGAAAGGACCGCGTTGGCGAACTTGGCGAACCATCTGCTCGGCCAGTGCATCGATTTGTAATGGGGTAAGACGGCGGAATCCAGAGAAGGAGTCTGGCCCATTTCCCGTGACGTTTGCAGCGGCAGGGGTTCGCTGCTCCATACTGCGCGGGAACATGGCTCCCGAGGCATCTCCCCCAGCAGGGTGTTGCGCGAAGCGGGTCGATGCGAAAATGGCTTTCCAAGCGTCTTTGTGTGTCGAATGAATATTGAAAGAACCACTCACGAGAAAATGCGATGACGCGAGGATGGGGTCGCGAAGCCGATTTGTGTCACTCGGCGGCACAGCCACCGTCATCGCAGGATTCGCAAGATTGGCAAAGGAACTTGATGAAGTGGAATAGGTTGAAAAGAAGTAGGTGTCCCACAAAGCAGCGTTGAGAAGATAGGACATGTCGTAGTAATTCGAGGGAACTTCGGTAGCGGAACTTCCGGGATTCATGCTTTGTAAACCAGAGATGATGTGGTTCGCACGCTGCTGAACTGCGAGACCGCGCTTCACAAAGGGACTTGCATAAGAATTTCCGACCGCATTCCCCGGTTGCTGGGATATGCTCACAGCGGTATCATCAGCCGTAAGATCGACATGTTGGAGCTGAGCAAGTGAAACGAACTGGCGAGGAAAGGAAAACAATTGGGTGCTGGTTGTTTGGCTTGTTTTCAGAGAATGCCCCCAAGGAAGAGGGTTAAATGCCAGATTCTGGGTGAACGCCAGACCTGTTTGCGATGGAATCGAGGAACCGATCGGAGTGGGAGGTATATCGGTGATCGCGTTGTCGGACTGATCGAAGAAATAGGGAGGTGGATTATAAGAGGTGATGAGTTTCGGGAAAGTTACGGCGCGAACATTAAAATCGGTGAATGTACGCAGGGTTGAACAGCGTGTACCCATCATACCAGGCTCAGGGAGGCCTTGGCGGTCATAGTCCATTCCTGGCATGCTCATTTGGCTATTATAAATTTTTAAGGGGAAAGGCATTTTGACCACAGAGTTAATTGAGCTCGCTATACCTTCGTGGTTGATGCGCAGTTTGGTCGCCGCGTGGAAGGCATTATCCCACTCGAAGCGCTCAATGCGACGCAGGATATTCCCACCCGAACCACCTCTTCCAGCTAAGCGAAGTTCGAGAGTTGGCTGACTCGTCGTCCAGCTTTCACGCACATCGAGTTGCCGTGCACTGGCAAAGTCTAAAAGACCGGCATCTGCGGGATCTGTATCTAACTCAACACAGATTTCAAAGTTGCTCATTGACGATCCAGCGCTGCTAGGAGCCATCGGAACTCTGACGACGTTCATGTCATTGACGGGACGTCTTATTGTGCCGCTTTGAGTATAGACACGAGCTTCACCAGGAGGAATGATACCTCTAGGAATGACAAAAACGGCATTGTTCAGCGCAGCGGGTTCGTTTCGGCCTTTCCGTCCGAGAAAACGTGCATTTCTCACAAGACCCGGAGCATAAACCGAGGTATCGTTTCCGTTTGTATAGGGCGTATCATCAATCATTTCAAATTCGAGATCTTCTTGCCATTCCAGTGGGTAGGGATAAGGATTGGCAAGAGCTATGATCGCTTTGGCGCAAGGATTGAGTTTGCATCGGGTATCTTTAACTTTTACAAGGCGGGCACCAAGAGCAATCCGTATATCTATCACAATGGGTGCTATCGTAATATTGCCACCAGTGACGATAAGCTTGCCCTGTTGATGGACGAGGTTTGCCGCAGTTTGGAATTCGCGAAGGGTATCCCAGTTGGGTCCGCGCAGCGAAATGAAGGTTCTGTCGATACTGCTATGGAGAATCCGGCGACCCGTTGCGGGCCGGTTAGGAAAGGTAGAGGCACCCTCCGCAGGAAGTCCATTTTCCATGCACGAGGTCAGATCAATACGCAGCCCCCCTTGCAGCGTATCAGAGAGAACCCCCATGGACTCGGTAGTGGCGGTGTGAAACATCGCAGTAGGCGCACCGACGGAGCGCCTAAGTCCTGGATCAAGGAGCACGCCTGAGCTTAAAGAAGGAATGCGGTTGAGAGAGGGGTGTCGAGCAGATCCTGGCGTGGGATAGTTTGCCATACCACCATTGACCTCCCAAGAACCGCGGTGAGCAACGGGTTGAATGGTATTGTTCGTTCGGGAATCAGGGACATTGAAGCGAGCCTTGACTCCTTCATCTCCGATCCACCAAGCGTAACGCCCTGCGAGAGCAGTCCCCCTTGCGGTATTGATCATAACACTCGGTGCTGCGACAAAATTGTCGGTATTGGTATTTCCTACGGAGCCAGGACCAACCAGAACCACAGATGTTTTGGGATCGGAGACCTCACCTGAAGCACTGACCGTCACGCCCGCGAAAGCTGGAGTATAGGTTGGAGTTGCTGTGGCAGCTTCATTTCCGCTTACGAGCCAAGCTATGTGGGTCGCTGAGGGAGTCCTTCGGTAAATTTCGTTGGGGTTATTGGTGGAGTTTCTCCATACCCCTGTCCAGTGACGAGTACCAGGAACCATTCTGCTGAGTCCGTTGGGAATACCTGCGTGGGAAATGAGGTTGGATGGTGTTGATCCTGCTGGCAAAGGGAGACCATTGGCGGAGCCAGCAAGGTCTGCGGTGGCGGTAATGCGTTGGTCAGATCCAGCGTGTTTTTGGAGTTGACCGATGGCGATCATGAGCGCGATTCGAGCATTGGAACGAGCTTCTGCAACCGCCTGACCTTGGCTTGAAACGCGTAATGATATACTGGACAAACTTAATAGTCCGACGGCAATAAGCGTCAGTAAGATCATGAAAGAAATCGTTACGACTAGGGCAAAACCTTTGGTCTTTGGCGAGTGAATGTTTTTTTTCATGACGATGAACTGTTTGGAATTGAGAATTTCTTGATTTTCGATATAAATTCTTTAGGCCTTCAAAAATTGTAGGCTCATTGTAATTACAAACCGAAGAACTGTCAATTTTTTTTGGAGCTTCAGAATTATTTTTTTTGAAGCCCAGAATTCTCATACGACGACCGCCTGCTCCTGTTGAAAATCATATAAACCGGATCTGTCTCTAATGTACAAATGTGGAATCGTTTCACAGCCATTTGCTGACTACACCTCATCGATTCTCTCATCAAGCCAGCGAATCGATGGAGAGGAAACAAAACAGATGTCAAACGCTTCGAAAAGAATTGACGAGAGAGGCACGTCAACACCATGGTTTCGCCCGTGAAAGCACGTTATTTTCTTTTAGTATCTTTCATTCTCCTCGCTTGGATGGCTGGGAGTTTGATCTTTACTCGCCCGTTAGAAGAATCACTTCAAAAAGCGGTGATCGATCAATTGGAAAAACCAGAATGGAACCATGCTTTTGATAAGGTATCCGTTCGCTTTGCTGGTCAAGAAGCCATCCTCAGCGGTCAAGTCACCGATCAAGCGGCCAAGGACTTAGTGGAATCGATTGTTGCAAAAAAAATCGTGCTGCGCGATCAAAACGAAAACCACAACCCCATAACCTGTGTTCACAACAACATCATCGTTGATAACTCCACGCTCCCCCGTCCGTGGCTGATCGTTTCTTCGTATGAAGGGAATATTCGCGTTGATGGCATCTTGCGGGATCCGACGCAAAAACTTGAATTGATCGACGCTGTGACGGCAAAATTTCCCTCGGCCATTCACAACAATCAATGCGTCATTGAGCTCAAAGCACTGCCCTGCAAGGACTGGCAAAACACCTTAGCTTCTTTGCCCGACTTCAAAAAACTAGCAGAAAATCAGAGCGGAAATGCCGCACGATTCGCCGCAGCAAGCACAGGCAATGGCCAATGGAAAGTTTTTCCCTATGATTCCTCCAATAGCGATATCGCCAACTACCTTGCAGACGCAGGAGTAAACCTCGACCTCGTCGCATTCGCCCTCAATTCGCTCCGCACCACTCCCACCACTCCCACCACGGAACAACCGAAGTAATCACCTCTCACAACGCATCGAACACACTAACGACCATGGAACAAGGAACTCTATTTTTCATCCTAAAATTACTGCCCTACGTGGCAATTTGCTCAACTGTCGCCTTCCTTTTGGGATATTTCTTCTCTCGGCCAAAATCTACGAAGTCTGCTGCAACGTCGGCACCTGCACCAACAAACGACGAATCGGCACGCATCAAGAAACTTCAAGAAAAGCTGCAATCCTCTGAAACCGCTGCAAAATCTCTTCGCCAGCAACTCGAAAGCTTGAAAGCCGATTCGATCACAAAAACCGAACACACTACGCTTCAGGGCGAACTGGATGCTCTTCAAGAGAAATGGAACACCGAAAAGAAACGCTTAGCGGCCTTAGAAGCCGACGTTCGCAAAGCTCAGGATACTGCTGCGTCTCTCAACTCTCGCCTCAACGCCGATGCCAAAGCGCAAAACAGCCGCGTGATTCAGTTGGAAAATGAACTATCCCAAGCACGTGAAGCTCTTAGCCTCGCTGGCACCGCACCGGCCTATACTACACCCGATCTCCAAGCAGAGCTGGATCGAGCAAAAGATACCGTCGCCAATGCCATGAGACTAGTTGGCGAAACTCGCAAACGTGAGTCTGCTCTTCAACAAGAACTCGAGTCGTTGAAAAAACGCGTCGAATCGGGATCGACACCCCGCCCTTCACAATTGATTTCCACACTACCCTTCGGCACTCTCGAAACCGCTGCCCCCACCCCATCTGCCGCAGATCGCGCGCGAGAAGAAGTCGCTCGTCTTAATGCCAAGCGCGACGCGGAACTACAATCTATACCCGTAGAAGTTCCTGAAATTGAACCGGTTCTTGAAGAACAGCCGGTTCTTGAAGAACAGCCTATAGCTTCCGAGGAACCAGCAGCGGAAAAATCAGCGACGGTAGAACCAACGACCACCTTCTGAACCATGGATCCCTTGGATTGGCAACGGCGATACATGGAGCGCGATACTCCATGGGATAAAGGACAGAGCCATCCCCTGGTGCTTGAGGCGCTGCAATTTTTTGTGGAAGGAGACATCCTCGTTCCCGGTTGCGGACGCGGATGGGACGCTCGCGCGCTTCGCGATGCGACAAAAAATCCTACGATTATCGGCATCGATCTTGCTCCCTTAGCCATAACCGATGCCCGCCAACTCCATGGCGATGAGCGTTTGCAGTGGTGCCAAGGAGATTTGTTTGATCGCAAGGAAGACTCACGTTTTGCCAACGTGCGCAATGTGTGGGAGCACACATGCCTGTGTGCACTCCCTCCCACAATACGCACCGCTTATGTCGAACGCATCGCATCCCTCGTACCTTCTGGCGGAATACTCTGCGGCATATTTTTTACGCATTTGAATGACGAAAATCATGGGCCGCCATGGAATACATCGCCTGCGGAATTGCTTGCCCTCTATGGCTCATATTTTGCACTGATCCACCAAGAACGTGCCGCGCGTAGCTTTCCGGGCAGAGAGCAAGAAGAAAGTTTTCTCGTCTTTCGCAAAAAATAACGCTTTCTCGACTCTTGCGGATGAGTTTATCTCATGCCATGGTCTGCATACGGCATCATGAAATCGCTCGTTCCGCCACCCATTCTGATGCAACGCTTCGAGCAAGGTAGATTATCTCGCGAAGAACTTCATGCCGCCATGGCTGAACACAGCCAAGTTCTGATCGCCGAAATGACATACGAAGCAGAAAATCGACAAGAATCGTGGGTCGAACGCTGGCGTTGTCGACATCACGCATCGCGCTTGGCCAATCGGCATGGCGAATCCAGAATGCGCGATGTACTGTTGGCTCTCTCCCTCCTCCCCGATTTCCCCCCGTGCAACCTGCTTTGGAACGCGGCTCATACGCACGTGCCGCTTTACTGTTTCTTCCGTCTCAAACGTCCGCCCATTTTCATGATTCGTATGATGCGTTGCATCAATACTTTCGTGGAAGTCGAAGTTGAATATTCTAACGATCACGAAGAACGCATCCGTGAGAAAATGACCTTGGAACGCGGGCGATCTTGGGACTTCCAAATCTCCACGAGAAAAATAATCGAAGCGAAATAACCATGATGAACGAAGGCGACACATTCTCATTTGAGCGGGCCGTAGCATTTGCCGATACGGATATGAGTGGACGAGTTCATTTCAGCATGATCCTGCGTTACGTCGAAGAAGCCGAGCACGCTTGGTTTACTTCATGCGGGCAGAATATCATCAGCGAAAACCATGGTTGGCCACGTGCCCATGTCGATTGCGATTACCGCGCCCCCCTTTCCTATGGCGATCATGCGAAAATCAGCCTAGAAATCAACCGCAGAGGAAACCGCTCCATCAGCTACACCTTCCGCGTTTGCAAAGACCAACAAATTTGTGCCGAAGGCAGCATGGTCATCGTTCGGGTGGACAGCGAATAAACGTGAATACGCAAAAAAATCCCTATCGGCTCGAGCGATAGGGACTTAGAAAAGAATGGCTAGATCAACTAGCGAAAAATTAGCGACGGCGGCGCAGAATGCCAAACGCAGAAACCAAAGCAAGAAGTGCCGCCGATGGCTCGGGAACCACAGTTACAGAAAAGACACCATTATCAAGTGACATACGGTGTGTACTTCCCATGTTTGACATGGAATAAAGACTAAAAGCTTTGATCGGAGTTGCTCCGAATGTCACATTTGCTCGAATTGCTGGTGTACTGTTGGGGTTCCCTGTGCTAACGTTCGGGCTTAGAACCGATAGATTTTGCGAACCAACATTCACGGAATAATTTGCAAGGCTAGTCGTTCCATTGAGTCCAAAAGTTGCATCAATGCCAGATCCAGCGACAGGAAGAGCGCTTACATTCAGAGCATTGCCAGTGAAAGCCGTTGTGTATCCCGCGGATGCGTAAGCTTCAGCGCCTAAGATATCACGAAACGATGTATTCAGGTTATCGATGTCTTGAATGATAAAATTATCGATTAAAATAGGCGATGAAAACTCAAAGTGCCAGCGTTGGTATCTATCAACATTCCCACCATTGATAGACACGGCAGTTCCATCGGCAAGCCCACTAGAATCATTGGATCCGGAAGACAGCAGGAAACCTGCTGGATTCTGCGGAGAAACAGCATAGCTCAAGCTTGATCCTACGCTAGATCCACCAAAGTTTGCTCCAGAAGTGGCTCCCCCCACAAAGGAAGCACCAAATTTGACAGTCAATCCTGATTTAGTGACGGATCCACTTGATACACTCGTGGAATTGGCTGGAGTTTGAGAAACAAAACCAAGTGTCGATGGCCCAGAAGCATAATTCCATGTGTCCCCACCAAAAGAAAAGACGACTGATTGCGCCGATGCGCCACCTATGGTGAGAATCGATGCAGTAAAGATCATTCTGAAGATGCTTAGCGGAGAAATTTTCATATAGTAAGGAAATGCAGGACGAGGATGAAAGTGAAGAAACGAAAAATGATGTAAAGAAAAAAATCTACGTTTTGACATTTTTTCCACGTGTAGCCTTTTGATCTGATTTTCTGAAAAACTGTATAATGGCAAACTTTTCACACAATCCATGGTTGCAAAACCCACTGTTTTGACTTACCGCCAATCGCGACACAGCAAATATCACATTATGAGCAGCAAACAACTTAGCGACTTCGGACTCATCGGACTGGCCGTCATGGGCCAAAACCTCGTCCTCAACGTAGAATCACGTGGCTTTCAAGTCAGCGTTTACAACCGCACCACCTCGACCACCGACGAATTTATCGCCGCTCATCCAGGAAAACGACTCGTCGGTTCAGCCACTCTTGAAGGGTTTGTTCAATCGCTTGCCACACCTCGAAAAATTCAAATCATGGTGAAATCTTCTGCTGTCAGCGATCAAGATCGCGATGCGGTGGATGCTGTCATTGAACAACTCATTCCTCTCCTCGATCAGGGCGACATCATCATCGATGGTGGTAACTCGTATTACAAAGCCACCGAACGCCGCGATGCGTATCTGGCAGAAAAAGGTCTCCGCTTCATCGGCGCAGGCGTTTCTGGCGGTGAAGAAGGTGCCCGCAAAGGCCCAGCCATCATGCCAGGCGGCCCTGCTTCGACTTGGGAAGTCATGAAGCCGATTTTTGAATCCATCGCAGCAGTTGCCGAGGGCGAACCCTGTGTCACTCACATCGGCCCAGGAGGTGCGGGACATTATGTAAAAATGATCCACAACGGCATCGAATACGGCGACATGCAGCTCATTTGCGAAGCCTACAACATCTTCAAGCACGCCGGCTTCACCGCCGCCGAACTTGGCGAAATCTTTACGGAGTGGAACAACGGCGACCTCGAAAGCTACCTCATTCAAATCACCGCAGAAATTTTCAAACAAACGGACCCTGAGACGGGCAAAGCACTCGTCGATTTGATCCTCGATACCGCTGGTCAAAAAGGCACAGGCAAATGGACGATTATCAACGCTGTGGAAAACACCGTCGTTATCTCCACCATCAACGCCGCTGTGGAAGCTCGCATTCTTTCCTCGATGAAAGACAAGCGCGTTGCCGCAAGCTCCCAGCTCCAAGGTCCTGCTGTTTCTTTCACCGAAGACAAGGCAGCTTTGGTCAAAAAAGTCCACGATGCACTTTTCGCCTCGAAAATCGTCTCTTACGCGCAGGGTCTGGACCTGATCACGACGATGGGCAAAGAGCAAAAATGGGATCTCGACCTCGGAAAAATCGCCGCCATCTGGCGCGGTGGTTGCATCATCCGCGCTCGCTTCCTCAATCACATCACCGATAGCTACCGCGCCAATCCGACTCTTAGCAATCTGATGCTTGCTCCGTATTTCACCGGCCTGATGAACAGCTTCCAGCAAAATTGGCGCGAAGTCATCTCTCTTGCCACATTGAATGGCATTCCCGTGCCAGCATTTAGTGCCAGCCTTGGTTACTACGATAGCTACCGCAGCGCAGTTTTACCCGCCAACCTGCTACAAGCGCAGCGCGACTTCTTCGGAGCCCACACCTACGAGCGCATCGACAAACCACGCGGAGAATTCTTCCACACCCAGTGGCCCGACGTGATTGGCTAAGCCAGATGAATTGACAGATCAAAGAAAACAGGGATGCGCAAAGCATCCCTGTTTTTTTATGTTTCAAGATAAGGTTTTGCTAAGATGCTGCCCCCAGAGCTAAAATGCCTAGTGCAGTAAATGATGGCGGCGTTAAACTACGGATTTCGGGCTTAGTCCTCGATTTCCGGAACCTCCCATTTCTTGAAAGGATCGCGAAACGACTTTGCCCATTTTTTGCGGGGGATGGCAAATTCTTCATCGGTGAGCAATGCGGCATCGAGCATGGCTTCTAATTCTTCTTGATCCATACCGCTACCGATCAAAACAAGCTCTTGGCGGCAGTCGCCGTAGGGTTCTTCCCACACGCTCATGATTTTTGCAACGGAGTCTTCATCCTCGGGCCAATGATCGCGTGGCACAGCTTCCCAAAAATGCCCCAGCGCTTGGTTGCGACATACCGCCCCTGCTTGCGACCAGTAGCCCGCTTTGCCATCGCGCGTCGCAAGCCAAAATAGCCCCTTGGAGCGAATCACCCCTGGCCATTCTTGCTCGATGACTTTGTAAAATCGCGCAGGATGGAATGGACGGCGACGGCGATAGATAAAATTGCCGATCCCATATTCCTCGGTTTCTGGTGTGTGCTCGACAAGGGAATCCAGCCATCCTTTATGCTGGGCAGCTTTTTTCGCATCGTAGAGACCAGTGCCCATGACTTCGCTGAGCGGCACATCGCAATTCTGACAATCAAGGATGCGCGCCTGCGGATTCATCGCCCGCAACATCGCATGCACTTCATCCACCTCATCCTCGGTGAGCAAATCGATCTTATTGAGCAAAATCACATTCGCAAAATCAACTTGATCTGTCAGCAAATCGACAATGGTGCGTTCATCGCCTTCACCGACTTCCTGCTTGCGTTCTTTCAAACTCACGACCGTATGGAAATCGCGCAAAAAGTTGTAGCCATCCACCACGGTGACCATGGTGTCGAGGCGGGCTATATCCCCCAGCGAATGCCCTTGTTCATCCACGAAAGTGAACGTCTCCGCGACAGGCATCGGCTCGCTGACTCCAGTCGATTCGATCAACAAATAATCAAAACGCCCCTCACGAGCGAGCTTGCCCACCTCGATCAATAAATCTTCGCGCAAGGTACAGCAAATGCAGCCATTGGTCATTTCCACCATTTTTTCTTCCTGATGAGAAAGTGATGCATCGCCTTGGCGCACCAACTCAGCGTCGATGTTGACCTCGCTCATATCATTTACGATCAAAGCCACGCGCAAACCTTCACGATTGCGTAGCAAGTGATTCAACAACGTCGTTTTTCCTGATCCTAAAAAGCCGGATAAAACGGTAACTGGTAATTTCTGATCCATGTCGGCGCAACGCTAATCGCAGAGCGCTGTTTATGCAAGTCTATTGCATAAGTAGATGCGAATGACTTAGGTGTTACGTTTCGTTACGGAGGTGCCAACCGCAAGAGAAGAGCAAAAATCTGGCGTCGGTGAGCGCAAGACAAACTGATCGAATGGAGACAATTTCGAGTGTAACGAAAAATGCTCACATAAAGTATTGTCTATTCGTCGTAAATCAGTTTTAAATTTCCAAATGCTACGACAACGAGTCTTAATCACAGGAGGAGCAGGTTTCATCGGCTCCCATTTGACGGAACGCCTTGTGCGTGAAGGATGGCAGGTAACTGTCTTCGATGATTTCAATGATGCCTACGATTCGCGCATCAAGCGCGACAATCTTTCGGCGATACGCAAAAACGTGGAATTGATCGAAGGCGACATTCGCGATGCGGTGCTAGTGGAGCGTTGTTTTGCGCGAGGAAAATTCGATCTCGTGGTGCATTTGGCAGCGCGGGCTGGCGTGCGTCCTTCCATCCAACAGCCGAAACTCTACATGACGACCAACATTGAGGGCACCTTCAATTTGGTGGACTCGTGCCGCCATCACGAGGTGGGAAATTTCATTTTCGCCTCGTCGTCCTCAGTGTACGGAGTCAATCGCAAGGTGCCTTTTGCTGAAACGGATCCCATCGAGCGGACGATCTCGCCCTACGCTGCTACCAAGCTCGCTTGTGAGCAAATTTGCTCCAACTACAGCCATTTGTTTAGCATTCGGGCGCGCTGCCTGCGCTTTTTCACCGTCTATGGCCCACGGCAGCGCCCTGACCTTGCGATCGCTCAATTTTGCCGTGCGATTCTCGACGGGCGCACCTTGACGCGCTTTGGCGATGGTCACACACGGCGGGATTATACCTACGTGGACGACATTGTAGAGGGCATCGTGCGCTCCTTTGACGACCGTGGAAGTGACTATGAGGTGCTGAATTTAGGCGGTAGCGCGACGACGCGGCTTTGTGATTTGATCGCGATGCTTGAGGAAGAGCTAGGGATGCAAGCGCGGATCGAGCAAGCTCCTGAGCAACTCGGCGATGTGCCGCTGACGCATGCCGACATTAGCAAAGCTCGTGATTTGCTTGATTGGGAGCCAAAGGTTCCGATACGCGAGGGCTTACGCCGCTACGTTGCATGGTTGCAAGAAACGAAAGTTTTGGCATGACGGAGGTTTTCGCGAAATCAAAAGCCGTATGGGTGATGCTGGCCGTCATCTGCGTGGTGCGTCTTTTTTGGCATGCCAACGAGCCGATTGGCATCGTGGGTGATGAGACTTACTATTGGGATTGGGGGCGTAGGCTTGATTGGGGATATTTTAGCAAACCGCCGGGCATCGCATGGCTGCATCGGCTAGTCGGCGAGCTGGGCGGTCAATCGGCCTTCGGCATCAAAGCCTGCGCCTCGTTGCTGGCGACGGCTGGTGTGGGCTTCCTGTTCCTGGCAGTGCGGCAATTTTCCAGCGAAGGCATGGCGCGGAATGTGGCATGGATCGTAGCGCTTTCGCCAGGAAACTTGCTGCTTGGATCCTTTCTCACGACGGATGCGCCATTGGTGTTTTTCTGGAATCTGGGCTTATGGATGTCGGCACGATTGATCCAAGCGGAACGGGCGAAACGCAGTGATTTTTTGATCTTATGGTTGGCCTTTGGCGTGGGGGCACTGTTCAAGCAGATGATGTTGGTGCAAATCCTTTTGCTATGGATCTCAGCTTTGTGGATGCGGCGGGACCTGATCAAACGCTGGGAGCTAGCGGCGGCGAGCCTTGGTTCGTTGGTTTTTTTATTGCCGTCCTTGATCTGGAATGTGTCCAACGATTGGATTACCGCCAAGCACACGGCGCATCATTTCGCGGCGGCGGAGGTGGGTATTGTGGCGATTGGTGCGCGCTTCGGCGAGCTTTTCGGCGTGACGGCGATGTTGGTGTCGCCGGTGGCTTTCGTGCTGTGCTTGATGGCAGCGTGCAGTGTGACAGCCACGCTGCGACATCGCCCTACGTCGATACGTTTTTTCTGGCTATGGGGAGCGTTGCCTTTTGCGGTATGCAGCTTGATGACACTGCGGCAAGAGGTGAACCCAAACTGGCCGGCCGTGTACATTTCACCGCTGGTAGCGATGGCAGCTTTGCAAGTTTGGGAGAAAAAACGACTGTGGAAGATCGCCTTTTGCGTCTCGATTGCTACCACCTTCGCCGCGATGGTGGTGCCATTTCTGCTGGAAGATGTGTATCGCCGTGGCTGGATCAAACCACAACTGCGTGGTTGGGTAGGCTACGACAAACTGGCAAACACTGTGCAGGAACATCGGCAAAACGACGAGGCCATCGTGGTAGTCGGGCATCGCTTCAGTGCGTCACATTTGGCGTTTCATCTCCGCGATCATCCATCGGTCTATCTATGGAACGAGAGCGGCGAGGTGCGATCGCAGTATGATCTATGGTCTGGCCCTGCGGAAACGGCGAGCCTTTTGCTGGTGGTGGAAGACGGCAAAGCAAAAGCGACGCCGCGCACTCCTCCTGAAGCCTTTGGTAGCGTGGAGTATGTGGCTACGACAGTGCTTCATCCCGCACGACCCGAACAGCAGTTTCACCTCTACCGTGCTAAGCCGTTGCGCCAGTGGCCAAAGATCGGCAAAAAACAACCCTGATCTAACATGTTATGAAATATTCGATCGTCATTCCATTTTACAACGAAGAAGAGAACGCCTCTGCGGTTCTGCAAGAAGTGCTGGATACCAACTCGGAAGCCGAGATCATCGCGGTGGACGATGGCTCGCGCGATGGCACCTTGGCAACACTGCGGAAATTTTCTCCCCGGGTTCGCGTGCTAGCTGGCACGGCAAATCGCGGTCAGTCCTCTGCAATGTACGCGGGGATGAAAGCGGCACGCTGCGAGTGGGTGGCGCTGATGGACGGCGATGGGCAAAATGACCCGGCGGATTTTCCCAAACTCCGCGACGAGCTGGCGAAGAGCGGTTGCGACTTTGTTTGCGGCTATCGCGCAGTGCGCAAAGATACGACATCGCGCCGACTTGCCTCACGTGCTGCGAACGCGATACGTCGAGCATTTTTGAACGATGGCGTGCGCGATACCGGGTGTTCGCTCAAAATGATGCGTCGTGAATGCGTGGAGCACCTCCTGCCCTTCAATGGCATGCACCGCTACATTCCGGCCTTGCTCTTGCAAGCAGGGTATCGCTTTTCCGAAGTGCCGGTGAATCATCGCGGGCGCATGGCGGGGGTGAGCAAGTATACGAATTGGGATCGCGCGCTACGAGGCATTTACGATCTCTTTGGTGTATCGTGGATGTTAAAACGCAAGGTGCGCTTTGATGTAAAGGAGAATGAGAATCAGGAGGAAATGAAATGATGATGGAAATGATCGCGTCGGTGCCATTTATGGAACAAACTTTGTGGGAGGGCGATTTTTTTGGTCGGTCAATGGTGATCGTGCCGTGGAAGCTGATCGGCTACATCGGGGTATTGATGTTTGGCTGTCGTTGGTTGCCACAGATGTGGGCATCTCGGCGAGCCAAGCAGGTAAAAATGCCACGCATCTTCTGGGTGATGTCGGTCATCGGATCGGTGTGTTTGTTGACCTACTTTGTCTATGGGAAAAATGATTCGGTCGGCATTTTGTCCAATCTGTTTCCGGCCTTTGTGGCATCGTACAATTTGTATCTGGACTTGCGCAAAGGAAAGGATCGCGAGGGAGAATGAGTGATCGCCGATGGCTGTGCGTTCTTATTTTGGCGGGATTTCTGATCTTATTGCCTGGGGTATGGGACTTGCCGTTGCTGGACCGTGATGAGCCACGATTCTCAAGAGCGGCGGTAGAAATGATGGAACGCGGCGACTGGGCGGTGCCGTGGTTCAATGGGAAATTTCGCTTCGACAAGCCACCTCTTACCTATTGGTTGATGATGCCAGGGCTGGCGCTCTTCGGCGAAACGGAGCTTGCGGTGCGCTTGCCCACGGTGTTGTCGGCGGTGACATGTGTATGGCTGATTTTTTCTTTTGCAAGACGCCTCGGGCTACGTGCGGGACAAGCCGCTCTGGCAGCAGGCGCATGGTTGACGTGCTTGCAGGTGATGATTCATGGCAGGATCGCGGTGGCGGATATGCATTTGATCCTGATGACGATCGTCTCGATGCGAGCTTTTTGGGAATTAGCAAATGAGGCAAAATCAAGCCAATCACTGCTCAAGAGCAAGTGGTTTCACGCGCTGTGGCTATCCATCGGGCTAGGCTTCCTTGCCAAAGGACCTCTCGCCACTGCGGTTCCCTTGGTAGCACTACTACTGATGTTGTGGCTGGAACGAATCGGCAAAGTGCCTGGGGAGAGAATGGCAGGTCGTTTGCTTCGGCTATGGGCGTGGGCACAAGTGCCAGCGCTGATACTTGTCGCAATGTGGGGAATTCCAGCACTTGTGGCGACTCAAGGTTTGTTTTACGAAGTAGGCATAGGCACCCACGTGGTGGATCGCGGGCTGGAAGGCTTCAACCAGCGCAAGGTGATTCCGGGTGTCTATTATCTGCTGGTGCTGCCCATCTTCTTTGCACCATGGACTGGCGCTCTCGTGGGTGCTTTCCGCGCAGCAAAGGCACCCGAGCAAGACTCACGCTACTTGGCATCTTGGGCGTTAGCGCCATTGTTGATTTTTTCTGGCTACGCAACGCAATTGCCGCACTACATTTTACCCGCTTATCCCGCACTGTTTTTGTTAGTATCCAAAGGCTGGCAGAGCGGATCGACGAAAGCAAACATGATTCTCGCTTGCGTGCCTTGCGTGGCCTTCGGATTGCTCGCGATCATCGCAGCGTGGGGTTCGTTCCAAGCGAAAGCGTTAGATGCCTCACTTTCTGGCATGCTCGCTGGGCTAGCTTTGCTGGGTGCTGGATTTTCGATGGCATCACTTTCCGTAGGCATAGGCAGGGTAAGTGCGGCATTCGCAGCCATGATTGTTGCGGTATCGGGCTTCCTTTGGATGGCAAACCATGCCGGGCAAACGCATGCCGTAAAACGTCTGATCAAGGCAGCGGGGAATGATTTTTCTCGCCCGGCATCTGTCGGATTTAGCGAGCCCAGCCTCGTGTGGTATGGCTCAAACGCATGGGTTTTCGAGAAAGATTTCCCCCCAGATGCAGACTTTTGCGTTCTTTTAGAACGACGTTGGCGCGCTGATGGGAAAACGCTAGCTGCTCTCTGGAAGGGAGAATTGCCGCAAGCGAAACAGCGGACTGAAACGCAAAACCTAACCATTCCAGCGCACGCACAAAGCATTCAAGGATGGTCGGCAGCAGATAGTTCTTGGATCGAACTGTGGTTCTGGCGCAAAACACCAGGCCATTGACCCTTGCGGACGAGCCGTCGGCGTAAACGAACAAGATGAGCCGCGCACATTCCTCCCACAGCCATACCAAGCGCCAAGCCACTGAGCACATCGGTAGGAAAATGATAGTTGTACACGACTCGCGACATGCCGACGAGTAGCGCAACCATGGCTGCAAGCGGCATCAAGCGCGGCAATGCTAATGCGAGAACCGTAGTGGCAGTGGCGACACATGTCGAATGACCACTGGGGTACGAGCGATATTTTGCACTCAAGTTAGGCCCTGAGAATGACCATGCACGCGCTTTGCCCTGCTGAACCAATGGTGGGCGTGGCCGACCTGCGGCGAATTTGATCACTTGAACGCCAATCCCCGAAATCGCACCCGCCAAAAACAAGGTGCTGGCGATGCGAGTGAAATACGAATTCGATCGAATTTTCCCGATGAAAAAAAGAATGATTGCCAGCACCACAACAAAAAACTCAAAATCTCCATATTTGTGGACGATCCGAGCAGCAAATTTCAATCGCTCTGCGGTGAACCAGCCAGCGCTAAATTGGGTTGCAGCTAAAACGGTTTGCTCATCGTATTGCATGAGTATCAATCCGCTACACAAACAAAACGCAAGCCATAGCCCAAGAAACTTGATGCCGTTTCTACGGATACCCCATTTGCAAGCTCGCCACGCGGAGCGGAATGATCGTGCGATAGTCATTGTTGCGTTGTTACAAGGAAGCGTATTCAGAAAGCAAAGGAATTCGCAATAGAGATTTTGTTACGATTTTCGTCAACAAATACTCATTGACGCACAAACAGCAATAATTCAAAAATTGCATGTGAGCATTCGAAAAATTGATAGACTTGTTACGATCATCATTCCTGCATTTTTTGTTCTCCTTGCAACTTTTTTGATTCGTCTCTTCGATCTCGATATGCGCGTGCAGCGTCATTTCTGGGACTACGAAAAATCCATTTGGCGCTATGCTGAGGAGCCATGGGCTATTCAAATATACAACCTCGGCGTTGTACCTGCGTTGCTTATCGGAATGATTTCTTTGGTGCTTCTTCTCATGGGCATTGGACGACAAGATCTAGCTCGTTTCAGAAAAGTCGCAGGGTATTTGGTTCTAACCTTGCTCATCGGTTCTGGCTTGATCACCAACGCGCTACTCAAAGGCCTATGGGGGAGGCCGCGCCCGTCTCAACTCATAGAATTTGGTGGATCCCAACCTTTTGAGCCGATTCTTGTATGGGTCAAAGAGTCGTTTGGCAAAAGTTTTCCCTGCGGACATGCGACGATGGGCTTTTTCTTTTTTGCTATGGCTTTGGCGATTCCCAAACGAATGACATGGATTCGTGTCTTGGTCGCTGCCTTTGGCCTCATACTTGGTATTACCATCGGATGGGTGAGATCAGCACAGGGCGGGCATTTTCTCTCCGACGCGCTATGGGCCGCCGCGATCATGTGGTTTGTCTCGATAGGACTTTTTCATGCCATGCGACTGGGTGAGGGACGCAAATACATCCCGCGTCATACCTTTCAACGGCAGGTTCCAACTTGGGCAATGCTGTGTTATGCCCCAGTTATCGGGCTGGCTTTGCTATTATGCCTGTTAGGAACGCCCTACAAAGAATCCTACAGCCTGCGAAATAGCGAAAATTTTACTTCAGTGCGACGCGTGATCGTCGATATGGAAGGAGAGGTGAAAGTGGTGACCGGGGAAACCTTTCGGGTGGAGGGAAAATCCGAGGGCTTTGGCGTGCCGAACAGTTCGCAGAGATTTCAGCATCGTATCGGCGACAATGGAGACCTTCACATCAAAGGCGTGAGAAAAGGATTTTTCACCGAATTGCGGGTATCTCTGACGATTACGATTCCCGAGAATCAGTCTCCTGAAGTTGTCTGTGATGGTGCTTGTCGTCTTATTTCGGCAAAAGATTCCGCTCATTGAACCCGAGATCCATAATAGAGCGCCATAAACTCGCTGCTAGGCTTTGATGTGCTAGGCGTTTCATGGTAGCAGTGGGCTTCATCCAAAGATACTGCCCCAAGGTCTGAAATGCCTTGCACGGCAAATGATGGCAAGAATTGAGCGATATACTTCGTAATTCGGCTTGAGACCAAAAACGTCTTGGAAAACACAACTACATTCAGTCTGTTTTCAAGAACGAAAAAAGGTGGCTCGAGCCGGGATCGAACCAGCGACACGCGGATTTTCAATCCGCTGCTCTACCAACTGAGCTATCGAGCCTTAGAAAAGGCACACCTCACTGGCTGTCACCATGAATGAATCATTGGCTGCCTGTGTGGCGGGGCGCGAAGTATGCTCGAATCGTTGCGCTTGGCAATAGAAAAATCACTCAAAAGAAGAATTTTTTCTCAAGCCGCTATTGCATAGGCGTTTTGTCTGCCTAGAGTCCTCGCGATGTCTTTATGGAATGTAGGAAAACGGAGCGTGCTGCGCATCCACGGAAACGATGCCGTGCGCTATCTGAATGGCCAAATCACTCAAGATGCGCAATTGCCCGTATTGCAAAAGGATCGTGCGTTTGCCACGTGCATTACTGATGCCAAGGGTCGATTGCAGGCATATTGCAGCATTTTTTCGCCAGATGGCAAGAGCCTCTTCCTCGAAGCTCCATGGGAATTGCGCGAGGTTTTGTTGGCACGGGTGGAGCGATATTTGATCGCCGATGATGCTGAGATCGAGGATGTTAGCGATTCTTGGATTTTGCTGCATGAGGTGGTGGAGTCAAGTTCGGCATCGGGTATTGCAGCGCAAATGTCGTTTGCCTTTTCTCGTATTGGCGTGGCTGGCATAGATCATTGGCTGCCTGCGGATGCCATACTTCCTCCTTGTGAGCTATCGTTTCTGGATGCGGAGCGCATTCGTATCACCCATGGCGAGCCGCGCTGGGGCATGGAACTGCAGGAAGGGCTTTTGCCTCCAGAGGCAGGCTTGGAATCTCGGGCGATTTCTTACAACAAGGGATGCTACATCGGCCAAGAGGTGATTTCTCGGATGAAAACCGCGGGCAAGGTGAATCGAAAACTCGTGCGCATGCACATCGATGATCAAAATCTCGATGCTCCATCGGTGGTAGGTGAGGACCTTTTTATAAATCAAACAATCGTTGGTTCAATTTCATCGCAAGCAGAAAAAGACGTCATCGCCTGGGTCAAAAAGAATGGCTTTCAAGAGACACATTTCCTCACCCGGGATGGTATTTCTCTGCGCATGGAGCATTGATCTAGGGCTGCGAGCATGCCCCGTTTACAGGCGGCGAGCTTTGCGACCTTCGTCGATGAGCTGCCAAAAGTGCTTCGATTTGGCAAGTTCGTCGTCTTCTGCGAGTGGCATTTTCGAGCGAAAAAGGAAATCGGAAAACGTGCCGCGATGCAGCACTCGATGGACAATTACGGTAGAATCTTTCACTTCAAAGTAAAATCGCCAGTCATTGGTGCGGAAGCGGTAGAGCTTTTTGCCATCGCGCTCAATCAGACCAAACTTGTCGCCATCGAGTCGTTCGAGGTCGTTTTGATTGACTTGAAATTCATCCAGCAACGCGAGTTGGGCGAGTGTGTCCATGCGAGACATCTCAGCGGCGCTGATTTCGTTAAAGACAATTTGGAGCATGAGCGCGAAGACGTAATTTGAGCGAAAATGATACTGAGAAATGATCAATGAGACTCCGCGAGAGCTTTGACGATTTGGCGGCGGCACTCCACGATGTCGAGTTCACCTTGATGAGTCCACAATACCTTTCCGCCGGGAGCAATGAGCACGGTGTGAGGCAGAGCGCCGTTCCAATTCTTATCAATGGCATCCACAACGGCATCCATGGCTCCGTCAGCAACTTGGTAGTTGGTGGTGGTGCGTCCCTGGGCTTTTAGGTCATCCATCCGGGTGTGCGGAGTGGCAACTTTCTTTTTCTTGAGAACTTGAAGCACGCGCTTTGAGGAGGCGCTGGGGTCATTGCTAATGGTGATGAACTCAAGGCTGCGGTTCTGGAAACGACGTGCTGTTTCCACGAGTTCTGGCATTTCAGCTACGCATGGGGCACAGGTGGTGGACCAGAAGTTGATCAAACGTACGTTTTCCGTGGCGTTTACAGCAAGCGTTTGAGCTTTGGCACCATCGAGCGTGTCCACGGTGATTTCGCGCTTGTCCCAAGCCTCGTTGTCGGCTTTGACGCTAGCTTGTTTGTAAGACCATTTGGTAGAGCATCCGTAAGGACGGGTGGTGGTGACGGGAGGCTCTTTGCCAGCGAGCAGAGCATCGATCACCTCGCGCATTTGGCTTTTTTCCACCGGCCCGTGCTTGCGGAAACCCTCGTCCACACGACCCGTGTAGCGGAGTTTACGTTCGGCATCAAAAATAAACAAATGTGGTGTGGAAACAGCACCGTAGGCTTTGGTAACGGCTTGCGTTTCGCCATCGTAGAGGTAGGGAATGGTCCATTTCGCCTCTTGTGCTGCGAGCTTCATTTCTGCAAAGGAATCGCCGTGTGGTGCGTATCCAAGTTCGTCCGAGCGCAAAGCAAGTGGATCATTTCCCGAGATGGCAACGACGGCCACGCCTTTTTCTTTGTAGGCATCTGCGGTTTCTTGGAGGCGTGGAGCGGCAGCGTAGGCTTCCGGGCAATGATTGCAGGTAAAGACCACGGCCAGAACCTTAGCAGAAGCGAAATCGGCTAGTTTGTGCTTTGCTCCATCGACACCAGGCAGCTCAAAATCTGGCGCGGCGGAACCGATCGCCAACGTTACAGGAACATAAGGTGTGGCAGCAGGCTCAGCGGAAAGCATGACGGTTGCGGCGGCGATTGCGGCAAAAGATAGAAATTTCATACGAGGTGGAATGTCAAAGAGTTAGACGTTGGTGAAAGACGATTGTTTTCAAGAAACAGCATGATTTTTTTCCTGACGATGTAAAGAACAGAGTGCGTGGCTGCATCGATGGGAAAATGCCTTCCATTTGACGATTTCGCATAGACGAAAGGGCTTGCTTGCTCTATCAGTGTCGCGTCATGCCTAAGAAACCAATTGTTTTGATCATTCGCGATGGCTGGGGAGTCAACCCCGGCGGAACTGCTAGCGCCGAACGCGATGGCAACGCCACTCTGCTCGCCCATACTCCTTTTCACGATAAACTTTACGCCAATTTCCCTCAAGCTCGTCTCTCTGCCAGCGGCATGGATGTCGGCTTGCCCGATGGACAGATGGGAAACAGCGAAGTGGGACACCTCAATCTCGGTGCTGGCCGCATCGTCTATCAAGACCTCACGCGCATCAATAAATCCATCGCCGACGGCGAAATGGAGCATATTCCCCAACTGCAAGAAGCGTTTGCGAAGGCGAAACATTCGCGCTTGCACCTGATCGGACTGGTGAGCGATGGCGGCGTGCATTCGCACCAAGATCACCTCGTAGCCATCGCACACATGGCCGCTCGCGCTGGCGTGACCGATACTCTGATCCACGCTATTACCGATGGCCGGGACACCTCCCCCACGAGCGGCGCAGGATTCCTCGCTCACGTGGAAAAACAACTCGCTGGCAGCCATGCGAGCATCGCCACCGTCATCGGGCGCTACTATGCGATGGATCGCGACAAGCGCTGGGAGCGCAACAAGCTCGCCTGGGATGCGATTGTTTTCGGCCGCGGCGAACAAAGCTCGCTAACCCCATCCGCTGCGATTCAACAAGCCTACGCCAACGAACCTCGCGGCGATGAATTTTTGCTGCCGATGATCTTTTCGCATGGCGACACACAACGGGTGCGCGATGGCGATGTTTTCCTGTGGTTCAATTACCGTAGCGACCGCACCCGCCAACTCACCGATGCTTTCCTGAAGCCTGATTTCGATGGCTTTGATCGCGAAGTCGTTCCTCAAGTTCACTACGTCACCTTGACCAGCTATGGCGCGGATTGCCCGATCATTTTCGCGCCGCAATCGCTCACCATGATCCTCGGCGAAGCGGTTTCACTTGCAGGGAAAAATCAGTTGCGTTGTGCGGAAACGGAAAAATATCCCCACGTCACGTTCTTCTTCAATGGCGGCATCGAGCCTCCCTACCCCGGCGAAGATCGCTACCTTGCCATTAGCCCCAAGGAGGTGCCAACCTACGACTTCAAGCCGCAAATGAGCGCGCCCGATGTGGCCTTTGAGGTCTATCGACGCATGGAAAGCTACGACCTCGTGATCGTAAATTTCGCCAACCCGGACATGGTTGGCCACACGGGTGTCGTCGAGGCTGGCATTCATGCCTGCGAAGCCATCGACCTCGGCGTGCGGCTGTTGGTGGAACGTTGTCTCGAACTCGGCGGCAAGCTGCTCATCACCGCAGATCATGGAAATTGCGAGGTGATGCGCAACCCCGATGGCTCACCTCACACCGCGCACACCACGAACTTGGTGCATGTTCTTTACGTTGCCGATGATGCAAAGGACTACAACATCAGCAATGGCATTCTCGCCGATGTCGCACCGACTTTGCTCGCTATGTTAGGCGTCGAAAAACCCGCAGAAATGACGGGCCGCAGCCTCCTTCAACGCAAGTAACCCGCCATGCTCAACATCGTGCTCGTCGCCCCAGAAATCCCGCACAATGCGGGTGCAGCGGGACGTTTGGCGCTTGCCACTGGCGCAAGGCTGCACCTGGTTCACCCCTTGGGTTTTTCGTTAGAGGACAAGTATGTCCGCCGCACCGGTTTGGATTACTGGAAAGAAGTCGATCTTCATGTTTGGGATGACTTCGATCAACTCAAGGCCGCCGCCGGCGCTGATGCTCGCTATTGGTATCTCAGCACCAAAGCCAAACGCGGACTTTGGGACACACCCTTTGCCGATGGCGACTACCTCGTCTTCGGTTGCGAGGGACGCGGACTCCCCGAATCGATGGTCTTCGGCGCGGGCATGCAGAGCATTCGTATCCCGATGAAAGAAGGCAGCACCCGCAGTTTGAATCTTTCCACCGCTGTCGCCATCGTGCTTTATGAAGCGTCACGGCAAATCGGCCTATGATCTACTGGAAAACCATCGGCTTGCTGAGTTTGTCGAATGTCTTCATGACCTTCGCATGGTATGCGCATTTGCGCGATATGAAGGACAAGCCATGGATCATCGCGGCTTTCGTCAGCTGGGGCATCGCGCTTTTCGAATATCTCATCCAAGTTCCCGCCAATCGCCTCGGCCATCAAGTGATGAACGTTTCGCAATTGAAGATCCTACAGGAAGTCATTTCGCTCACCGTGTTTGTCCCTTTTGCGATCTTTTTTCTCAAAGAAAAAATCACCTGGAATTACCTCGCTGCGGGCGTTTGCTTGGCTGGCGCAGTCTATTTCATGTTCCGAAAATGAACCAACTCTAATCCATAGCCCATGACACACACCAGCCAAGCTCACGCCTCAGGATTCGCCATGCCTGCCGAATGGACATGGCAAGAAGCCACCTGGCTGAGTTGGCCCGTCACCGATGAACGACATTGGGGCGGAGCCAAACATGCCTTAATCGCAGATAAATTTGCCGAAATCGCTGCTGCCATCGCGCACTATCAAATCGTCCGCATCAATGCGCCTCTCGCCGAGCATGACGACATCCGCAAGCGTTTCCTCGCCCGCAAAGGCAACGAGCGCAACGTGCAACTCTTCGATCACCCGCACAACGATGTCTGGTGTCGCGACCACGGGCCGATCTTCGTCAAGCACGGTGAGACCGGCGAAGTCGCCGTGACCGACTGGGGCTTCAATGCCTGGGGAGGAAAATTTCCGCCATGGGATTTGGATGATGCCATCCCCGCAAAAATCGCATCCGCGCTCGCAATGCGTCACTTCCCTTGCCCGATGATCCTCGAAGGCGGCGCCATCGAAATCAACGGCGCGGGCCAACTGCTCACCACCGAAGCGGTGCTGCTGAACCCGAATCGCAATCCGCATCTAAGCCGTGGCGACATCGAGCAACATCTGCGCGCTGGGCTCGGTGTTTCCGAGATTCTTTGGCTCCACAGCGGCATCGAGGGCGATGACACCGACGGCCACATCGACGACCTCGCACGCTTCGTTCGCGACGATGTCATTCTCGCCTGCTTGGAAAATGATCCATCTTCGCCGAACCACCAAGTGCTTGCGCGCAATTGGCATGACCTTTCCGCCATGAAAAACAGCCGCGGCGGTAGCTTCGATCTGTTAGAAATGCACCTACCACAAGCCTGCGAAGTCCCCGGCTGGCGCTTGCCGGTGTTGCCAGCTTCCTACGTCAATTATCTTCTGCTCAATCACGCCGTTTTGCTGCCGCAATTTCGCCAAAAACGCAACGATCAGCGCGCCTTCGACATCATGCGCGAAATTTTTCCCGACCGCGAAATTGTCGGCATCGATTGCCTCGACCTCGTAGAAGAAGGCGGCACCCTACACTGCATCACGCAACAACAACCAGCATAAGTCGAGTAGGGAAAAAAAATTGGCCAAGAATTGCATCGATTCCGAGTCTTCATAATTCATAATTCATAATTCATAATTCATAATTCATAATTCATAATTCATAATTTCCTTCTTCCCCTCCCGCCGTTTTCTTATAGAGTATCGCCAATCAATCGTGGCATTGATTCCTCAAACCTCCCACTTTCGCCCCAAGGTTTTTTGCCTCATCCGCAAGATCGACCAATGGCGGTAGCGTGCCAAAAAATTCCCCTGACTGCCATCCGACACCTCAAACACTTCTTCGGCACTCCCACGTTGGTCTTGTCTTCCGTCCCAGTGGGACAAAAGAAGGTAGCCGGTGGTGACAACCACCGGAATCAAATCCACAAAACCAACCCGCGCACCGGAGGTGCGCTAGAAATTCTCTCCATGAGCCCCATATCGCGTGAGGCAAAGCCTTTTTACGCGGTGATCGCGTGGGTGAAGCCTTTTACGCGGTGATCGCGTGAGGCAAAGCCTTTTTACGCGACACGACCCACTCCTCCCTCACAAAACATCCAATGGACTCCTCACACCCATTCCATTCTCACCCCTCGCCACATGCAAATAGATCTCCGTCGTCGTAATATCCTCATGTCCTAGCAAATCTTGGATGCGCCGCAGATCCGTACCACTCTCCAGCAAGTGCGTCGCAAACGAATGCCGGAACGCATGGCTCGTCACACGCTTCTCCATACCCGCCTCTTTTGTCGCACGCTTGATCGCCTCATTATACACCTTCTCGTGCATGTGATGTCTTCTCTCCACACCGCACTCAGGATCCACCGATACCTGCTTCGCAGGGAACAACCAAAACCATCCAAACGTCTCTGCCGCTCTCCGAAACTTCCTCGCTAAAGCCCCCGGAATATGCACTCCCGCGACGCCCGCTTGCCGATCTTTCTCCCACAATTCCCGACCATACTCCATTTGCGCTACGACCTCCTTCACCAAACTTCGCGGTAATACCGACATCCGATCCTTATCCCCCTTGCCAGCCCGCACCGTCACCGTCCCTCGCTCCAAATCCACATCCTGCATCCGCAACCTCATCACCTCCGATAAACGTAAGCCTGCACCATACTGAATCCGCGCCGCCAAGCCATATCGCGCTTCCTTCGACTCCTCTTCCTCCATTTTCGATAGCACATTCCGCGCCTCTTCCTTAGACAGCACCACAGGAACCCGCGTCCCCGTCTTCTTCAACTTTACCCCAAACACCGGTTCCTCCTCACCGAGCACACACTTAAACAGAAACGCCAACGCATTCAACGCCTGCTTCTGCGTGGAATACGCACAATCCTCATCCTCCACCACCGATGTCAAAAACCGAGTCGCCGTCTCCACCAACATCACCGCCCGTTCATCGCCCGCATAATTCGAATACCGCGCCGCCCACGCACCATAACACTGCTTCGTCCGCGGAGCTAAACCCCGCCGAGCACAAGCCGAATGCACCGCCCCGCGCACCCGCTCGGCCACACTTCGATGATCCGCTCCCTTGACTTGGCAATCCCCCAACCACTTCAAATACCACTGCATGGCATCGCCCCACTGCTCCAGTTGCCACTTTTCCCGAGGCCGATCCTCCCGCAACACTTCTTCTTTCCAAAAGCGCACCGCGGCCTCGCGATTCGCCACCAAATCACAACGTAGTCGGTAATTCTCGAACCACTCCAAAACCAACAAAAATCCACAACGTTCCGATTCCGAAAGCCCGCGAAATCCAGCTAAATCCTTTCTCCAGCAGCAACGTGATATGTTCTTAGTGCTCATGACGTGAACGAAGAAAGCATAGCAACAAGCCGCCTGTCAAAAGAAAAATGTTCAGAGGAACACTTTATTGGAAAGAATTGGAAAAATCATGTTTTGCGCTCATCATCCCAAGATCCAAATGATGGCGCGAATTTCAGCGCGATCGGTCGGCTTTCGGGAAAATATCCCCAAAGGAATCCTCCCCACTCCGCCCCCTGCTTTTTGGCGCTGATATGCTCACGTTTTTTTAAAAACTCTTGCAAAATCGAGGAAATCCTCAAAAGTCTCTTCGTCCATTCCCACCGTGATATCCGATCATGGGTGGATACGAATAAATTCTGTTCGCTTCCAAATGAAGATTAACCCCACTATCGCGCTTCACCCACGATTCATTGCACTCGGCGATGAATTGTATCGATCGTTTGCTGCCCTTGAAGCACTCTCAAACGACAAAGACTCTTACTATTCTGAGAACCATGCAATCAGGTGGGAAGCTGGTCCCAGCTATTCCAAATTGCGCGGGAGAGCAATCATTAGCCTCGAAAAGCTAAGTCAGACAATTTATTTATATGCGGATGATCTAGTAGAGCTAGATGTCAGTTGGACAGACTCTGAATTCGCTGTTCGCTCGAATCATCCAAGTCAAGAATTCAATCCCGAATTCGAGTTTCGCGTAGGAAGCCGCGATGACAGCACAGG